>NZ_CP095049.1:5157500-5462500 GCF_022919135.1 Hymenobacter cellulosivorans | reverse complement strand
GCGCAGAGTCAGAGGAGGTAGACGCGAAACTTTGTGATCTACCCATGAGCAGGATGAAGGTTGGGTAAAACCAACTGGAGGTCCGAACCAGTTTCCGTTGAAAAGGATTTGGATGACTTGTGGGTAGGGGTGAAAGGCCAATCAAACTGAGAAATAGCTCGTACTCCCCGAAATGTATTTAGGTACAGCGTCGGCGTTGAGTTACTAGGAGGTAGAGCTACCGATAGGACTAGGGGGTGTCATAGCCTACCGAATCCTGACGAACTCCGAATGCCTAGTAATATAGCCGGCAGTGAGGCTTGGGGTGCTAAGGTCCCAGGCCGAGAGGGAAAGAACCCAGACCATCTGCTAAGGTCCCTAAATCCGGACTAAGTTGAACAAAGGAGGTCCACTTGCTTTGACAGCCAGGAGGTTGGCTTGGAAGCAGCCATTCCTTTAAAGAGTGCGTAACAGCTCACTGGTCGAGCGAGAGGGCATCGATAATACGCGGGCATCAAGTCCGGTACCGAAGCAATGGATTTACGCTTATGCGTAAGTGGTAGGGGAGCATTCTGGTCAGCGGTGAAGGTGTCCTGTCAGGGATGCTGGAGCGGCCAGAAAAGCAAATGTAGGCATGAGTAACGATAAGGCGGGTGAGAAACCCGCCCACCGATAGACTAAGGTTTCCTGATCAACGCTAATCGGATCAGGGTTAGTCGGGACCTAAGGCCACGCCGAAAGGCTACGTCGATGGACAGCTGGTTGATATTCCAGCACTTACTTACGAGAGTGATGCAGTGACGCAGAAGTGAAAGTACCGCGGGCGGACGGAAGTGCCCGTTAAAGTGTGTAGGTATAGAGAGGGTAGTCAAGTACGCCTTCTTTGCTGAACCACGATAGTACCTGGCGGCTTCGGCCAACGGGATAGTGTACCTAATCAGACTGCCAAGAAAACCTGCTAAGCGTTTTAATTCGTGAGTAACCCGTACCGCAAACCGACACAGGTAGTCAAGGAGAGAATCCTGAGGTGCTCGAGTGAATCACGGCCAAGGAACTCGGCAAAATGGTCCTGTAACTTCGGGAGAAGGGACGCTTCCTCCAGCGATGGAGAAGCCGCAGTGAAAAGGCCCAAGCGACTGTTTAACAAAAACACATGACTTTGCGAACTCGCAAGAGGAAGTATAAGGTCTGACACCTGCCCGGTGCCGGAAGGTTAAGAGGGGAACTTAGTCGCAAGGCGAAGGTTTGAATCGAAGCCCCGGTAAACGGCGGCCGTAACTATAACGGTCCTAAGGTAGCGAAATTCCTTGTCGGGTAAGTTCCGACCTGCACGAATGGTGTAACGATTTGGGCGCTGTCTCAGCCGTGAGCTCGGTGAAATTGTAGTCTCGGTGAAGATGCCGAGTACCCGCCACGGGACGGAAAGACCCCGTGCACCTTTACTATAGCTTGACATTGACGCTGGGTAACACATGTGTAGGATAGGTGGGAGACTATGAAGCGGTGGCGCTAGCCATCGTGGAGTCAACGTTGAAATACCACCCTTGTGTTGCTTGGCGCCTAATCTCTAATCGGGAAACAGTGTCTGGTGGGTAGTTTGACTGGGGTGGTCGCCTCCAAAAAAGTATCGGAGGCTTTCAAAGGTTCACTCAGTACGCTTGGTAACCGTACGCAGAGCGCAATAGCATAAGTGAGCTTGACTGTGAGGCCTACAAGCCGAGCAGGGTCGAAAGACGGATATAGTGATCCGGTGGTTCCGCATGGAAGGGCCATCGCTCAAAGGATAAAAGGTACGCCGGGGATAACAGGCTGATCTCCCCCAAGAGCTCATATCGACGGGGAGGTTTGGCACCTCGATGTCGGCTCGTCACGTCCTGGGGCTGGAGAAGGTCCCAAGGGTTCGGCTGTTCGCCGATTAAAGTGGCACGCGAGCTGGGTTCAGAACGTCGTGAGACAGTTCGGTCCCTATCTGTGGTGGGCGTTGGAGATTTGAGAGGACCTGACTTTAGTACGAGAGGACCGAGTTGGACCAGCCGCTCGTGCACCGGTTGTGACGCCAGTTGCAGCGCCGGGTAGCGACGCTGGGATGAGATAAGCGCTGAAAGCATCTAAGTGCGAAACTCACCTCAAGATGAGATCTCCCATAATAAGAGTCGTGGTAGACTACCACGTTGATAGGCTGCAGGTCGAAGGTCCGAAATGGCCGAGCCGAGCAGTACTAATGACTCGAGCGCTTCTAGTAAACCCAGTTCTGCTTCTTTCTTCTTACCCGTTTCCTGCGTCAACGTTATTGACTATGCAAACCTGCATGGACACCAGTAATGGTGGCTTTAGCACGGGTGTTCACCTCTTCCCATTCCGAACAGAGCAGTTAAGCCCCGTAGCGCCTATGGTACTACCTTCATCGGTGGGAGAGTCGGTCGCCGCCAACCTTTTTTTAGCAACACCCCCTCGCGACTTCGGGCTGCGAGGGGGTGTTCTCGTTTGAGGCCCACCCGCCCCGGCCAGCCCGCTGCCGAACCCGTGGAAGGCGCGGTAGAAAGACGTGACGCTCCCTATATCCTTAGGGATGATATATGTGCTAAAATCAATTTTGTTTATTGTTTCGAGGCGATTTTCGGGCTGCCATTTTAAGCGTTTACCCTTTTTTAAAAGGAAATTGCTGCATGTAATGAGTAAGTGTGGTGTCTTTGGTTGTTACATTCACAGACTTATTCCAGGTACCTGATGGCATTAACTTATCCGTGGTTTTTACTGGGACTGCTGGCTGTAGGCATTCCTATTGCAATACACTTCTTTGAGCTGCGTCGGCCCCAGCGTGTATTGTTCACTAATGTGAGCTTTATCCGGGAGATAAAGCTGGTAACGGCTCGTCAGCGTAAGCTTAAGCACTTACTAATATTAGCAGCCCGGATTGGCTTTATAGCTTTTCTAGTGCTGTTGTTTTGTCTGCCTTATATACCGGCACCAGAGCAAGGCCAGTCGCCGGGTGGTGTGGTAACAACTATTCTTGATGCTTCACCGAGCATGGCCGTGGAAGGGGAGGATGGGCAGGCTCTTTTTGAGCAGGCTATTGAGCAGGCTGATCAGCTGCCAACGGCGTATCCTGCTTCTGCACGTTATTTATTCCCGACGGCTTCAAATTCTTTATTAACTGCCAATGCTTTCCAAACCACCTTGCAGCAAGCAGGCATATCGGGGCAAGCAAAGAGCATAAATACTTTGGTGGATAGAGCGCAACGCGCAGCCGGTATACGGCAAACATTCATCTTCTCAGATTTCCAAAGGAACTCGTTCAGTGCCCAGGCTCTCAAAGCGGATACGTTAAATCAAACCTATTTGGTGCCTTTGCGGGGAAAGCAAACGGCAAACGTGTACGTGGACAGTGTGCTGCTGGACGATGCATTTGTGCGCTCGGGTTCTGATATTGGGTTACGGGTTCGGTTGCGCAATGGTGGCACGCAGGCTGCCACGGATTGTCAGGTTAAAATCTTTGTTGGCAATCGGCAGGTGGCGGCATTTCGAACTGCTATTGGTGCTCACGCGAGTACGACCAGTGCAGTTAGAGTACGGCTGGATAGTCCCGCTCTGCAGCAGTGCCGGGTTGAAGTAGAAGATCTGCCAGTAACCTTTGATAATACCTACTTTTTCACGCTGCAGACCTCGCCCCAGATTGGCATTCTGAATCTGGCGGGACCGCAGGAAACGGCTGTGGGGCGCGTATACCGTAATGAGGCGATGTTTGCATTTGCCAGCAGCAACCAGAACCTGGATTATAGCCGGTTAAACGCGGCCAACCTCATTATTCTGGAGGAGATGCCCAAGATTAGCAATGCGCTCCGGGAAAACTTGGTGCGGGCCGTGAACCAAGGCGCTACGCTGGTGATAGTGCCGCCGGTAGCAGGGCCAGATGCCCAAGCTGAGTACACGCGCCTGCTTACCAATCTGGGAATTGGTGGGGTGCAGTGGCAGGTGAACCCAGGGGCGGCATCGGTATTGCAGGACGTGGCGGCACCAGCGCTCCAGAATCCGTTTTTTCAGGATGTGTTTAGCGCCTCGAACCAGCGGGCGGTGATGCCTAAAGTGGCTCCTGTGCTGCGATGGTCCCGTTCGGGAACTGACGTGCTGAAAATGCGCAGCGGAGATGGATTCCTAGCTGGATTTTCCAGTGGGAAAGGTAATGTGTACTTGTTTTCCGCCCCGTTTGGCCCAACTTATTCTAATTTCACCCAGCACGCACTGTTTGTGCCCGTCATGTACCGTTTAGCAATGCGTAGCTACCGGTCGGAGCAGCGCTTGGCCTACCGTTTAAACCAGAACACTATTGCCTTAGGAATACCAGTGCAGCAGGGCTCCGGGCAGCGCGATGAGCCGGTAGTGAGCTTGCGCAGGGATAGTTTGACGGTTATTCCGGCTCAGCGTTGGGAAGGCGGCAGCTTGCGGCTGACGCTGCCGGCTGTGGTGCAGGAGCCCGGCTTTTATGAAGTAGTGTATAACAATAAGGTGCTGACAACGCTGGCTTTGAACCTGGACAAAGCAGAATCGGAGCTGGCCTACTATTCTGCGGCAGAGCTCCGGCAGCTGATTGGCCCGAATCAGCCCAATATTCAGGTGTACGAAGGTGGCACCGACCGCTCGGTGGCCGCGCATTACAAGGCTCAGCGCGTAGGCACCCCGTTGTGGCGCTACTGCTTACTGCTGGCCTTGGGTTGCCTGCTGGCTGAAGTGCTGCTGCTGCGTTTTATGGGCAGCCGCAAGCCTCAGCCAGTGGCAGCAGTAACAGCGTAGGCGGGTAGTTTACCCAAAGTCCTCTATCTTGCCGCACTTATTACGCTTACTTAGTTTTGGAAAAGACAGCTCCTCTTTCACGTCCAGTAGTATTACGCACAGCTGCCATTTGCGGCGTAATTACCGCCTTATTGTGCTTCCTGTGGGTGCTTTTCCTTTACTACACACATAATAACCCGTACGGCCCTAAAAGGACGTTCTCCGACTTTTTTCCTCCTATAGCAGCAATAGTTAGCCAAATATGGCTTCGCCGCTATTATGATCAAGGGCCAGGATTGCTGAAAGCAATAGGAGTAGGAGTCCTAACTACTCTTATTGCTGCAGCATTAGCGGGAGTTAGCTTGTATATGTTTGCTAAGAATGCAGACCCAATTCTTATTGAGGAATATTTAACGGAAGCAAGACAAGTAATAATAGCTGCGAAGCCACTGTATCTCAAGCAGCCAAATGGCTTACAACAACACGCAGCTATGTTAAAAGACTTGGCTCGGACCCCTGCTGCTTTTGGAGTAGATGAATTCTTCAAAAAGCTAGTATTAGGCATCCTTGTCGCAATTCCGGTCGGTGTTTTCCTGCGCAAATAACTTTCACTTGTCCAATCTTTCACCAATTACTACCACATGGAAACTACTGCTACTCCCGTTTCCCCCGTTGCGGTTGGGGTGCGCTACGGCCTGATTACCGGCCTGCTCTGGATTATTGTCGATTTTATTCTGCGCGCCACCGAGCTTTCTTTTAAGTACTCCATTTACATGAGTGCCAGCATTCTGGTCTATGTTCTGGGCATTGTGCTGGCGCACCGCTTTTTCAAGCAGCAGAACCAGAGCTTTATGACCTATGGGCAAGGTATGCTGATTGTGTTGGTGCTCTCTCTGATTGCGGGTCTGTTGTCGGGCATTTTCAACTTTGTCTACGTCAACTTCATCGATACTGATTACCCGTTGCGGATGCGCACAGACTTTGAGGCCTGGATGAGCTCTATGCCTGGTGTGCAGGAAGAGCAGATCGAGAAAAGCCTGGCCGATATGAGCGACGAAAAGGTTAAGTCGCCGCTGCAAATTGGTAAAGGCGCCATGGCGGGAGCTTTCATCGGGCTTATTCCTGGCCTGATCGTGACCATTTTCACCAAGCATAAACGACCCGAGTTTGACTAAGCGTTTGTCGTCCCAGTTTCCGGTTGAGCTGTCCATTGTTATTCCCCTGCTTAACGAAGCCGAATCCTTACCGGAGCTCACGCGCTGGATCAATCGGGTGCTGACCCAGCACGGGCTGAGCTACGAGGTGATTCTGATTGACGATGGCTCGACTGATGCTTCCTGGGACGTTATTGAAGAATTATCCCAAACCGATTCGCACCTGCGCGGCATCCGGTTTAACCGCAACTACGGTAAGTCGGCGGCCCTAAACACGGGTTTCCGGGAAACAACCGGCCGGGTGGTGTGCACCATGGACGCCGACCTGCAGGACTCGCCTGAGGAGCTACCCGAACTCTACCGCATGATAGTAGAGGAACGCTACGACCTGGTGAGCGGCTGGAAAAAGAAGCGCTACGACCCGTTGAGCAAAACCATTCCGACCAAGCTCTTCAACGGTGCCACGCGCTGGATTTCGGGCATCAGCCTGCACGACTTCAACTGCGGCCTGAAAGCCTACGACCAGCGCGTGGTCAAGGGCATCGAGGTGTATGGCGAAATGCACCGTTACATCCCGGTCATTGCCAAGTGGAACGGCTTTGGGCGTATTGGCGAAAAGGCCGTGCAGCACCAGGAGCGCAAGTACGGCGTGACCAAATTTGGGCTGGAGCGGTTCGTGTACGGCTTCCTGGATTTGATGTCCATTACCTTCGTGAGCCGGTTTCGGCGGCGGCCCATGCACTTCTTTGGCACCCTGGGCTCGGTGTCTTTCTTGGTGGGCATGCTCATTACGCTGTGGCTGGTCATTGAGAAAATATACCTGGCCAATCAGAACCTGCGGGCCCGCGACGTGACCGACCAGCCGCTTTTCTTCCTGGCCCTGGTAGCCGTTATTGTGGGTATGCAGCTGTTCCTGGCAGGTTTTCTGGCCGAAATGGTGCAGCTCAACGGCCCGCGTCGCAACGACTACCTGATTCGGGACAAAATCAACTTACCTGACTAACTTCTCGTGGCACGCGTCGTCATCATCGGTCCGGCTTACCCGCTGCGGGGTGGCCTTGCTACGTACAACGAGCGGCTGGCCCGGGCTTTTCGTGAGGCCGGCGACGAGGTGCGCATCGTCACGTTCAGCCTGCAATACCCTGATTTTTTGTTTCCGGGCCAAACCCAGTTCAGTACCGAAGCCGGTCCCACGGACCTCGATATTGAGGTCAGCATCAACTCGGTGAACCCCGTGTCGTGGTGGAAAGCGGGCGAGAAGCTGCGGCGTGAGAAGCCCGACCTAATTATATTCCGCTTCTGGCTGCCGTTTATGGGCCCGGCCCTGGGCTACATTGCCCGCCGTATCCGCCGCAACCGCCACACCCGTGTCGTGGCCATCACCGACAACGTAATTCCGCACGAAAAGCGCCCTGGCGACCGGCCCCTTACGCGCTATTTCCTCTCGGCCTGCCACGGCTTCGTCACGATGTCGCGCGCGGTGCTGGCCGATTTGCGCCGCCTGCACTTTAAGCAGCCGGCCCAGTACCAGCCCCACCCGCTCTACGACAACTTCGGGGCGTTGAAAGCCAAGCCAGTGGCTTTGCAGGGGTTGGGCCTGGACCCGAAATACGGCTATCTGCTATTTTTCGGCTTTATCCGGGCCTACAAAGGGCTGGACATTCTGCTGGAAGCCTTTGCCGACCCGCGTCTGCAGCAGTTGCCCGTCAAGCTCATCATTGCCGGCGAGTACTACGAAGACGCGGCTCCTTACGAAGCCCTAATCAAGCAGCACAATTTAGAAAGCCGCCTGGTGCGCGCCACCGATTTTATTCCCAACGAGAAAGTAGCCGACTACTTCTGCGCGGCCGACATGGTGGTGCAGCCTTACAAAAACGCCACCCAGAGCGGCGTATCGCAGATTGCCTACCACTTCGAGCGGCCCATGCTGGTTACCGACGTAGGCGGCCTGGCCGAGCTGATTCCCGACGGTGAAGTGGGCTACGTGGTGAAGCCCACCCCCAAAGCCATTGCCGACGCCCTGGTGGACTTCTATGAACACCAGCGCGAATCGGAACTGGCCGCGGGCGTATGGGCCAAGAAGAAAGAGTTTTCGTGGAGTGAGATGGTGGCTGCCCTGAAAGCCGTGGCGGGGTAGAAATTACATCCCTCCCTCTGGCATTGCGAGCAGACCGAAGCCATCCGTCCTCTAAAATGTGCTGCGCTGCCTTAAGTGAAAAGCCCTTTCCCGTAATAACGAGAAAGGGCTTTCTGGTAAAAGAACGTTTGTCACTAGCAAAGACGGATGGCTTCGGCTAGCGCCTCGCAAGGATAGCTGGCAAGAAGGTTCGACACTACACTGGCACGCTGGCCTGCACCGCCGCAAATACCTTTTCGGCCGGTAAGTCTTCCATACAGCTGGTGCCCAGTTTGCAGGTGCCGCGGTAGAAGCACACACACTGCCGGTCGGGCTGCACGAGCTGGCCCCGGCCGTAAAGGTCGAATTCGTAGGGATTGAAGATGTTGTTCATCAGCACCGTGGGCTTTTGCAGAGCAATGCTGATGTGCATGGCCATCGTCACCTGGGTCACGATGCCGTCCATCTGGTACATCAGGTTGATGAACTGCTCCAGCGGGAAGGTGCCCAGGTAGGCGGCGCCGGTGGCCGCGTGCAGGCGCTGGTTGCGCTCGTCTTCGGCCGCACCGCCTAGCAATACCGGGACGTAGCCGGCCTGTTGGAGCTGGGTAATCAGGCTCAGCCATTTCTCATCCGACCACAAACGCGTCGTCCACCGGTCGCCGCAGCCGGTGTTGAGGCCGATGCGGGGCTTGCCGGTGGGCAGGTTGCTCCAGTTGTAGCCTTTGTCCTGGTGGGTGTCGAAAACGTACTCCTCATGCTGGAACTCGAAGCCGCAGAGCTCGAAGATTTCCTGCACGTAAGGTTTTTGATTGAGCTGACTCAATTCGTCGAACACGCCTGTGAGGAACTTGTGGTTGGCCAGCTCGTTGCTGGGCCAGGCCACACCGTTGGGCAGCAGGGTATAGCCAAACTTACGGGTGGCCCGAATCGTGTCGTGCAGGGCGCAGGCTTCCTTGTCCTTGTCCAGGTTCAGCAGGAGGTCAAATTCCCGGGCCTGCAGGTGTAGCACGCTGGTCAGCTCCAGCTTCAGAATCTCGTCGATGGCCCCGGCGGGCAGAATGGCCGGCGTGTGGGTCAGCCAGGTAATCTTGGCCTGCGGATACTCTTGGCGCAGGCGGCGCAGCAAGGGCGTAGTCCGGATAACGTCGCCGATGGCCCCAAGCTTGATGATAAGAATCCGCTGCTGTACGGGGGCATACTCGGGGCAGCCGGCGCACTGGTAGCCGTGCTCTTTGTTGGGGCGGCAGGGAACATCACCGCGGAAATGGCGGCAGTCGGGATGAACAAGGATGCCGTTTAGTTCGGGCATGAGGAATTCAGAAGCAGATGGGGGCCAAAATTAGCAGGCTTTCAGGGATAAAAGCATACCCGGCCCGCCCGCGTTGGGTGCCCGGCTCAAATCAGGTCGAAGGCCTGGGCGTACTGCACCAGGTCGTAGCCCGATTCGAGGTTGAGTTTCTGCTTGATGTTGCGGCGGTGGGTTTCGGCCGTTTGCACCGAAATAAACAGCGTTTGCGAAATCTCCGGGGCGCTGCGGCCCAGGGCCAGGTAGCGCAGCACTTCGCACTCACGCTTGGTGAGCTGCCCGAACTTGCTGTGGTTTTTACGCAGAAAATTGTTTTCCTCCAGCAGCCGGGTCGCCTTGATAGACACCGAGCTGGTCGGGTCGATGGGGCAGGCAAAGCACAACCCCAGCAGGGGCAGGCCGTCGTCGCCGCGCAGCAGAATTCGGATTGAGCTCATGTACCAGCTCCAGTCGGGGCTTTGGGTGGTGCGCACCTGCTGGAAAAAGGTCACGATTTGGTTCAGGTCGTTCTGCTCCAGCAACGCCATTATTTTAGGCACATACTCGGCCGACTCCTGCTGGTTGAAAAAGCGGGAGTGGTACTCGGGCCCCATGGCAATGAGCTCGGCTAGGGTGGTGCGCAGCAGCTGCAGCCCCGGGCGCGACATGTACTCCACGCACTGGGTGCGAAGGTTGTGAACGATAACAACGCCGGGGTAGAAATCGGCAGTGGCGGCCACTTCCGCAATGGTAGCGGCAATACGCGTGTACGAGTCGGGTTGCATAGGATGCGGGCAGGACGAGAGTTGGGTAATTCCGGATAAAAATAGGTTTTTAGCAATGTGGAAAAAGAGCTACAGCGCTGTTTCCCTCTTGGCAGCCCCCTTTACCCGACCAACCACCCTAAATCCTCGTTGAGTCCCGTTGCCCGTTCAGTAATCAGACATTCTGAAGGCCTCGTAACTGGCGGAGCACGCACAAAAAGCCCCGGCTCACACGAGGGTGAACCGGGGCTTCTTACTGGTAATGGCAGCGGGCCGATACCGTTATTGCACTACTAACTGGGCCCGCTGCGCGCCCGCCTCCAGTAGGTAGAGGCCCGGGGCCAAGCCAGCCGTGGCCAGCCGGGCTTCCTGCTGACCAGCCAGAACCGTGCTGGTGCGTACGGCCCGGCCCAGCGCGTCGCGCAGGGTTACCGGCAACGCAGTGCTCGTAGACGAGGACAGACGCAGGGTAGCAAAGGTACCCGCGGCAGCCGGGTTTGGGTAGAGGGCCAGTGGCGCTACACCCGCCACCTGGCGCACACCCAGCGGCAGGCCCGCGTTGCTGAGCTTGGCTACGAAGGCATTGCTGCCGAAAGAAGCCGGGTAAGTCAGGGTATTCGCCCCAAAGGTGATGGAGCCCAGAAAGTCACCCGTGGCAAACATGTTTCCGGCAACATCCAGCGCAATAGCTCCGAAAGTGAATTCGCCATTCGTGCTAACGGACGGGGTGAGCTGGGCATAGTCCCAACTTTGCGTGGTCGGGTTGAAGCGGGCCACAAAATTCCGACCGGCGGTGGGGTTGACCAGGGTACGCGTGCCAAACGTGTAGGTAATGGCATTGGGCATATTGCCGACCATAACGGCGTTGCCTTGCGCATCGACAGCCAGGGCCTCCGTATTGGTAGCGCCATTAGCGCTGCCCGCGTGGCCGATAGTACCTACGGCGCCCCACTGGCCGGTGGGCGAGAGGCGGGCCACAAATTCGTCCTCGTTCACCGTGGTGCTGCCTATTTGCAGGCCGGTGCTTAGGCCCTCACCCGCCAGCCACACGTTGCCCGTCCGGTCATATTGTAGTTCGTTGGCAATGTAGGCCACCGAGCTAGTCCCTGCGGCCGCAACCTGCGTAGCCCACGCCCACTGGTTGGCGGCGCTGAGCTGAGCCACAATATTTATGGCCTGGGTAGTACTGGTCGAGGTGACGGTTGTGCCACCCAGCGTCACGGAGCCGTTGCGGATGCGGAAAGCCAACGCTACTTGCCCCTGTGGGCCCACTGCGGCCTCGCTCACTACGAAACGACTGCTGCTGGCGGTACCGGTGGAGGTAGCGCCCACGGCGCTTACCCACTGGCCTGCCGCATTCAGGCGGGCTACAAACACACCGGCAATAGGAGCAGCGGGCAGCGTAATGCCGCCCAGCGTGACGGTGCCGGAGTATTCTCCAGCCACTACCAGGTTGCCGGCCGTAGCATCCCAGCCCGCGGCCAGGATCCGGGTACCGGATGTCCCAATCAGCGCCTGGGGCTGTCCGTTGGCATTGAGGCGGGTAATAAAGGAGGCCTGAGCTTTGGTGGTGGTGTAGGTGAGGGAGCCCACCGTAACCAGGGTCCCCCCATTCGGCGATATTGTTTGATCATCACTTACGTCACCAATGGCATAGGTGTCGCCGGCTGGATTGACGACGACGTGCTCAAAGGCAAGGGCTTCACCGTTGCCGGTGGCCTTGAGCGCCCAGAGCCACTGCTGGGTAGGGGAAAGCTTGGCCACAAAACCGCTGGCAAAGCCCGAGCCCCCGGTAAGAGTGGTGCTGCCAAACACGCGGGTGGCGGAGGCTCCGCTGCCCGCGCCGTTCTGCAGGATGCCCGCTACGTACTGGTTGCCACTGGCATCAACAGCCAGGCCAACGCCCGCGGCGCCGGTGTCGTCGGTGGCGGTGGGGTTAGTTGGTTGTAAGCCGCTCGTCCAGGCCGGCGTTTGGGCCTGAGCCGCGGATAAGCCTAACGTAAACGCAAAGCCAACAGAGAGATAAATGTGTCGCACAGGCAGGTAAGGTTTGGGGTTAAATGAAGGCCCAAAGGTCCTGCCTGCCCTATCCTTCGTCAATACCTACATGTGGGTATTTTGGCAAAGACGGTGAAGAGTCGACGGGCGCCGTGCTAATTCGTGCCAATATTCCGGTGGCAAAAAGAGTGTCACTAGAATATTGTCACTCTATGCCCAGCCGTTCTAAAGCCCAGCCGTTAACCCGCTGCCAGACCCGCTTGGCCCAGTCCCACTGTGCCTGGCAACGCTCCCGGCCCTGCAAGCCGCCCCACCGACGGCCAAAAGCCAGGATTGCTTGGAGTCCTTTGCAAGTGAAGCACGGCAAATTCTGCAGAAGCAGACCGGAATGCCGGCCGAGCTGGAGCTGAACGTGCTGGCCTTGGAAGCCGCCGAAATCAACCTGTTGCTAACTGCGGTGCCGACTCCTGCTCCGTAAAAGGCAACAAAAAGCCCTGGCCCACGCAAGGGTAAGCCAGGGCTGGAAAGTAGATAAGACCGTTCTACTCGACTACCAAACGACCCGTGGCTGTTCCGTAGCGCACCACGTACAGGCCGGGCGTCAGGCCGGCCACGTTCAGGGTAAGCGTGGTGGAGCGTGCTGGCACGGTCTGGCGGCGCACCTCGCGGCCTAAGGCGTCGAAGACCAGTACGGGGTGGATACTGGCGGCGGCGGGCAGAGCCAGCTGAGCGCTGCCGTGGGCCGGGTTGGGCGTCAGACTTACCAGTTCCTGAGCGGTGGCGTGCTTGCTACCTAGCGTCAGGTCCGACAACTGGGCTACGTAGGCCGTGGTGTTGGGCGGAGCCGGGAACGTAAAGGGCCCAATGACCAGTGGGTTAGAAAACTGCCCGGTAAGTACTACCCTGTTGCTGGCGCTGTTCACGGCTATGTCCGTTGGGCTTTCACTCTCAAGGCCCCCCGCTCGCACGGCACTGGTCCAGATGTTGTTGGTGCTCAGGCGAGCCACAAAGATGTCGGTCTTGCTATTGGCATTGCTGGCTGGGTTGGCGTTGGTAAGAGTGATGGCGCCAAATGCAGCCGAAGGTCCCCGAAAAGACCCGGTCACGTAAGCATTGCCGCTGGCGTCGAGGCTGAGGCCCGCGTTACGGTCATCATCAGTGCCCCCGGCGCGGATGGCCTGGGTCCAGGTACCACTACTGTTGAGGCGGGCCACGAAAATGTCGCCGCTGGCGCCGTTGGGGTTGGTATTGGTCAGCGTAAAGGGGCCAAAGTCGGTAGTGGTGCCAAAGAAAAAGCCCGCTACGACGGTATTACCGCTGCCATCTATTGCCACTTCGGTAGGAATAGGGGAGCCCGTGGTATTGGCCGTGGCCTGGGTCCAGGCACCGGCGCTGCTGAGGCGGGCCACAAAGGCTGTGCTAACCGTGCCCTGGGGAAAAATATTGGCCAACGTGGTAGTACCAAAACTTATGGTCGGGCTCTTGAAATACCCCACCGCACTCACCGTTCCGTTCGCATCGACGGCCAGCGCATTGAGAGCGTCATCATCAGTGCCCCCGGCGCCACTTACTTGGGTCCAGGTGCCAGCCGGGCTGAGGTGGGCAATGAAAAGGTCGCCGGTATCAACGCCCGCACTCACGGGGCTGGCATTAGTGAGCACAGTGGTGCCAAAACTGGCCGTGGGACCGTAAAAAGTGCCCCCTACAACGGCATGGCCCGCGGCATCCAGGGCCAGAGAAGCCGCCGATTCACTGCGGGCAGTGCCAGCCCGCACGGCCTGCGTCCAGGCGCCGGCGCTGCTCAGACGAGCCACGAAGATGTCGGTAGTAGAGCCCCCGCCCGCATTGGTAAGCGTGGTAGTCCCAAAGCTGATGGTAGAGCCGGTAAAGTTTCCGGCTACTACGGCGTTGCCGGCATTATCCAGGGCCAGGGCATTGATGTACACAGCGGCCCCGCTACCCCCGGCGCGCACGGCCTGGGTCCAGACTCCGGTGCTGCTGAGGCGGCCCACGAAGCCGTCGATTCCGCCGGTGCTGGTCAGCGTGATGGTGCCCAGCACGACGGTGCCACTAAAATAGCCGGCCACCACGGTGTTGCCCGCCCCATCCAGAGCCGTAGCGGTAATCGTAACATTGCTGCTGTTACTGGTAGTAGTAGCCGCCGTGGCCCACTGCCAGCTTTGCGCCTGCACGGTCGCCGGCAACGCCGTAAACAGAGAAGCAATAAGGGCAGCACGCAGGCAATTGGTAATAATTCGCATAAAGAAAGAATTAGGGTGCGAGAATATTCCCGCAATCCTACATAATAATGCAGCAAAAGCCCGCGCCGCTGGTTATTTGATATTTTTATTCAATTTCCGGTCATCGCCAACGGTCCGGCTTTGGGCCGGCGAGGCTACCGTTGCGACTGGGCCGGGCTCACGAAAAAGCCCCGGCTCCCGCAATGGGGCCGGGGCTTTGGACATAGCCTAAGTATGGGTGAAGCCAGGGGCCAGCACTACTTACTCCACGACCACCTGCACGCGGCTCAGACCGGCTTCGGCCAGGTACACGCCGGGGGCCAGGCCCACGGTGGGCAATTGTATTTCCTGCTGGCCCGCCACCAGAGTGGTTTGACGTACTACCCGGCCCAGCGCGTCGCGCAGCACCAGGGGCTGGGCTACCGAAGTGGCCGTTGCCAGCCGCAGCGTGGCAGCCCCGGCTGCAGCGGGGTTTGGATACACGGCCAGAGGGGCTGTGCCGGCCGCCTGGCGTACGCCCAGGGGTAGCCCTGTGGTACGGGCCACGAAGCCGGTATTGTCGGTAGCAGTAGTTGAGTTCAGGGTCGTCGAGCCGATGGTTGTAGTCGACAGGTAGAGCCCGGCAATAGTGGCCTCGCCCGAGTTCGTCAGCGCCAGGTCCACTACGGCTTCGTCACTGCCGGCACCCGCGCGTACTGCCTGGGTCCAGGCCGAGCCCTCGCTATTGAGGCGGGCCACAAACAGGTCGAGGGAGAAGCCGTTAGCATCGGCATTGCTGAGCGAGAGGTTGCCAAACGAGGCAGTAGGACTAGCAAACAACCCCCCGACCGTGGCTTGTCCATTGGCACTGACGGCTACGGCCAGGGCGCGGTCGGCACCCGGCCCGCCGGCCCGCACCGCCTGGCTCCAGGTCCCGGTCGGGGTAAAGCGGGCGGCAAAGATATCCGAGGTGGTGCCGGCGGCATTGGCGTTGGTCAGCGTGAAAGAGCCGAAGCTGATGGCCGGACTGTCAAAGCTTCCTACGATGGTGGCATTGCCCGCGGCATCAAGAGCCAGGCGGCGGGCCTGGTCGTCAGCCGCTCCGCCGGCCCGCACGGCCTGGGTCCAGGCACCGGCGGCGCCCAGGCGGCCCACAAACACGTCGTTCGTCTGCCCGCTGGGGTCGGCATTGACCAGCGAGAAGGTGCCCAGGCCCATCGTCTGGCCCCGGAATGAGCCCACCACGACCACCGTGCCATCAGCGGCCAGGGCTACGCCTTCAGCCCGGTCGTCGCCGTTGCCACCGCCGCGGACGGCCTGCGTCCAGGTGCCGGCGCTGCTCAGGCGGGCCACGAAGATATCGGCGGCACTAACATTAGCGCCAGTCGTATTTATATTAGCCAGGGTTGTGGGGCCGAAGGTCGTGCTGGGGCCGTAGAAAAAGCCTGCCACCACAGCATTCCCGGCCGCATCCAGGGCTAGCGTAGAAGGGAAAGCTGCGCCGCCGCTGCCGCCCGGTATGGCCCGCGTCCAGGTGCCGGCGCTGCCGAGCTGGGCCACGAACACCTCCGCTCCGCCGGGAGGGCCAACTTTTGTCAGCACCGTAGAGCCAAACTCGGCAGTGGCGCTGTAAAAGCCACCCAGCACGGTGGCCGTGCCGCTGGCGTCCAGAGCCAAGTCAATGGCGTAGTCTTCATCGGGGCCGCCGGCCCGCACGGCCTGGGTGAAGGCGCCGGCACTGGTGAGGCGGGCTACGAAAACGTCGCGGTTGCCGGCGCTGGTGAGCGTGGTGCTGCCCAGCATAATAGTGCCCGTAAAGTCACCGGCAATTACCGTAGCCCCGGTGGCGTCAGTGGCGGTAGCGAATACGCGGGCATTGCCGGTACCGGTAGGGGCGGCCACCCATTGCCAGCTCTGGGCCTGCGTGAGGCCGGGACCCGCCAGTAGCGCGGCCAGCAGTAAAAATTTGTTCATAGAGGCAGGAATGTAAGATTGGTAAAGCCAGTCAGAATAAACAGCCCCGGGCCCGCTAGATGCCCACGTAGGTATGGGGCGTAATGGCGCGCAGCTCCTGCTTCACGCTTTCGTCCACGGTCAGGGTCTCAATAAACTCCCGGATACTGTGCTGCGAAATAGCCTCGCCGGTGCGGGTCAACGCTTTCAGCGCATTATAGGGGTCGGGGTAATTCTCGCGCCGCAGCACCGTCTGGATGGCCTCGGCTACCACGGCCCAGTTGGCGTCCAGGTCGCGGCGCAAAGCCTCCTCATCCAGGGCTAGCTTATCGAGGCCACGCTGCAAAGAGGTCAGCGCAATCAGGATATGACCCAGCGGCACGCCCAGGTTGCGCAACACCGTGGAGTCGGTCAGGTCGCGCTGCAGGCGGCTGATGGGCAGCTTGGCCGCCAGGTGCTCCAGCACGGCGTTGGCCACGCCCAGGTTGCCCTCGGCGTTTTCGAAGTCAATCGGGTTGACCTTGTGCGGCATGGCCGACGAGCCCACTTCCCCGGCCTTGATGGTCTGTTTGAAGTAACCCATCGAAATGTACTGCCATACGTCCCGGGCCAGGTCGATGAGGATGTTGTTGAGGCGCTTGAGCCCGTCGCAGGTGGCCGCCAGGTGGTCGTAGTGCTCAATCTGGGTGGTGGGCTGGCTGCGGTGCAAGCCCAGGCGGTTATTGACGAATACGTCGGCAAACTGCTTCCAGTCGACCTGCGGATAGGCTACCTGATGGGCGTTCAGGTTGCCGGTGGCCCCGCCAAACTTGGCCCCGAACGGCACCTGGGCCAGCAGCTCTACCTGGGCATCGAGCCGGGCCACAAACACCTGGATTTCCTTGCCTAACCGCGTTGGCGAAGCCGGCTGCCCATGAGTGCGGGCCAGCATCGGAATGGTTTCCCAATCGGCGGCGCGGGTGGCCAGCTGGTTGCGTACCTGGGCATAGGCGGGCAGCAGCGTGTGCAGCAGCGCGTGCTGTAGGCTCAGCGGAATAGCCGTGTTGTTGATGTCCTGGGAAGTCAGCCCGAAGTGGATAAACTCCAGGTACTGACCCAAACCCAGGGCCGAAAACTGGTCTCGCAGAAAGTATTCCACGGCCTTTACATCGTGGTTCGTGACCTTTTCATGAGCCTTCACGGCCTCGGCCTCGGCCTGGGAGAAGTTCTTGTAAATGCCGCGTAGCTGGCCAAAAACGGCCTCATCCACGCCCTGTAGCTGGGGCAAAGGCAATTCACAGAGGGCAATAAAATATTCGACCTCAATGAGCACCCGGTAGCGAATCAGGGCCAGCTCGGAGAAGTAGGCCGCCAGGGGCAGGGTTTGGCGGCGGTAGCGCCCGTCGAGGGGAGAAACGGCAGTGAGCGGGGAAAGGGCGGCGTAGTCGGCAGCAGCAGTCATGCGTAGAAAGAAGTTGGCCAGAGAGCCCAAAGGTAGCGAATGAGGCGGCGCGGCTACGGTTAGCGCAGCGGTTTTCGCTACCTTTGTTACCCGGGCGGCAGCGGGTTCGGCACAACATTGGCATACGCCTACCGCTCTTTTCTTCCTCTCCTCGTTCGCGTGACTTCAGCTACTAAGAAAAAAATAGGCATCGGTCTGGGCATCCTCGCGGTGTTGCTCGGCGTGGCCCTGGGCGTATTCTTGCTCAAACGACAGCAGCTTCTGGATTATGCTCTGCAACGGGCAAAAGCCAAAGTAGAGCGGAAATATCCAGTAACCCTGACCCTGGGGAAGGCCCGCTTTACCGACCTCAATACCGTGGGTATTGCCGGTATGAGCATGGTGCCTACGGCCGCGCCCACCGATACGCTGCTGCAAGCCCGCCAGATGACCGTGTCGTTGAGCGTGCGGTCCTTGTTTGCCGGCCGCCCGGTGTTTAGCAACCTCGAAATCAACGACGCTCAGCTCACGGCCCGCAAAACGGCCACCACCGACAACTTCTCCTTTCTCTATAAGAAAAAAGGTGCCCAGCCTGCCACTCCGCGCGATACCACGAAGGGCGTGAACTATGGCCTGCTGGTCAACCAACTGCTGGAGGGCAGCTTCGACAATATTCCCGAGGAAGCCGACTTTCGCAACTTCCTGGTTACGTTCGACAGCCCGCGCCACCGGGCCCGCATCACCATGCCCCGGCTGGCTATCGAGGACGGCGACATCAGCGGGCAGGTGACGGCCGTCATCGACTCGGTCGAGAACCGCGTCGGGGTGCAGGGCCATGTGGAGCCCGGCGACTACGCCCTCAATGCCGAGGTGTTCGGCCTGGAGCGCCGGCCGGTGGTGCTGCCCTACGTGCTGCGCCGCTACGGAGCCCGGGTGCAATTCGACACGCTGCGCCTGAGCCTGACCGACAAGGACCTCGACGACGACGAGCTGACGGTGCGCGGTACGGCCTCGGCGGCCAACTTCATTGTAAACCACCCCAAGCTCTCGGACCGTGACGTGCGTTTTCCCCGCGGCGGCATCGACTTTGTGGCCCGTCTGGGCCAGGCCTTTGCCGCCCTGGATAAGGGCACGAAAGTGACCCTGAACCGCATGGAGTTTTTCCCCGTCATGAGCGTGCGCAAGCTGCCGGTGAACCAGCGGGTAATTGGTAAAATGGTGAACGGGCTGCGCAGCCGCAGTGAGGCGCTGGCTGGTCTGCAGGTAAATGCCGACGTGGAATCGGCGGAGACCCCGGCCAACACTTTCTTCGAGGCCCTGCCCGAAGGCATGTTCAACACCTTGGAAGGCATGCAGGGCGAAGGCACGCTCACGTACCGCCTGCATCTGGCCCTGGACATGAACCAGCTCGACAGCCTGGAGTTCAACTCTGGTCTGACACCCAAGAATTTTCGCATCAGCCGCTTCGGCCGCGAGAATCTGAACAAGCTCAACGAAGACTTTTCCTACACGGCCTACAACGACGACGGCGACTCTATTAAAACCTTCTCGGTGGGTCCTTCCAACCCGAAGTTTACGCCCTACAGCGAGGTGCCCAATTACCTGAAAAACGCCATCATGACGGCCGAGGACCCGCGCTTCATGTCCCACAAGGGCTTCATGGAAAAGGCGTTTGTGAAGTCGGCCATTCAGAACATCAAGGAAAAGCGCTTTGCCCGTGGCGGCAGTACGCTGTCGATGCAGCTAATTAAGAATGTGTTTCTGACCCGGCAGAAAACCGTGACCCGCAAGATCGAAGAGGCCCTGATTGTGTGGCTTATCGAAAACACTCGGCTGGTATCGAAGGAGCGGATGTTTGAGGTCTATCTGAATATCATCGAGTGGGGCCCGAAAGTGTACGGCGTAAATGAGGCCGCACGCTTCTATTTCGACAAGCAGCCCAGCAACCTGAACCTGTCGGAAAGCCTGTACTTGGCCAGCATTATTCCGCGGCCCAAGCGCTTCCAGATGTCGTTTAACCAGTACGGCGAAATGCGCAGTGCGGCCCGCTATTTCCACCGCCTCATTGCCGACCTGATGGAGCGCAAAGGCATGATTTCGGAAGGCGACCGGGAAAGTGTGACCTATAATCTGAGTTTCCCCGGCCGTGCCCACAGTTCCATCTTCCGCGCCGTGCGCCCCGATACGACCCGCACCGTGTTTGCCCCCGACTCCACCCAGTTTGAGCAGCCCCTCAACCTGATTGACCTGCTCGGTGGAGAAGCCCCCGACGCCGGCGTGAACACCAACGCTACTCCGCCGGCAACGACCCCGCCGCCCAAGCAGTAAGCCCGGCGCATAAACCCGAAAAGCCCCGACAGTGCCAACTGCCGGGGCTTTTCTTTGGTCCTAATAGCCGTAACTGCCGCTATTCTTCCGGAGCCGGCGGAATAAGGGGAGAATCCTTTTTAGGAAAGAGCAAGGACAAGGCCACCGAACCCAGGAGCAGCACTCCCACTACGCCCAAGGAAATGGTCATGGGAAGCTCGTAGAACTCGGCCAAAAGCAGCTTGCCGCCGATAAAGACCAGAATCAGGGCCAGGCCGTAGTGCAGGTAGTGAAACAGCTGCATGAGGCCAGCCAGGGCAAAATACAGGGCCCGCAGCCCCAGCAAAGCAAACACGTTGGAGGTATAGACAATAAACGTGTTGCGGGAAATAGCCAGGATGGCCGGAATCGAGTCGGCGGCAAAGACCACGTCGGTTGTTTCAACCATCACCAGCACCACAAACAGGGGCGTGGCAAACAGCAGCCGCTCCTTGCGCACGAAAAACTTGCCGCCTTCCATCTTGCTGGTGATGGGCAAGTGGCGGCTCAGAAACTTTACCACGGGGTTGTCGTCGGGGTTGATTTCGGGCTCCCCGGCACTCAAAGCCATCCGGATGCCGGTGTACACCAAAAAGGCACCCAGCACGTACATCAGAAAGTGAAACTTGGCCAGCAAGGCCGCTCCGGCCAGGATAAACACGGCCCGCAGCACTAGGGCCCCGATGACGCCCCAGAACAGAATACGGTGCTGGTATTCCTGCGGCACCTTGAAGTAGGTGAAAATCAGCAGAAAGACGAACAGGTTGTCGACGCTCAGCGACTTCTCAATCAGGTAGCCGGTCAGGAATTCCAGGCCGGCCTGCTGGCCCATAGTGCGGTACACCAGATAGTTGAAGGCCAGGGAAAGGGCAATCCAGAACGCACTCCAGCCCAGGGCTTCCCGGATGCGGACCACGTGCGCCTTGCGGTTGAACACCAGCAGGTCGAGCATCAGCATCAGGAGCACAAAGGCATTGAAGCCTACCCAGAAGGCGAGGGAGTTTTCCATAAGCGCAGCATACGCGGCCTATGCCGTCGTAGGAAGGCTTACCTGGTTTCGCGGGCCGGGGTTGCGGCGGAAGCTGAAACAGTGGGCGCCGGAGTGCCGGCTGGTATCCGCTCGAAGGTGCGGAACAGGCTGCTGAGCTTCATCTGCACTACCCCAAACAGCGCTTCCTGAAAGATGCCCTTGGTCATCTTGGACGTGCCCCGGGTGCGGTCGGTGAAGATAATCGGCACTTCCTTGATGCGGAAGCCATACTTGTAAGCCAGCCACTTCATCTCGATCTGAAAGGCGTAGCCCACAAAACGGATTCGGTCCAGCGGAATGGTGCGCAGTACCCGGGCCGTGTAGCATTTGAAGCCGGCCGTGGCGTCGGCAATGGGCATGCCGGTAATCAGGCGCACGTACGCCGAGGCGAACCACGACATCAGCACCCGGTCCATGGGCCAGTTGACCACGTTTACCCCCTGGATATAGCGCGAGCCAATGGCCATGTCGTAGCCATCCACGGCGCAGGCCTCGTAGAGGCGGACCAGATCTTCGGGGTTGTGCGAGAAGTCGGCATCCATCTCGAAGATGTACTGGTAGTTGCGTGCCAGGGCCCACCGGAAGCCGTGGATATAGGCCGTGCCCAGACCCAGCTTACCGCTGCGCTCTTCCAGAAATAGACGGTCGGGAAATTCCTGCTGCAGGCCGCGCACCACCTCGGCGGTGCCGTCGGGCGAGCCATCGTCGATAACGAGCACGTCAAAGCCTTTGGGCAGGGAAAACACTTTGCGGATAATCAACTCCGCGTTTTCCCGCTCATTATAGGTTGGTATCAGGACGAGCCCATCATTCATAGTTGGTCAAAGATAAAGATTCAGTTTGCGCCCTGCGCAATTTTTTCGGCCAAGGTCCGAGCGTGGCGAATGCAATCGGGCACGCCCACACCGGCCCGCCAGTTGGCCGTGCTGTAAATACCGTCGGCCACCAGGGCATCGGCCGCCGCGTGCGCCGCCACGATGCGGTGGTCGAACTGCGGAATGGCCCGCTCCCAAGAGTACCGGTATTGCCACAGGGGTTGCACTGCCCGGACGCCGTAAAAACGGCTCAACTCGGCGTGCACCTGGGCCAGCTGCTGCTCGGCCGGTTGCCGCGCCTGCGCCTCGTACTGCGTACCTCCAACAAACGTGGTAAACAAAACGTGTCCGTCGGGCACCCGATTTGGGTAAATGGAGCTAGTCCAGATGCTGCCGGCGGCGTAAGGCTGCTCTACTTTGGGATGCAGGGCCCCAAAACCATCGAGCGGGTGAGCTACGTCGGCGCGGTGGTAGGCCGTATACACGGCCGTCATTGGCGGGTGATACACGGCCTCCAGCGCGGCCGCGGCCGCGGGATACAGCGGCTGCAGCAATGGTGCTGCCGCGTAGGTAGGCAGGGCCAGCACCACGGCCGAGTAGGGCGTAGCGGGCTGAGTTTCGCCGTTGGTCGTCAGCTGGTACTGGCCTTCCGGGGTGCGGGTTAGCTGGGTTACGGCCGTGCCGAAGTGGGCATTGGTGAGCTGAGCCGCCAGGGTTTTGGGCAAGGTTTGCAGCCCGTCGCGCAGGGTGATGATGCGGCGCCGGGTGCCGGGTGTGCCGCTTTTAGCCAGGCCCTTGAGCACCGAGCCGTGGGTCTGTTCCAGTTCCACCATCCTGGGGAAAGTCTTGTGCACCAACAGCTGCTCCGGGTCGCCGGCGTAAATGCCCGAAATGAAGGGGTTCAGGGCGTAATCCACGATTTCGGGGCCGAAGCGGCGGCGGAAGAAGCCAGCCAGGGTTTCGGTAGGGTCTGGCGTTTGTACCGGGCGGCGTAGTTCGCGCAGGATGTTGAACTTGGCCTTCAGACTAAAGAAGCCGCTCAGCAGCAGACCGGGCGGAGAGCCGGGCAGCTGCTGGTACTTACCCGCCCGCAACACGTAGCGGTTGGCACTCACAGCTGCCGTGTCCTGCAGCTGGTCGGTGAGGCCTGCGTGTTCGAGTAAGTCACTGAGCTCGTCGCTGAGCTGCAGAGAATTGGGGCCGGTTTCGAGCAGGTAGCCGTCGTGGTGTTCGGAGCGGATATTGCCGCCGGGCAAGGGGCTGGCATCAAATAGGTCGTAGGCCACACCGGCCCGCTGCAGGTAAAAGGCCAGAGTAAGGCCCGAAATACCGCCCCCAAGAATTGCAATCCGCATGGTGCACTACCGTTAATATGCCGTAAAGGTAACCCGCGCCGGGCAGTTAGGTGCCCTCAGGCCGTAATCCGTAGCTTTGGCCGTATGATTACAGATGCAGTTGAGCCCACCTCTCGTGCCAAAGCCGTGTTTCTGGACCGGGACGGCGTTTTGAACCACGAAATCGGCCACTACGTGTGGCAGCTGGAGGAATTTGTCATTGCCGCCGGCGTGCCCGAAAGCCTAGCCCGCCTCAAAGCCGCCGGTTACCGCCTGATTGTGGTCACCAACCAGGCCGGTATTGCCAAGGGCTTGTATACGGCTCAGCAGGTGCACGCCTGCCACCAGAAGCTGCAGCAAGCCTGTGATAATGCCATTGACGCCTTTTACTTCGCCAGTGCCCACCCCAGCGTGAGCGAGTCATTGATGCGCAAGCCCGACTCGCTGATGCTGGAAAAAGCCATAGCCCGCTTCCGCATCGACCCGGCCCAGAGCTGGATTGTCGGCGACCGGCTCCGCGACCTGCAGGCTGGCGCCAAGGTGGGCGTGCGGGGTATTTTGGTAGGGGAGGGCGAGGAAGTCCGCCCCGCGCTGTACGCTCCCGATTTGCGCGGGGCTACGGATATTATTCTCGCAGGACTTTGATTCGGTAGTGGCCCTAAAAACCAAGAGCCGATTTCCGCTGCGGAAATCGGCTCTTACCATAGTAGAGAAAGCCAAAAATTACTGGCGAACCGGCGTTTGCTCGTTGCTGGCCGTGATGGGCTCGGCAACTTGGGTAGCGGGTTTCGTGGCGGAGTAGGCCGGGCACTTCGTGCGGCAGGAGCTGAAGAAAGAGAGGCATCCAACAGCTGCAATCAACAGTTTTTTCATGCTTAAGTACAATCTACAGTATTAGGCAATACGCGAATGGAAGAGGTGGGAAATGATTTACCAATTGGTAACGATTTCCTAACCTTCAAATTGTACTCATTCGTTCACTGTTGGCCCAGCCGATTTCATCCAAACAAAACGCCGGCTTCCTGCTAAGCAGAAAGCCGGCGTATATCAGGCCGGGACTAGCTCAAAAGCTACCGAAACCTACTGGCGCTCAGTGGGCGTAGCCGTGGTGGCGGTGATGGTCGACGAGACGCGGTTCGCGTCTTTCATGCTGCTGTAAGCGGGGCATTTCGTCTTGTTGCAGGCGCTCAGACCAACTAGGGCCACGGAGGCCAATAAGAGTAGCTTTTTCATCCCAGGAAAAACCAAAAGTGTTGTAAGAGAAACTAGTTCAGCACCAAAAGTACAATTTCTGGTCCGGACCTTCAACCATCCGGACCAGAAATTTACAGCGTTATTTTAACTCTGGTAGCCCAGAATCCGCATCATCGATTCGCCTTCCTGCTGCTCGGCAAACACCCGGTCGGTGAGGTTACCGTCGGCGTCGCGGTCCAGAATGACCATTTTCGGGGCCGGAATCAGGCAGTGTTTAATGCCGCCGTAGCCCGAGAGGCTTTCCTGGTAGGCCCCGGTATGGAAGAAGCCCACGTAGAGCGGCTGAGCGTCGGCGGGCTTACGCTCGGGCAAGAACACCTGATAGATGTGCTTCTCGGCGTTGTAGTAATCCTGGGAGTCGCAGGTCAAGCCGCCAAGCTGAATCTTCTTGTACTTTTTCTCCCAGCCGTTCAGAGCCAGCATGATAAAACGCTGGTTCAGGGCCCAGGTGTCGGGCAGGTTAGTGATAAACGAGCCGTCAATCATGTACCAGAGCTCCTTGTCGTTCTGCAGCTTCTCATCCAGAATGCTGTAGATGGTCGCGCCTGACTCGCCCACGGTGAAAATGCCGAACTCGGTGAAGATATTGGGCTCGGGCACGCCTTCCTCCCCGCAAATCCGCTTGATGGTGCGCAGGATTTCCTCAATCATGTAGGGGTAGTCGTACTCCTTCTGAATGGAAGTCTGGATGGGCAGGCCGCCGCCGATGTCGATGGTGGTCAGCGTGGGGCACACCTTGCGCAGCTCGCAGTACTTGTGCACGAAGCGGCTCAGCTCCGACCAGTAGTAGGACGTGTCCTTGATGCCGGTGTTGATGAAGTAATGCAGCATCGTGAGCTCGAAGCGCGGGTCATCCTTGATTTTCTGCTCGTAAAGCGGAATAGCGTCGGCGTAACGGATGCCCAGGCGGGAGGTGTAGAACTGGAAGCGGGGCTCCTCATCGGAGGCCAGGCGCATGCCCAGGTTGCACTTCTCGCGCACGTTGTCGTGGTAGTATTCCACCTCGTTGGGCGAGTCCAGGATGGGCATGCAGTTCACGAACCCGTCGTTGATGAGGCGCGTGATTTCCGACTTGTAGGCTTCGGGCTTGAAGCCGTTGCAGATAATGTAGGTGTCCTTGGTCACCCGGCCCTTGTCGTACATGGCCCGGATGATATTGGTGTCGAACCAGGACGAGGTTTCGATATGGACGCCGTTTTTCAGGGCCTCTTCCACCACGAAGCTGAAGTGGGAGGCCTTGGTGCAGTAGGCGTAGGAATACTGGCCCTGGTAGCCGGTTTTTTCAATGCCGACCCGAAACCACTCCTTGGCCCGTTGGATCTGGGAGGTGATTTTGGGCAAATAGGTGAGGCGCAACGGCGTGCCGTACTTTTCTACCAGCGCCATCAGGTCGATGTCGTGGAAGCGCAGCTCATTCTGCTCGACGTGAAACTCCTGGGTTGGAAAATCGAAGGTTTGGGAAATCAGGTCGTGGTAGGTATCCATTGACGAGGTTAGTTGTCAGTTGCTGGTTGTCGGTTGGTAGTGGGGCCGTTGGTTGGCAGTAAGCAGAACAATTCTGACAACCGACAACTAGCAACTAACAACCAACTTTCCGAACTTAGTGCCCGCAAAGATACCCCGCGCGCGGGGTTTTGGTTATGCTTTGTTCGTTGGTCGCGGCGGAAGGTCTGTCCGCGCCAAGCCTGAGGGGGTCGGGGGCCCATCAATCGGCAAGCATCAGAACCATTTAACTTTTTTCTGCCCATGTAAATATGCGTCGCATCAAGCTCATCGAAGTCCGCTCCGAACTCGGGGCCGGTACTCGCGGGGCCAGTCTGGGGGTTGATGCCCTTCGGATTGCCTGCCTGAACAAAGGATCTGACTATTTCCGCCGCTTCAACGCCGTCGCCGTGCCGGATCAGAACCAGGTCTTGTTTGACAAAAACCATTTTCCTTTTGCCAAGCACATCGATTCGGTGTACACCGTGCAAAAGGCCATTGCCGGCACCGTCGAGCAAACGCTCCGGTTCGGCGAATTCCCGGTAGTGCTGGCTGGTGACCACAGCAATGCCGCCGCCACCATTGCCGGCATCAAGGCGGCTTATCCCTACAAGACGCTCGGCGTCGTTTGGATTGATGCCCACGCCGATATCCACTCGCCTTATACCACGCCATCGGGCAATATTCACGGCATGCCGCTGGCTATGGCCCTGAACGAGGACAACCGTGAGCACCAGCGCAACGAGCTGGACCCGGAAACCGAGTTTTTCTGGCGCCGCCTGCAGAATCTGGGTGAGGCCGGCCCCAAGCTCAGCCCCGAGCACCTGGTATATGTCGTCGTGCGCGACACCGAACACGAGGAAGACGCCGTCATCGACCGGCTGGGCATCAAAAACTTCAAGCTGCCCGAGTTTAAGGCCAAGGGACCCCGGCAGGTGGCCCGCGAAATCTACGAGCGGCTGCGCTTCTGCGACCTGGTCTACATCAGCTTCGACGTGGACTCCCTAGACTCGCGCTTTTCGAAAGGCACCGGTACTCCCGTCGTGGATGGCCTCAACGTGGAAGAAGCCGTCAGCCTGTGCCGCGCCCTCTTGGAAAACGACCGGGTGGTGTGCTTCGAAATGGTGGAAATTAACCCGACCCTGGACAACGAGAATACCATGGCTAAGAATGCCTTCGATATTCTGGAAGCTTCCACGGATGCCATTCTGGAGCGCCTGCGCATGGAAGACGTGACTAGCCGGTAGAGAATTGCCGCTGATTGTGGCAGGTTGAACGTGGTAAGCATATAATTTTAATTGTTCATTCAGTATACCAAACTTCATGAGGTTTAGTATACTGAATGAACATTTATGAAAATGTGTATACTAGCTGTAAGTATCGATTTTGTCGAAAAAACGTGCTGTGTATACCAATCGAGTTTGGTGGTTGTTTTTCCGAACCGAACCTAACTCGTCTGTCATCCTGAGCAGAGCGAAGGACCTTTCTCCCGGTCCTGATAAGCATGATTCAATGTAAAAAGCCCTTTTCCGCATTGGTGGGAAAGGGCTTTTGTCTGTTAAAGAACAGGCAATGGGGTAGAGCAGGTAGGTTACGCCCCTTAATGCGCGGGATGCTAAGGCTCAGGATGACAGAGGAAGGGAGCTGTAAAGCGGGCCAGGTAAAGACTGCCGGCCGCCTTGCAGGTTCGTGTTTGAACCCGGCGCGGCTTCCGTTACTTTTGCGCCAGCATATCCGCCGGATTTCCCGGAGCCTACGGCGGAGCTCCTTTTTAACTAGCACCCCGTGCAACAACTCGAACAGGATATCAGAGCGGCGCTGAGCGCGGCCATACAGCAGGTTTTTGGCGTTACCGTTGCCCCCGAGCAGCTCGTGATTCAGCCCACGCGCAAGGAATTCGCGGGCTCCTTCACGCTCGTTACCTTCTCCTTGACCAAAGTCCTGGGCAAAGGCCCTGAGCAAATCGGGCAGGGTCTGGGCGAATGGTTGACTGCCAACGAGGCCCGCATCAGCGGCTTCAACGTGGTGAAGGGCTTTTTGAACCTGGAAGTGGCCGACCAGCAGTGGCTGAGCCTGTTTCAGAGCCTGGTGCAGCAGCCCGACGGCGCCCCGGTGCTCACTGGCGGCCCCCAGAATGTGGTAGTGGAGTATTCCTCGCCGAATACCAACAAGCCTTTGCACCTGGGCCACTTGCGCAATAACTTCCTGGGCTACTCCGTGGCCGAGATTCTGAAAGCCACCGGCGCCACCGTGTCCAAAGTGAACTTGGTCAACGACCGGGGTATTCACATCTGCAAGTCGATGCTGGGCTACCAGCGCTTCGGTCACGCCGAAACGCCCCAGAGCGACGGTATCAAGGGCGACCATCTGGTGGGCAAGTACTACGTGCTATTTGAGAAGCACTACCGCGAGCAGGTGCAGCAGCTCGTAGCGGAAGGCGTGGCCGAAGACAAGGCCAAGGCCTCCGCCCCGCTGATGCTCGACGCGCGCGACATGCTGCAGAAGTGGGAGGCCGGCGACGAGGAAGTGGTGAGCCTGTGGCGGCAGATGAACGGCTGGGTCTACGAAGGCCACAACGCCACCTACGCCGCTATTGGCGTGGACTTCGACAAGTTCTACTACGAGTCGGGCACGTATTTGCTGGGCAAGGAGCGGGTGCAGGAAGGCCTGGACCGGGGCTTGTTTTACCGCAAGGAAGACGGCTCGACCTGGGTGGACCTGGCTGCCGAAGGCCTGGACCAGAAGATTCTGCTCCGCTCGGACGGTACCAGCGTGTACCTGACCCAGGACCTGGGCACGGCCGAGCTGAAGTATGCTGATTTCCACTACGATTCGAGCATCTACGTTATTGCCGACGAGCAGAACTACCACATGCAGGTGCTGCAGGCCACGCTCCAGAAGCTGGAAAAGCCCTACGCCGCCGCCATTCACCACCTGAGCTACGGCATGGTGGATTTGCCCACGGGCAAGATGAAAACCCGGGAAGGCACGGTGGTAGATGCCGACGAACTGGTACGCGAAGTGGTGGAAGCCGCCAAAGCCGCTACCCTGGAAAAAGGCAAAATCGAGGGCCTGACCGAAGCCGAGCAGGACCAGTTGTTCAATACCCTGGGCCTGGGCGCCCTGAAGTATTACCTGCTGAAAGTCGACCCCAAGAAGCGGATGCTGTTCAACCCCGAGGAATCGGTAAGCTTGGAAGGGCACACGGGGCCGTTCATTCAGTACTCCCACGCCCGGATTGCCCAGCTGCGCCGCAAGGCCGAGCAGATGAGTATCAGCACCAGCGCGGACTTCCTGAGCATCGGCGACTTGCAGAAGTCGGAGCGGGAAATGATTGAGGAGCTGGCCCGCTATGCCAACGTGGTAACCGAGGCGGCCCGCACCTTCTCACCCGCCATTGTTGCCCAGTACGCCTACGATCTGGCCAAGGCCTACAACCGCTTCTACGCCGAAGTGCAGGTGCTGCAGGAGCCCGACGAGGCCAAGCGGGCCTTCCGCGTGGCGCTGTCGGTGCAGACGGGCCGCGCCATCAAGGCCAGCATGAAGCTGCTCGGCATCGAGGTGCCGGAGCGTATGTAAGTTTACTGAAAAGCCCCTCTTTGCGAAAGGAGGGGCTTTTTTTGCTCGTTTCAACAACCACACTACTGATATGAAAAGCGTTGCCGTTTACTGTGGGGCCAGCCCCGGATTCAATGAAGTGTACCGCCAGCAGGCCGACTTGATGGGGCAGGAGCTGGCCCAGCGCGGCATTACGCTGGTCTACGGCGGGGGCCGGGTAGGCCTTATGGGTGCCGTGGCCGACAGCGTCATCCGCAACGGCGGCAAGAGCATCGGCGTCATTCCCGACTTTTTGGCCGACAAGGAGCTGGCTCACCTGGGCTTGACCGAGCTGCATATCGTGAAAAGCATGCACGAGCGGAAGCTGCTGATGGCCGACCTGGCCGAGGGCTTTATTGCCATGCCTGGCGGCTTCGGCACGTTGGAAGAGCTGTTTGAGGTGCTGACCTGGGGTCAGCTGGGGTTGCACAAAAAGCCCAGCGGGGTCTTCAATGTGCAGGGCTTCTACGACCACCAGCTGCAGTTCCTGGATAAGATGGTAGAGGAAGGCTTCCTGCGGCCTGAAAACCGCGCCCAGCTCCAGCAGGACGACTCACCCGCCGGCCTCATCGACAAAATGCTGGCCTACGTACCTACCGACCTGGAAAAGTGGCTAACCGATAAGCGCACCTAAGCGCCGGCCTGTAGCAAATGCCGCCTTCCGGCCCGGGTAAACCACTACCTTGGCCAACCGGAAACATTGCCCCGCGCCGGGGAGTTACGCTGCAGCTGCCAGCTTCAGCGCGTATCGCCTAACCTCCTCCTGCTATGAAAGCTGCCCTTATCCTGCTGCTCGGTGCCTGCTTGGGCGCCTGCGGCTTCTCTTCCAACACCACGACGCCATCTTCACCAGCCAGCCCCATGACCAGTTCTGTATCTGAAACTACCGCCCGCGGCTCCGTCTACGACTTTACGGTACAAACCATCGATGGCAAGGACGTGCCGCTCAGCCAGTTCAAGGGCAAAAAGCTGCTCATCGTGAATGTGGCTTCTGAGTGCGGCTACACGCCCCAATACAAGGAATTGGAGGAGCTCTACAAAAAGCACGGCGACCGGGTCATGGTGCTAGGCTTTCCAGCCAACAACTTCGGGGGCAGGAGCCAGGTTCCAACGAGCAGATTGCCACGTTTTGCGAGAAAAACTACGGCGTGACCTTCCCCATGTTTGCCAAAATCTCGGTGAAGGGCGATGATACGGCCCCGCTCTACCAGTTTCTGGCCGACAAAACCAAGAACGGCACTATCAGCGAAGCTCCTAACTGGAACTTCTGCAAGTACCTGGTGGATGAGCAAGGCCATGTAGTCGGCTTTTATCCGTCGAAGGTGAAGCCTATGAGCGACGAGTTGGTAGCCGCCATTCTGCAGTAATTCTTTCTTCTGGCTTTTTCCCTGAACGTGATGCTGAGCGAAGCCGAAGCATCACGTTCGGTTGTTTTTTATGACTACCATTCCTGCTTCCACTTCCCCCGGCTCGGCTAGTCCGGCCAAAGCCTGGATTTCGGCCTTCCGGCCCCGCACCTTGCCCCTGGCTTTGGCCAGCATCATGATGGGGGGCTTTCTGGCCGCCGCCCATGGCCAGTTCCGGGGCGCGGTAGTGGCCCTGGCCGCCCTGACAACCATCCTGCTCCAGATTCTGAGCAACCTGGCCAACGACTACGGCGACTCCCAGAACGGGGCCGACAGCGTGCACCGTGAAGGGCCGCAGCGGGCCGTGCAGTCGGGCGCCATCACGCCGGCCCAGATGAAAAAAGGCATGGCCGTGTTTGGGGTGCTCTCGTTTCTGGCGGGCATTAGCCTGCTGTGGGTGGCGCTAGGATTGTCGGGCCTGTGGGTATTTCTCTCGTTTCTGGTCCTGGGCCTGAGTGCCATCTGGGCGGCCGTCAACTACACGGCTGGTTCCAAGCCCTACGGGTATGCCGGCCTGGGCGACCTGTCGGTGTTTATCTTCTTCGGGCTGGTGGGCGTCTGTGGCACATATTACCTGCAGGCCCGGGAGCTGCCGTTGGGTATTCTGCTGCCGGCTGCCGCTTTGGGCTGCTTTGCCACGGCCGTGCTGAACGTGAACAACATCCGTGACATTCGCTCGGATGAGTTGGCTGGCAAAATTACCATTCCGGTACGGCTTGGGCCGGTGCGGGCCCGGCGCTACCACTGGTTGCTGCTGCTGCTGGGCCTGGGCGCAGCCATTGTGTACGTGGCCTTTACCTATCATTCGCCCTGGCAGTGGCTGTTTCTGCTGGCCGCCCCGCTGCTGCTGCGCAACGCCCGGGCGGTGTGGCAGCGCCAGGATTCAATGCAGCTCGACCCGCTCCTCAAACAGATGGCCCTGACTACCCTGGTCTTTACCCTGCTGTTTGGCCTGGGGCAGGTGTTAGGTTAAAAAGGGCGGAGTAGCAGCCGGCAGGGCGGAAAAGTCGGGTCCTGGTAGCTGCCTACTTTAGCTTGGCGGGGCACCGAGGCATCCATTCGGGCCCGGCTGAGCGTAAGTTTCTATATTGCCAACGCTATTCTTACGCTTATCCCCGATTTCCTATGGCTTCCTTTTATGCTGAGCTTCATTTGGAAGGTGTCGCAATTCCGATGCTGCAGTGTTCCTACAGCTTCCAACAGACGACCGATGCGCGGGGCCGCGTTGCGGCGCGCGTGCGCCAAGGCCCGCTGCATTTGGTGCTGGATGTGCCCGACGTTGGGGGCGAACTGCTGCTAAGCTGGGCGGCTACGTCCTTCAAGCCGCTGGCCGGCCAGGTTATTTTCTACGACGACTCGCTGGCTGGCCTGCCGCGCGAAACCATTTCCTTTGCCGCCGGCCAGTGCGTGCACTACGAGGAGGTATTTCAGGCTTCGGCCGGCGAAAACGGGGCCTATACCTGCCAGCTGACCATCACCGCCCCGAGTTTGAACTGCTTGCCGGCGGCCCGGCCGCGCCGGCCCTGGCCGCCGCACTCGGCGGCGCTAAAATGCCGAGCCTGGCGGCAGTGCCTTCCCTGGCGCTAGCCGCTGCGGCGGCCGTTGCTTCGCCGGCTGCCGCAGTCAAGGCCTTTGTAGCGGAGTACAGCCTGGCTGAGTTTGCCAAAACTATCAAAGGGGCCGAGCACATGCAGCCACCGGAGGTAATCGAGCAGATTTATGATCTGTTCAACGCGGCCTCCGCCGCTTCGGGGCCAGGCAAGCCCTCTGCACCACATTGGAAAGCCGTAGAGGATTTGGTGAAGAGCAGCTACTACGTGGACCCGGCCGACGGCAACTCTAAACCACTGAACGGGCATTGGCCTCCGGCCAACGGTGGGTATCAGCGCCGAAACGTGCAGTTGAAAAAAGGCGACGTTTTCGACCGTTACCAGGGCGACGTGGTCGATAAAAAGCCCGACCCGGCTAACCCCGCCAACAAGCTGCCTCTGGAGGCCGGCGACGAGTTCAACGTAACCTTTATCGGCACCTTTATGTCGCCAATGGGTACGGCTGGGACGCCCCCTGTTCCGCAATCGTTCGAGTCGCGGGCCTTGGACCGGGCTGAGAATAAGTACCCCTTAGCCTACACGGTAGAAGTGCTTAATGACGTGCCCATTGATCTGGTCGAAGGAGAGTTGGCGGAAGTAATTCCCTGGTACGGGCAGCCCGGCGGCGGTACGCAGATGCGCCTGCTCTTTAAGGACAATACCTGGCGCTACCAGGAATGGAAGCAGATGCAAGACCAAGGCTTCCTGAAGGTCGACCTTAAGTCTTCGCCCAGCGGCGACTATAAAGTCCTGCCCAATAATCGGGCGAAAAAGCTGAAATAACTAAGAGCCGCTTATTCCCTTGCTATGGAAACTGCATCTCACCCACCTTTACTTCGGCGGTTGTTCCCGGTTGAGCGGGTCATTATTACACCCGTACCGGTGGCTAATCAACCCTTGGTATCGGCCTCGCCAATAGACACGGCGCTGCCCGTGCAGTTCAACAGCGGGAGAGACTGGCAGCTGACTCACCGCTGCCCCAGTACAGGCGAGCCCGTCGAGTGGAACTGGCAGTACCAGGAGTGGTTCAAAGAGGGCCAGGCGTTGAGCACTTATAAGCTGCGCGACCAGTCGTTGCTCGATGAGTTGGCTAGCGTATTTAGCTATGTACAAGCTTGTTACCAGGACACGCCTTTGGGCCAGGATTATGAGTACCACGTTGTGCCCCAGCCCGGCGCAGTGAATCAGTATCCGAAGCAGGCCGCGTTTCCCGGGGTGCATTACTACACCAACGCGGCTAGTACTTCTCAGTTTCTGGCCTTGTACCAAATGAGTTACCACTACGATGTAGCGGAGCCCGAACGGGCCTTTTTTCAAGTTACTATCTACGAAATTGTGCAGGTGGAGGTAATCAATGAAGAGGAACTCGGCCACCAAATTGGCCGCGCCCAGCAAGCCGCCATTCATCATAATCGAATGATTGCCGGCTAGCCGAGCTCTTAGTAGCGCAGGATCTAGCCCTGCTGCCCCGCACCATCCCGATTTTCTATCTTGCCCCTGACCCTTCTTTTTCCTTATGGAATCTTCCGTGCCCCGCAGCTTTATTGATGATCTGGTCAGCTACTTCACTCAGAAGCAAGAGGTGCAGGCGGCCTGGTTTGCCTTTCTCTACAGCTCCGTCAGCCAGACCCACGACCTGTTTCTGGGCGTTGAGCACAGCGGTGACCTGGAAGGCGTCAAAAAGATGAGCTTGTTGATTAAGCAGGCCTACCTGCCCCAGGCCCCCATGTTCTTTGCCTCCTCCGAGGAAGATGCCGAGCTGTTTGCCACCGTGCAGGAGCAGGGCCTGCAATTTTTCAGCCGGCAGCAGGAGCGCGGCGTCGAGCAGGAGTTGCTCAAAGGCCTGTTTGACCAGCAGCGCGACCCGGCCGAGCTGGCCGGTACCGTCCGGGACCTGGGCGTGTACGCGCTGGTGCACAAAGCCCAGCTGGAGCAGAAAAAGCTCGTCGTTCAGTCTTTCTCCAAAGACGGGGAGGCCTTTACTCCCCTCTTTACCAGCCCCGAGATGCTGCCGCTGGGCGGCATTGGTGCGCCGCCCGAGGGGTTGGTGCTGGCCCGCCTAGTGTGGAGCAAGCACTTGCCCGGTGCTGCTCCCCGCCCGGTGGTGCTTAATCCGGATACGGCTTTTGAGGCCCGCTTTGAGCTATAGTGGGCTGTAGAGCAACCCCAAAGCCCTAACCGAACCGATACCTTGGACCAGAAACCCGGCTATACGGCTACCGAGCAGCAGTTATTGCAGGAACTCTTCCGGGAGCTACGGCACTTTACGGCCCGGCCGGACTGGCCTGAGCATTTACCTTTCGAGGCCCGTCGTTCTTTTGTGCTGGAAAAGCTGGGCAACCCGGTGCAGTGGACAATTGGGCTCCGGGAGCGGGCCCGCAAAGCCCCCGGCGCAGGGGAGGTGCGGCTTTTTCTGGCCAACACGGTGCAGGGCACGAGCCAGGAAAAATGGTCGTCAGCCGAAGGTGGCTTCTGCATCAGCTACGGTACCCCGGAAAAAGTAGCTGCCGATATTGCCCAACTGAGTACCAACCTGCAACCCGTGCAGCAGCAGCTCTCCGAAGATTATTACGGTACCTTTTATAACGCGTAGGGTAGGGGCCCGCCGCGGTATGAGCTACCTGACCCGGGCGTATCAACTAGGGGCAACTGACCATGCCAGAAACCTTATCGGCCCGGAATCAGCACGGTTGTTTATCGGCAACGCTGGACTACAGCACCCCGGGAAAACTGCGTCGTGAGGCCATCTGGGCAGCCGGTACCGGAGCTAAACGGGCAGGGAAACGAAACCAGAAACCTGGTCAGTGAGACCGAGTAGACTCCCGGGGGCTGAGTTAGCTACCGTTAATCTCGCCGGGAGGCCCAATTATTCGCGGGAAAAAGCAGAAACTTTGCGCGAGCGTAAAGTTTCCGGACGGGTTATTCGTCTACAGCAAAAACCGGGGAATACTGCAGGTCCTCTTTCACCAGGAACTGCTTTTTCTCTCACTTCCAGCGGTATTTGCCCGGTCCTCTACGCCTATGCCTTCATTTCGTCAGAAACTCCTAAAAGCGCTGTATCCGCTGATTATGCGCCTTTCCAAGTCCGGTAGCCGGGGCAAGGTGCTGGAAAACAAACCGGGCAAGACCGCGCCCGTGTCATTTTACGACCTAGCCGGCCAGCTCAATACCGGCCAGCCGCTGCCCTTTGCCGAGCTGCGGGGCAAGCAGGTGCTGCTGGTCAATACGGCTTCCAACTGCGGCTTCACCAATCAGTACGAGGAGCTGCAGCAGCTTTCCGAGCAGTTTGCCGACAACCTGGTTATCCTGGGCTTTCCGGCCAACGACTTCAAGGAGCAGGAGCAGGCCGACGACCACACCATTCAGGAGTTTTGCCAGGTCAACTTTGGGGTATCGTTTCCGCTGATGAAAAAAAGCGTGGTCGTTAAACAAGCCGCCCAAAACCCGGTTTACCAGTGGTTGACGCAAGCCCGCCAGAACGGCTGGAACGAGCAGGCGCCCGACTGGAACTTCTCTAAATACCTCATCAGTGCCGATGGTAACTTGACGCACTATTTCGGCCCGGCCGTTTCGCCCCTGAGTGAAACAATTGTAAAGACTATTGGGTCACAGTAAATAGTGTAATTTTTAGGGCGTACCTTTGCGCCCCGTTTTCCGCTCTCCTCTATCCCACCAATTCCTCCGCTGCTGCCCCAATTCGGCTCACCGGCCCAGGCATGCCTTTTTCGTAGCAAATTCTGCCAAAATAGCTTGGGTGGAGTGCGTTAGGGAAAGCCGTGTGGGCAGTAGTATAATTTTTTCTGCTACAACTCTTCTTTTCCCGGTACTTTCATCACCCTGCTGACTAGGGCCGAAATAGCGGGGCGTTTATAAACTTTCCAGGAGCTGTGTTATGCAACGAGCTACCCACTCTCAACCCGATTCCCATTCCGCAACCTTCTACTCCCTGTTGTTTTACGCCGGCCTGCTGGGCTTCATCGGCCTCTCTATCTTCTTCACGCCCCTGATCCAGCTGCTGGCCGATTAAGTAGCCGGTAGCGCTCGGCCTACTCCTGGTGCAACTCCTCGGTGCCGTTCGGGCTCCTGGGGCTAAACCAACGCCGAGCGGAGCCATTTGCGGGCCCATTCTTTATTGCCAGGAAGCGCCGCTATAAAGCTTGCCGCTTCTGCATTTCTGCTTTTCATGAAACGATATATAGTGCTGCTGCTGCTCGGCCTGAGTACGCTCACGCGCCCCACGGCCGCGCTGGCGCAGCGGATGGTTTTCAGCGGCCAAGTCACGGAGGCGGCCAACGGGCAGCCCGTGCCGTTTGCCTCGGTCTTTGTCAAAGGCAGCAGCATCGGGACTACCGCCGACGACAACGGGCGCTACCAGCTCAGTGTGGCTCAGCCTATCGATTCGCTGTCGGCCTCGGCTATGGGGTTCCGGGCCAAAAGCCGGGCCGTGGGGCGGCAGGCCCAGCAAACCATCAACCTGGCTTTGCCTTCGGCGGCCGTGTCGTTGGGCGAAGTGGTGGTGCGCTCCACCGAAAACCCGGCTTTCACCATTCTGCGCCGGGTGCAGCAGCACAAGCGCCAGAACGACAAAGCCCGGCTCGAAGCCTTCGAATTTGACAGCTACAACCGCATCGAGGCCAGCCTCTCCGACATCACCGACCGCCTGGCCCGGCGTAAGGTGATTCGGGACATCACAACGATGGCCAGCTCGGTGGGGGAGATGGAGCGCAATGCTTCGGGTAAGCCCACCGTGCCCGTGTTCGGCTCGGAGGTCGTGTCGCGCTACTATGTGCGCCACCGGCCAGTGCGGGAGCGGGAAGAAATCCTCCATTCCCAGCTCTACGGGGCCGCCCCGCGCGACGGCACGGTATTGTCGCAGCTGCTGGGCTCCTCGTTTCAGGACTACGACTTTTACCCCAACTGGCAGGTGGTAATGGGCAAGGACTTCATTTCGCCCATTGCCGACGGCTGGCGCATCACCTACGATTACGACCTGGAAGACTCGGTGATGGTGGGCCAGGACCGCTGCTACCAGCTCAAGGTATTTCCGCGCCGGGCCCAGGATCTGGCCTTTACCGGCCGCATCTGGATTACTACCGGCACCTACGCCCTGCGCAAGCTGGATTTGACCGTGGACCCCAAGGCCAACATCAACTTCGTAGACCAGATCCGGATTCAGCAGGAGCTGCGCCCCACGGCCGCCGGGCCCTGGCTGCCGAGCCGCACGCAGGTGGTAGTCGGCCTCAAGCCCACGCCCAAGCAAACCGGCCTGCTAGTACGCTTTACCACGATTAACTCCGACTTTGTGGTGCAGAAGCCCCGGGAGCTGGCCTTCTACGACCAGCCCCTGGCCACCGCGGCCGACGCGCTGAAGGTACCAGTTGGTTTCTGGGAGCAGCACCGCCCCGATACGCTTTCGGCCCAGGAGGCCCGTACCCTCACCGTGCTCGACTCGGTCGGCAAGCTGCCCTCGGTCCGCACCTTCCTGGAAATAGCCGACCTGGTCGTGAACGGCTACCAGCCCCTGGGCAAGCGGGAATTGGTAGAGTTTGGGCCCGTGGCTTACAGCTACAACTGGAACAACGTGGAAGGTAACCGTCTGCGCGCCGGCCTGCGCACTACACCCAACCTGAGCCCCAACTGGTTGGCCCAGGGCTACCTGGCCTACGGTACCCGCGACGGGGAATTCAAGTACGGCCTCTCCGCTGACCGCATCGTGAACCGGCCCAACTGGACCGTGCTCAGCCTCAAGCACAGCCGCGACGTGGACTTGGTGGCCCTGCTCGACAACGATATTGCCCTGGAAAGTCCCCTGTTTGAGGTGGCCGCCCGCTTCGGCAACATCAAGCCCCTTCTGCCCTTATGGCGGGAAGTCACCAGCGTAGGGGCCCAAACTGACCTGTTTCACAACTTCACCCAGAAGGTAACGCTACGCCACCAGCGCTTCGACCCGCTCTACAGCTTCGCCTACTATACCAGCCCGGCCCAAACGCCGGATGCGCCCACGGCTCACCGCTTCGAGCTCTCGGAGGTGATTATGGAGTCGCGCTACGCCCCGGGTGAAGTGCTGGTGCAAAACCAGAACCACCGCACAGCCGTGGGGCTGATGAAGTGGCCGGTCTTCACCTTCCGCTATACTGCCGGGCTGAACAACGTGCTGGGCAGCGACTTTGCCTACCACAAGTTTAATCTGGCCGTGACCCAGAGCCTGCCCCTGGGCCAGCTCGGCCGCACCGAATACGTGGTAGATGCGGGCTATATCCCCAGCACGGTGCCTTACCCGGTACTCAAAGCCCACCTCGGCAACGAGTCGCCTATCTACACCTCCAATGCCTACAACCTGATGGGCTACTTCGAATTCGTCAGTGACCGGTACGTGTCTTTACACGCCGAGCACTACTTCGAAGGGTTGCTCATCAACACCGTGCCTTTGCTTAAAAAGCTGGACTGGCGCCTCGTGGCCACTGGCAACGTGCTGCAAGGCGGACTGCGCGAAGCTAACCGCAACACTACGCCCCTGACCGACGCCAGCGGCATTCCTACGCCCACCTTCCGGGCCCTGGGTGCCACGCCCTATGTGGAGGTCGGTTACGGCGTCGAAAACGTCCTCAAGTTCATCCGCGTCGACTTCCTGCACCGCCTCACCTACCGCGACCTGCCCGACGTGCGCACCTTCGGCGTGAAAGTCTGCGCCCAGTTCAAGCTGTAGTGACTGAATTACAAAAGAAAAAGCTCCTGATAAGTCAGGAGCTTTTTCTTTTGTAATTCAGTCAGCTATTCGGCGCTGGGAGTGGTCTGTGGAGCCGTTTCGGTCGAGCCTTCCGGGCGCGGGCCCCGGCCGCTGCGGTTGCGGCCGCCACGCTTGCGGCGCTTGGGCTTGTCACCAGCTTCGCCTTCTGCGCGGGGAGGCCGAGCTTCACCTTCCGGCCGTGGAGCACGCGGCTCCCGTGGTGGGCGGGCTTCGCCTTCGGGCCGGGGCGCGCGGGGCTCCCGCGGCGGCCGAGCTTCACCCTCCGGGCGCGGCGGGCGCTGATAAGGAACGGCCGGAGCACCACCAGCATCAATAGCAGCCAGGGCCGCTTGGGCGTTGGCTATGCGCTCCTTGTGGCGCGGATCTTTCGAATCGGCGTCGCGGCGGGGTGGGCGGCCACCTTCGCCCCGAGGTGCGCCTTCGGGGCGCGAGCCGCGGCTACCACCGCCGGAGCGGCCACCCCGCTCGGGCCGCCCCCCGACTTTGCCACCCAGGCCGCTGAAGCGCTTAGGGTCAAATTCAGGGGCTGGGCCCAGACCCAGTTCCTCGGTAATGCTTTGCTTGTCGACTTCCCGCTCAATGAGCTTTTCGATCTTGAGCACGCGGTCCTGGTCTTGGTCGGCAATGAAGGTGATGGCCGTTCCCTTGGTGGCAGCGCGGGCCGTGCGCCCAATGCGGTGTACGTAGTCTTCGGCGGCACGCGGGATGTCGTAGTTCACCACGTGGCTCAGCGAGTCTATGTCGATGCCGCGGCTGAGCACGTCGGTAGCCACCAGAATCGGGAACTGCTTGTTTTTGAACTCGCGCATGATCTGCTCCCGCTCTTCCTGGGTGCGGTCCGAGCTGATGCCCTGGGCCACGTAGCCCAGCTTGTTGATGGCCCGCACGATGCCGGCCACGGCCGCTTTCTGGCTTGTAAAGAGCACCATGCTCTGCACTTCCTGGGTTTTGAGCAGGTGTTCGAGCAGGTAAATCTTCTGCCGGTCGAAAGCCATGTAGAACTGCTGGTCGATACCGGCGGCAGGCTTGGATACGGCCAGGCGGATTTCTTCGGGCTCGTTGAGAATCTGCTTTGAGAAGTCCCGGATTTTATTGGGCATCGTGGCCGAGAACAGCAGGGTCTGCCGGTCCTTGGGCAGCTGGCGTACGATGTTCAGAATATCGTCCGAGAAGCCCATGTCCATCATCTTGTCGGCCTCGTCGAGCACTAGGTACTTGATCTGGTCAAACTTGACATAGCCCATCTGCAAGTGAGCAATTAGGCGGCCGGGCGTGGCAATGATGATGTCGGCCCCGCTGGTCAGGGCGCGCTTTTGCTGCTCCCAGTTCTCGCTTTTGCCGCCGCCGTAGATGGCGATGCTGCTGGCCTCGACGAAGTAGCCGAAGCCCGTTACCTGCTCGTCAATCTGGGTGGCCAGCTCGCGCGTGGGCACCAGAATCAGGGTGGAGGTAGTGCCGTGCTTGGCGTGGGAAATCTTATCAAGCAGGGGCAACAGGTAGGCGGCAGTTTTGCCAGTGCCCGTTTGGGCGCAGGCAATCAGGTCTTTACCGTCAATAATTTTGGGAATGGCCTGCTCCTGGATGGGCGTGGCATTCTCGTAGTTCATGGCGTCGACGCCGGCCAATAGGTCGTCGTGGAGGTTAAAATCGGAAAACTTCAAGGTTCAGCTAAGTAATTGTGAGAAAAGGCTGACCCTGTTTTTCGGCCAGCGAACCGCTTGATTTGGGAGTAAATATACAGGATTTCCTAGGCCTGCTGCTGAGTTCAGCCGCCGGGGCCTCCAACGGACAAAACCCGGTAGATTTGCCATTGGGCCGTCGTAAGGCCGGCAGTAAGAAGCTGCCGCCCGCGGCCAAAGTCCACCCAGTCAGTTATACCTAGCCCAACACCCAATGTCGTTTTCCAGTTCGGCCGCTCCCGCTGCTACTCCATTACCCTTTGCCGACCTACTGGTGCTGGAACTGGCCTCTGTATTGGCTGGGCCGCAGGTGGGGCAGTTTTTCGCCGAGCTGGGCGCCACCGTGCTCAAAGTAGAAGCCCCAGCCGGCGACGTGACCCGCACCTGGAAAACCCGCGCCGAGGCCGCCAACACCGACGTGTCGGCCTATTTCAGCTGCGCCAACTGGGGTAAACACTCGGTAATAGTAGATCTGACCACCGAAGCTGGCAAAGCGCAGGTGCAGCAGCTGGCCGTCCGCGCCGACGTAGTGCTGGCCAGCTACAAACCCGGCGACGCCGAGAAGCTGGGCGTCGACTACGACACGCTCCGGGCCCTGAACCCCCGGCTGATTTACGCCCACCTCACCGGCTACGGCCCCACGGTGGCGCGGGCCGGCTACGATGCCGTGCTGCAGGCCGAGGCGGGCTTTATGTTCCTCAACGCCCAGCCCGGGCAGGAACCCCAGAAAATGCCCGTCGCCATGATTGACCTGCTGGCCGCCCACCAGCTCAAGGAAGGTTTGCTCACGGCCCTCTACCACCGCTGCCGCACCGGCGAGGGCAGCCGGGTGCAGGTGGCCTTGCTCGACAGCGCCCTGGCTTCGTTGGCCAACCAGGCTGCCACCTGGCTCGTCACGGGCCACGACCCGCAGCCCATGGGCTCAGGCCACCCCAGCATCGTGCCCTACGGCACGGTGTACCGGGCCGGCAACGGCCGTAGCCTGGTGCTGGCTGTGGGTGCCGACCGGCAGTTTCGTCACCTCTGCCAGGCCCTTAACCGGCCAGAGTGGGCCCAGGAGGCTCGGTTTCAGACCAATGAGGCCCGGGTAGCTAACCGCGCGGCGCTGGAAACTATGCTGCAGACCCGAATAGCGGAAGTAGATGGCGACCAGCTGCTGGCGGCGCTGGAACAGCTCGGGGTGCCGGCCGGGGCGGTGCGCACGGTGGGGGAGGCTCTGGCCCTGGAGTCGGGGCAGGCGATGCTGCTGCCCGTGGGGGAAGCGGATTTTCAGGGGCTGCGCACGGTGGCTTTTCAGAGCAGCAGCTGGCCGCGGGCTGCCGCTTTGGCTTCGCCGCCGCGTCTGGGCCAACATACCGCCGGGGTAATTGCAGAGCAGGAATAAGAAGTTGGATACAACTGCGAAACCGTCTATTTGCGTAGGTAAAAGCAGCCAATAGCCTTGCAACTACGGGTTGCGGGTTGTTAAATTCCCATTTGGACGCCTCAGAATCAGGCTGCTGCCGGTATTCTGGGTGGTCTTTTTGTTCATCGTACTGCTCTGCCCATGCCCCATACGACCCCGCCAACTGTAACGTCCCTGGTTGAAAATCCGGCCGCTGCGCCCGCCACGCCCGCCCCGAGCCCACCATCGAGAAAGCGCCGGAGGCATCGGCTGGGGCCACGGCCACCAATAATCTGCCTACCTCAGCGCCTGGCTCGCCCGCGGAAGCCCCCGCCGACCGCCTCGACCAAATTTTCGAAGGCCTGCAACAGAAGTCCATTGCTAAGCAGGCCATTTTCCGCAATACCCGCGCCGCCTTCGATATGCTCCGCCTCGTGTCGCAGGAGCTGGTGGTGGAGCTGAGCCGCAAGATTACGCCCGTCGACTCGAACGTACTGATTGAGTACCGGCCCGTGAATGACATGGAGTTCCACATCAAGTTCTCGGGCGACCTGCTCATCTTCGTGATGCACTCCAACATCGTCACTTTCCCCGAAGACTACGGCCCGATGGCCTCCAAATACGTGGAAGAAGACTTCCGGCGGCGGTTTTTCGGCCACATCATGGCGTATAACTTCATGGCTGACAGCATCAAGTACCAGCGCATGAACGACCCAGGCTACTTGGTAGGCCGCCTGCTGATCAACATCGAAAACCACTACTTCCTCGAAGGCGTGCAGCAGCTGGAATTGCCCGACAACGACATGGCCGACAACCTAGTCACGCCCGACATGATGCGCCTGTTCGTGGAAAGCGCCATGATTGCCGCCGTTAACAACGACCTGATTGCCCCGCCCATGCAGGACATCCAGAAAATCACCGTTAAGCAGAAAGTGGAAAACCAGCAGGTCAGCCGCGGCAGCAAAGTCGGCTTCAGCTTCTCCAGCGAGCAGCACCAGTCCGTGGATGGGCTGGTGTATTAATGTGTCAATTGTGAATGTGCTGCTGTGAGGGAATGTGAGAAGTGTGTCCTTGCGAGCAGCGTGAAACCATCCGTCTTCTGAAATGGACTGATTGTCCTTAACTGAAAAGCCCCTTACTACATGCGGTAGTAAGGGGCTTTTGGGTAAAAGACAGTGACTACTTCTGCAGAGGACGGACTGCTTCGGATCCGCCTCGCAAGGATACACTTCTCACATTCTCCCCATCAGCACATTATCGCTTGCTGTAGCCTACTTTTTCCCGGACTTTATTCAGCACCTCGCTGCCGTAGGCCTGGGCTTTGCGGGCACCTTCGGCCAGGCGCTTGTCGACCTCGGGCAGGTTGTTGATGTAGAAGTTGAACTGCTCCCGCTCGGTGGCGAAACGCGTGCGGATAACTTCGTAAAGGGCTGTTTTGGCGTGGCCGTAGCCATAGCCGCCACCCAGGTAGTTCTGGCGCATTTCCTCAACTTCGGCCGGGGAGGCCAACAGGGAAAACAGCTTGAACGTGATGTCGGTATCGGGGTTTTTGGGGGCTTCCAGCGGGGTACTGTCCGAAATGATGCTGCGGATAGTCTTGAGCAGGGCTTTGTCGTCCTGGAAGATGTCGATGATGTTGCCGTAGCTCTTGCTCATCTTCTGCCCATCGAGGCCGGGAACGGTCATCAGCTGCTCATCGGTGCGGGCCTGGGGCAGCACAAAGGTTTCGCCGTAGCGGTTGTTGAACGTGCTGGCAATGTCGCGGGTGATTTCCAGGTGCTGAATCTGGTCCTTACCCACGGGCACGATGTCGGCGTCGTAGAGCAGGATGTCAGCCGCCATGAGCACGGGGTAGGTAAACAAGCCCGCATTCACGTCGGAAAGCCGGTCCGACTTATCCTTGAACGAGTGGGCATTAGCCAGCATCGGGTAGGGCGTGAAACACGACAGATACCAGGTCAGCTCCGTCACCTGCGGCACATCGGACTGGCGGTAGAACAGGTTTTTCTCCGTGTCGAAGCCGCAGGCCAGCCAGGCGGCGGCCACCGCGTAGGTGTTCTGGCGCAGCAGCTCGGCGTCGCGCACGGTGGTCAGGGAGTGCAGGTCGGCAATGAAGTACAGCGACTCATTGGCCGAGTTCTTCGACAGCTCAATGGCGGGCAGGATGGCGCCGAGCAGGTTGCCCAGGTGGGGGCGGCCAGTGCTCTGAATGCCGGTCAGGATACGGGACATAGTAGTAAAGTTGCTTTTCGCCGCGGTAATGAGCCTGGGGCGTAGGCCTGAAGATTCTCAAAGGTAATGCTGCCGCTCAGAAAGCGCCGCTGTAATTCAGGGCGGCGGGCGAAACAAAGCGCGCTGCCAGCCCTGCCCGGTTTCTGCGCTTTTACTGAGTCGGTGCCCCGGCGTTGAGGGCATGAATGAGCTTGGGCAGGTTTTCGGTGGTAATCAGCTTATCGGCGACCAGCTTAGCCAAGTCGGGGCGGGCCGTAAGGTAGGGGAGCAGGGCTTCCCGAAACCGTTTACTGCTGGCCGGCAGCGGCGTAATCGTGTCTTCACCGGCCCGGCGTAGCAGGTACAGCACGTACGACTTACTACTGCCCATGGGCAAGCCGCTGGTCCCGACCAGCGTAGGGCCGGCCGTAATAAAGTGCAGCCGCATCAGCACTACCCGTCCACTATCGACCTGCTCCACAAACGCTTGATCGATAGTGTCGCCGTCGAGGCCTTGCTCTACGGGGAAGCCGCCGGCCTTGATAAACTGCTGCTGGCCCAGGCGAAACGATTGGACATCAGCCAGTCCCAGCGTGGCGCTGTATCCCCCAGGGTTTTTCACCAGCAGCTCGGTGCAGCCCCGCAGCTTCAGGTTGCCCTGTACGCGCTGTGTGGGGTTGTTGACCAGCACGTAGGAGCCCGGCTCGAAGGTGTTGAACAAGGATTGGGCCCGTAACAGCTGCGGCATTAGCAGGCTGATCAGGCATAAAACAACGAAGCGCATCGGTCGCCAGATTAAGACAATAAGAGGGAATGAAATCAGACGCTCACGTCGGCGGCGGCTTCCTGCTGCAGCTCCACAGTTTCCTCCACGCCCAGATACCGGTCAATCAGGAAGTGGGCCAGATACAGCACCGGGGTAAGCAAGATGGCCGCAGCGAATTTGTACCAGTAGTTCGTATTGGCTACATCCAGTACCTGGTCGAAGCTCCAGTTGCCGAACACGTAAAAGGCCACGAACAAGACCACGAAGCTGTCGACGAGCTGGGACACGAGCGTGGAGCCAGTGGCGCGCAGCCACACGTAGCGGCCCTTGGTAGCCCGGCGAAGAGCCTGAAACACAGTGGCGTCCAGCACCTGTCCAATGGCAAAGGCCGTCAGGGAGCCGGCAATAATGCCCAGACCCTGACGGAAAATCATCTGGTAGGCAAAGTCGATGTTGATGGGCTGGCCCTGCGGGTCCTTGCTGTTTACATCGAGCCAGAAAGCGGCTGGTGGCAGCTTGGTGGTAGCGTAGATAACCAGGAAGGCAAACAGAATTAGGGCGGCCGTGAGGTAGCTCACCCGCAGCACGCCTTCCTTGCCGAAGTACTCATTGATGATGTCCGTCGTGACGAACACCACGGGCCAGATCAGCACGCCCGCCGTCAGGTTGTCGGGCCGGCCGATAAGAGGCTCCAGGGAAAAAATCTTGACGCCAATAATTTCGGCCAGTAGGGCATTGACAATGAAAATGCCACTGAGCACCAGGTACAGTTGGTTTTTCTTGTGGGCGAATGTTTTCAAGGGAAGGACTTTGGAAGTAGAACTTGGAGTTGAGAACTCAGCGCTGAGCAGAAAATAAGCCGATTAGCGAAGGGTACAAAACGAATTCAAACGCTGGGTTCCCGGCTCTGAGCTCTACCAGTCAATTACTCCGGAATGCTGACCGTTTTGCCTTCGGTGGCCAGCTCGACGGGCTCAAAAACGGCTTCGGCTTCGCGCAGCAAGGGTTCTAGGTCGCGGTAGCGCGACGAGAAGTGGCCGATAAGCAACTGGCGTACCTGGGCTTTCTTGGCCAGCAAAGCGGCCTGCCGGGCCGTGGAGTGGTGGGTGGTAGCAGCCCGGTCACGCATTTCTTCCAAAAAGGTGGCCTCGTGATACAGCAGATCGACGCCGCGCACCAGGTCAGCAGTGCTTTCGGTGTAGAGCGTATCGGAGCAGTAGGCGTAGCTGCGCGAATGATTGGGCGCCGTCGTTACAGCGTCGTTACTGATCAGCAGAGTGCCGGCTTCATCGTGTAGGTCTTCGCCCTGGGCCAGCCGGCTGAGCTGGGCGGCCGTCAGGCCTTCGGGCAGGCGGCCTTTATCGAGGTGGCGGCGCTTGGGCTTTTCCCGGAACAGGTAGCCGCAGCACGGAATTCGGTGGCGCATGGGCAGCGTGTGCACCGTCAGGTGGCGGTCCTCATACACCAGGGCGTGTTGGTCGGGCTCGACGGCGGTAAACTGCAGGTCGAACGAGAGCTGGGTATGGGAGTAGCGAAACTGAGTGGTCAGAATCTCATCCAGGCCGGCGGGGCCAAAGAGCTGTACCGGCTCGGTGCGGCCCTGCAGGTGCATGGTAGAAAGCAGCCCGAACAGCCCGAAGAAATGGTCGCCGTGCAGGTGGGAAATAAAAATGGTGCGCAGGCGCTGGTGCCGCACTTTATACTCCACCAGGCGGCGCTGGGTGCCTTCCCCACAATCAATCAGGTAGGACTGGTTGCCCACCGTGAGCACCTGGGCCGTGTGGTGCCGATTCAGAAAGGGTGTGGCCGAGGCACTACCCAGGATTTTCAACTCAAACTCCAAAATAAGCTGGTAGCTAGTAGCGGAGGGCCATTCGCTTTTTTAAAGATGAGAAAAAGAAAAAGCTGCTGGCCGTTAGTCGCTAGTCTGAACAACTAACAGCTAACCGCCAACAGCTTACAGCTTCTAATAAACTATTCTTTGCTGGTCAGGTCGCGCTCGATGGCGTGCAGGAAGATGCGGTCAATGCCTTCTTCCACGGTGGGCAGAATGTGCAGTACCGACTCCAGCTTGGAGATGGTGATGAGCTTCATAACGTGGTCCTGCAGGCCGGTGAGCACGAGCAGGCCGCCGGTCGAGTTGCACAGGCGGTTGGCAATAAGGATAGAGCTGAGGCCCGACGAGTCCGTGTACTTCACGTTGCTCAAGTCCAGAATCAGGTTGTTGATGCCTTCAGCATTCAGCTTCACGAATTCCGATTTCAGGTCGGGAGCTACGGTAGTGTCGAGCTTCTTCTCGTCAATGGTGATAATCGTGTAAGTTTCCTTTTTATCAATCGAGTACTTCATGCCGTCGGTGGTTCGAGTTTAATAGAGTTGCGAAGGTAAGAAAAAAATGTTCCAGTACAGAAGGCCTCCGGGGCATTCAAGGTAGACAAAAAATAGAAATTATTTAGTGTTCCGTCCGGCCATTCCAAACGTCAGCGTGGCCCAGGTACTTTGCCAGTCGGCCGCTTTCCGGTCGGTGGCTGTTTCCATGTACACAGAACTAACCATGTAGTTGCCTGGGCTGTTAAGGCGAAACAGCACGCGGCCGTTTTTGTTGGTGTACAATTTAATTACTTGGGATTGGCCACCGGTGCGCTGCCACACCTGCACCAGCGTGGCGGGCAGGGGCTGACCCTTGTACAGCACCAGGCAGGTCAGGGAGGCACCAGGCCTGAGGGCATAAGGGTTTTGCTCGGGAATAATTTCCAGAGGCTGGCCCGTTACCCAGCGATGCACGCGGCTAGTGTCGAGGCCGGCCGGGCCCACCTGTACCAGGCTTTTGGCGCAGCGCCGGTACAGCTCCCGGCCGGGCTTAGTGGTTTCGCCGCGCTGCTGGCGCAGGTAGCTAACTCGCTCTAAGCCATTCTCTTTCAGGTATGCGTTAAACTGCTCCGCGTCGAGCTCGGTGAAGGCACTGTTGGTACTGAAAGCCAGCAGGTGCACGCCCAACTGAATGACTTCGACCGAGGTGCTGAGTGTGTCTTGCTCGGTGGCAGTTTTGGTCAGGTCCACTGTATCGGTGGGAGCGTAGTGCACGAAGCTGGTAAGCCGGCTGGATTTACCAGGCCAGCGGCTGCCAATAAAATTGTCTCCCACAAATACATGCAGATTAATTCGGGTGCCGGGCACCACAAAAAAATGTGGCGGTAGCAGCCAGAATTCACGGGCCAGGGTGGTGGTAGCACCTACCAGAAAAAGCAGCGCGGTAATTCGCAGACGGCCCAGCACTGGGTAAAGGGAAAAGGTAAACATTAAGAAATAACGAAGCCCCACTAATTGAATTAAAGGAATTTTCCTCAAATTAATTAGCGGGGCTTCCGGTAGTTAATACGGAGGCATAAATCCGTATTAGTTGGTCATATTTACTGTCTTTCCAGGGCCAGCGTGTAGGCGCGGTCATAGTGCACGCGCAGGTTTTTCCAGTCGTAGAGCTCAGCGGAGCTTTCCACGTTGTTGCGCTGCATGATTCGTTCCCGGCGGTTGAGCTGCACGAAGTTCCAGAGCATGTCGGTCAGCTCCTCAGCCGATTCGTCGAAACTTTTCTCCTGCCGCTTCACCACATAGATGCCCTTGGCCTCGTGGTCGGGCACGGTTTCCATGACGTAGTCGCCGAAGCCCGACAAGTCGGAAGTAATGGCTGGTACGCCGCGGGCCACGCACTCAAGCGGGGTGTAGCCCCAGGGTTCATAGTAGCTGGGGAAAATACCCAGGTGGCAGCCGCGCACAAACTGCCCGTACTCCATGCCAAACAGGGGTGAGGTGGGCGACACGAAATCGGGGTGGTACACGATTTTAACCCGGTCGTGCTGGTTGTTGACCAAGTTGGCCCGACGCAGAAAGTTCAGGATGTCGTCGCCCGCATCGTCCACGAGATTGTGGGTGATAACCGGGGGCAAGTTGGTGGTTTTCCAGCTTTGCAGGGTGCGGCGGTAGCGCAGCTTCCAGTAGTCGTCGACCATGCTACTCAAATCGGGCAGGCGGTGGTCGGTGCTGGCGGCGGCGGCGTAGAAGAGCCGCTCGCCCACCTGCCGCTCAATGGCTTCGCAGGTTTCGTGTACTTCTTCCAGGATGGCCCGGCTTTGCAGCACCTGCGGGTTGATGCTATGGAAGGGCCTTTTGGTAATGAAGAACATAACCACCTGGCCTTCCAGTCCGCTTTGCTGGATACGGTAGTTGAGCCGGGCCAGGGCTTCCAGGGTCAAATCAAAACCCTTGTTGTGGTACTCGTAGCGGCCCGAGGTGAAGAGGTAGAGCGTGTTGTCCAGATCAAACGAGTAGCTCTGGAAAAAATGCGCCATCACGAACTCGTGAATCTTGGACTTGTAGAGCTGGTGCAGGTTCTGAAACTCGTGCAGGGCTACAAACCGCTCAATATTGAGGCCATTGGGCAGCACCGCGTCCGGAATCCGGTCGAGCAGGTAGATGCACTCGCGCACAGTCAGCTCACTGACGGTCGTGAAGACGTGGGACCCGTGGGCGGCGGCCCGCTCGATGCGCACGGCGGTTTCGATGTTGAAATGCACGGCTTCCGCGGCCCAGTTCACCTGCATCAGGTGGTCGTAGAAGTTGGGGTCGTTCATGGCCAGGTAGCGGCCCAGCAGCGTGGCGTGCGTGGTAAAGACGATGTGCAGCGGCACCTGCTCGCGCCGCAGATCGGGAATGGCCACGCCGGTCATCCACTCGTGGAAGTGGGCAATGACGCGCTTGGGCGGCACTACGGCTTCCGCCAGCAGTTTTAGAAAGTGCTTGGCCTGGTTGCCGAAAGCTTCGACCTGGTGGAGTAAATCGTCGTTATCGGGCGTCGGAATGCCATGGTGGTTCCACAGGTCAGCCTTGATCTGACCGAGCCGGTCGTAGGCCTGGTAGGGGTTGATGAGCACCACGCGGGGTTTGCCGGTTACGAGCCAGTGGCCGTAGTGCACCTCGTAGCCCTGGGCGCGCATCTGGCGCACGGCCGCGGCAAATGGGTCGTCGGCGGGCAATTTTTCGAAAGCGTAATCTTCCAGGGGCTCAAACTCGCTCTGGGCCTGGCTGGCGAAGTAAGGGCCGAGCAGGCAGTACCGGTCCTCCCAACCGAGCACCGTCGCCGGCACTTTCGAGCGAATCACGGTGTAGATGCCACCGACCTGATTACAGACTTCCCAGGCAACTTCCACGAGCAGAGCGTCGGGCGAAATGGCTTCGGGGGTGGGGAGCGGGACTTGCATGCGGTGGGGTTTGGCGTGGACTGGCAAGATAGGTTTCTAACGGAGTTTTGACGTGAAAAAAACGCAGGGTTTGGCGGAAACCGGGCTTTTTACCGCCGGTTTTCGCCAAACCCTGCGCTAAGGTGGTACGCAGCGGGGCGTAAAAGTGTCGTTAAAAAGCCTCCTGCGAAATAATCAGCACCGAATACGGCGCCAACCCGAAGCTCGCTTGGAAGGGCAGCCCGTCGTATTCGCCTTCCGTAGCCTCGGAGTCCACGCTTTCGAAGTTGCCGAACTCCTCATCGTAGCCTTCCCAGTCGCTGTTGAAGCGCACCCGCCACTGGCCCCCGGCCGGCAAACCAATGGTATAGGCCGGGTGAGTCTGGTCGGCGAAGTTGGCCAGGATGATGGTTTCGTCGCCGGGCCCGCCCTGGTCCCAGCGGCGGAACGCCAGGATTTTGTCCGCGTCGTTGAGGTGGGTTATGGCGGTGTGCTGGCCCAGCAGGCCGCGGGTTTGGCCGTCGAGGTTGCGCCGCAGCCGGATCAGGTCCCGGTACAAGTGCACCAGGCCGGCGTGCTGGTCGGCATGCTGCCACTCCAGGGGCTGGTCGTCGGAAAAGTAGCCGTCGGCCAGCATTTCCTGCCCCTGAAACATCATCGGGATGCCGGGCGCGGTAAACACCAGGGCCGCTCCGAGCGTGGCGCGCTTCTTCGGGAACCAGCTGTGGGCATCACCGGGCATGATTTCCTCCGTTACCCGCGACTTGCCGTTGGCCACCTCATCGTGCGACTCGGTGTAGGCAATGCGCTGAAAGGCGTCACCGTTGTAGGTATGGCCGATAATTTCGGCTACGGCCGTCAGGTTGCGGTCCGCGTCGTGGGGCGTGGTCAGGGCCTCGCGCAGGATGTTGACAAAGGCGGCATCCCACTGGGCTGAAAAGCCCTGACCCTCGTCGGTAGTGGCCCGGGTGATATAGGGGTTGCCCTGCAAATCCTCGGCAATGGTGATTTTCCAGGGCATTTTGGCCTGAATCTCCTCATTGATCCACTTCATCAGGCTCCAGCCCTCGGGCAGGTCGCGGGTGGGGTCGTTGGAGCCGTCCACGTTGCGGATGTGAGAAATAGAGTCGCAGCGCAGGCCATCCACGCGGTAATCTTCGAGCCACATCAAGGCATTGTCGCGGATGTAGCGGCGCACTTCGGGCCGGCCGTAGTCGGGGCGGTTGTGGCCCCAGGGCGTTTCGGCCCGCCAGTCGTTGTAGAAGTAGATGCCGCCGCCCTCGTTTTCATGCCAGCCGTCGAACTGCCACAAATCCAGGTCGCCGGGCCCAAAATGGTTGTAGACCACGTCCAGAATCACGGCAATGCCGTGGCGGTGGGCTTGCTTTACCAACTCCTTGAACGCCAACGGCCCGCCGTAGTCGGTTTCCAACGCAAACGGGTGCGCCGGGTTATAGCCCCAGCTCCGGCCCCCGGGAAACTCGGTGGGCGGCATAATCTCAATAGCGTTGATGCCCAGCTCGCGCAGGTAATCCAGTTTCTCAACCACGTCGAGAAAGGTACCGGGGCGGGCAGGGTCGGGGGCGTGGAAGGTGCCCACGTGCAGCTCGTAGATAACCAGCTCATTCCAGGCTGGCATCTGAAACTTGTCGTCTTCCCAGTCGAACTCGTGGGTGGGCACCACCGAGTTGCCGGCCGAGTGAGTCACTTCGCGGGCGTAGGGGTCGTTGCGGGTCAGCTCGGCGTCGCCGCTTCGCAGCCAGAACTTGTACTCGGTACCGGGCCCAAGGTCGGCTATGTCGGCGGCCCAGTAGCCGTCGGCTTCGTGGGCGAGGGGATGGGCAGTGGAGTCCCAGTCGTTAAAAGGACCGACGACGGAAACGGCGTCGGCATTGGGGGCCCACACGCGGAAGGTGGTACCCAGGGCATGCGGCAAAGCACCCATGCCGGCTTGCAGCGTGGGAGTGGGGGATATGGCAGAAACAGGCATCGGAAGCAGCAGTAAGGCGGCCCGTACAGCTGGGCGCTACCGGCTTCTAACTGATTATCTAGTGTCGAGGTTGTAGAGCAGCAGCAAACTGCTTGAAGCTGAGCTATAAAACCCAATGGGGCGGCTTGTGCTTCTGGTTGCGGGACTGAGGAAAAATTCCGTGCTTGGCCGTATGAATGCTGCTCCCTCTGCTGGTTCTGACCGGGTTACTCTCTACACGCACCGCCACGCCCGGCAGCAGCGGGGCAAAGCCCTGTCGCACATCGTGCCGGCGTTGATTCTGCTCAGCACGGCCACGGCGACCATCATGGGGCAGGAGCCGCTGACCGGGGTGACGATTCTGGAGTTTGTGGTAGGCGCGGCCTACCTGATTCTGATGGTCCGGGAGCTGCTTCACCTCAGGCGCCACGCCCACCACCACGAGCGGGTGGCATGGCTGGAACTGGCCGCAGCCGGTATTCTGGCCCTGGAAGGCTACCACATCCTGCACCGCCACCACGCCGCCGACCTGGCCCGCGGTACTCACAGCTTCCACGTCTTGCCCTACCTGTATTTCGCGCTGGCCGTGGTTTTTGTGGTCATGGCTTTCAACCTGTACCGGGCTATTGAGCGCCGCCACCTGCATCTGCACGCTGCGGGCTTTGGCGGCCGGGTAGGTTTGTTGCAGCCGGCGTTTCAGTTTAACTGGGCCGACGTAACCTCAGTCGAAGCCGTGGGTGCGGCCGACGTGCTGGTGCGCGGCACCGACGGTCGGGAGCAGCAGATTTCCTTTGCCCACCTGCACGACGGCTCCGCCCACCGTGACCGGCTCATTGCTCATGCCCAGCAGCTGCCCCGGCAGCAAGCAGAAGGCCAGCAAGCCTAGAATTTCCTAGACTCGCCGGCCTTGCACAGGTTTTACGTTCGATTGTAAGTCGACCTACGCGGCTACTACCGCCGGCGACCATTCCTGGTGCTGGCAGTTGGAGCAAGTCCCGGGCTGCTGTTGGTGCGAATGCTGTACGTTGCCGCAGTGACAGCAGGCGTAGGTGTCGGGGGCTTTGTGCTGGTCGCGCAGAAAGTCTTCGTCCCAGCTCGGAATCAGCGTCAGGCCGGGGCGGGGCGGGCTCTGGGGTACAATGGTGAAGGCCCCGCTAGCTTCCATGTACATGCGCCGGACCTTGCCCAGGTTGTCGTAGCCCTTCTGGCGCAGTTCGGCAAACACCCGCTCCTGCGACAAGACCGATTCCCGCATGGCATCGTACTGCAGGCAGCCATCCTCGACCATCGCCGATACCTGGCCTTGAGTGACCGTCTCGAATTTTCTGTTCCGATACGACTCCCAGAAAACCAGGCGCTGCACGGCTATAATAACTGCCGCAATAAGCAAGGCCGGCAGCAGACCCCGGTCGGGGGCCTGAATGGGAACCCCGATGGCGGCGGCAATGGACGAAATGGCGGCCAACTCGTGCCGGCTCAGCTGCGACGACATCCGCTTGCCCATCAGGCGCATCGACACCACAATCAGGGCGTAGAGAAAGATGGCGCGAATGGCTACTTCCAGCAAAAAGCTCCAGGGCACCTGCCCCAGAAGTATGCGCATATAGTCGGTGAGGTGAATTTCTTCGGGTTTCATGCAAAAGAAGATAAGCCCCGCCCAGTGAGCGGGGGCGTTTTCAATAGAATAGAATACTTGCTTTAGCGGGCTTCGGCTTCTTGCTCCACCAGGCTCTGGGGCTGCACGGCGTAGGTCCACTGCTGGTGGCCGCAGTTGGTGCACTGGGTTTTGGCCGACACCTGGTGCTGCACGTTGCCGCAGTAGAGGCAAGCGCTCAGGCCGGACTCCTGCTGCTGCTCGTCGCGCAGGCGCTCATCCCAATCGGGCAGCACGCTCAGGCCGGGCTGCGGCTCCGGGTAGCGAAATACGCTGAAGTGCCCACCCGATTCGAGGTACACCCGGCAAAGCTGGCCTAAGTGCAGCACGTCTTTGGAGCGCAGGTGGGCAAATACCTGCTCGTGGGAAATGTCCATCTTCTTCATTTCAGCAGTATTCAGCACCCCGTTTTTCAGCAGCAAACTCACGTCGCTCTGCACCACCACTTCCACTTTGCGGTTTTTCAGGGCCAGCCAGTTTACCCCTCGCTGCAGCAGCAGTACGGTGCCCAGCAGCACGAAGGCCGGCAGCAGGCCCCGGTCGGGTATCTGGGCCGGCACGGCGATAATAGCCCCCAGCGTGAGCATCACGGCCATTTCGGTAATGGTAAGCTGGGCCCCCATGCGCTTGCCTAGCAGCCGGATGAATACCAGTAGCACGACGTAGATAATCAGCGTCCGCAGGACCACTTCGAGCATGTACTCGCCCGGGGCATTGCCCAGGACAATGCGTTGCCAGTCACCTAAGTGAATTTCCTCTTTTTTCATTGTTTCCCCGCTCTGTTTATATGGTGTAGTCTGCTGGGACCCCTCCCTGGGCCAAAGCAGAAATACTTGAACGGCAAGGGTATGGCGGGGAGTTATAGGGAAAAAGGCGGATTTTCCTCCGTAGAAAAACGGGTTGTACTCCGGCGGGAATCTGGGAAAAAACCGGCTGAAGTATTAGTCATAAAATTGCCGGGCGGGAATAAATAGCGGAGTTTTGCTGTTATAATCAGCTGCTGGCTGCCCCGGCCAAATCGGCCACTCGGGGCCCGGTACGCTGTTTTTTATCTTTACTCCGCACTCATGGCTCGTCCTAAACCAGTCACCTACGGCCTTTATTCCTGGACGCCCGATTTCGGCTTCCGCTACATTCACCCCGCCAACCGCCGCACCTTCGAGTGGCTGGAGCCCATGGGCAAGCTGTTCGAGAAAATCGATGAAACCGAAGACTGGATTCTGCTGCGCTACGACGAGCAGCAGTTCAAAGTCAGCGGGGAGCTGTTCCAGGAGCTCCACGACAAGCCCCCGTTCAGCTTCGGCGACCTGGTGGAAGAAGCCAACCCGGAGCCCGGCCGCCCGGCCCACCGCGGCCTAATTTCGGACGTGTACTGGAACGAAGCCCAGCACCGGGCCAGCTTTCAGCTCGTGGAAAAAAAGCGTAAGGTGAAGCGTGTATTCGAGGCCGACGAGCTGCGGCTGAGCTGATTTTAGTGTGCTGCTGTACCTTGACGTGCTAATGCTCAGCTCATGTCCTTGCGAGCGAAGCAATCCGCCTATGAAATGTGCTGCGCTTCCTGATGTGAAAAGTCTTTTCTCGTTGTTACGGGAAAGGGCTTTCTAGTAAAATAATCAAAGGCTATATAACGGTTATTGAAAAAAACTGACTAATAAGTCTACATGGGAGGACGGAATTCCATTAAATAGCAAGTAGCAGGTAAGTAACTTTCCAGCTCTTTCATTCTGTCCCTGTTTTTAAGTATGGGCGTTTCAAACATGCCAAAATTCTCCAACTTGGTCAGCTTGCGTACACGCTTGTCCGGATACGAATAATTAGACCATTGTAAAGAAAGTACTTTTAGATTTTTGAATTTGTAGAGATTGGGATTCAGGGTGGAATCCGAATAGCGCGTTAACGACATTACTTCGAGATGTCTGTTAATAGGGATGTCCTGGTAGAAGGTAAAGGAACTGTCTTCAATTATTTCAAATTCCTTGAGTTTTGCGTTTTCAAAAAATGTCAAAGGAACTCTGGTAAACTGGTTTCTCTCTAATGATACTTTGTTGAGGCCGTTTATACTATAGAGAAATTTGAAATCACTGACAGTGCATTCGTTAATAGCAATATCTTTTATTGTTGTACTGTCCCTTATGTACTGCAAATCATTTTTGAAATCGAGCTGCTGTTGATCAGATATAATCAAGCCCTGTAGATTCTTATGATTTCTTAGCAGAGGAATTATTGATTTGAACTGGACGGAACCACCTATCATCAAATGATCTGCTGCAATGAAGGCATAGCCAGTTGGTAAGGCTTCTGCTATGGTTAGCGTTGTATTAAACTGGTTATAACTTTCTTGTTTGTCTGCTGAACAGCCCCACGCCGAAGCACCCAGTAGTAAGATGAGGTATTTATTCATTGATCCGCGTGAAATAGTAGCATGAGATTTTGAGAGCATCTTCTTTTCTGAGTGCTTTGCGTATTTATCTGGTAAAATAACTATTCGGCGGCAGCAATGATGCTTTGTCTTCACATGGCTTAACATTACTCCCAGTATTAAAGAAGATTCTACGTCAACCCAATAGCTACACCAATAACGACGGCAGTAGCGGCTAGCGCCAGCAACGCCAGATACAGCGGCAGCACGAATTTCCACCACTGGTCGAAGCGGACTCCGCAGGCCGCGACGATAGCGACCAGCGCGCCGTTGGTGGGGGTGATGAGCTCACAAAGCCCGGCCCCGTACTGGTAGGCCAGCACCGTGACCTGGCGTGGGAGGCCCAGCAAATCGGAGAGGGGTGTGAGGATGGGCATGGTCAGCACGGCCTGCCCGCTCACGCTGGGCACGGGCAGGTGCAGGGCCGTATGCACCCCAATCATGCTCAGGGCCGAGAGCGTGACGGGCAGCTGAGCCAGCGGCGCCGACAAGCCGTTGACGATGGTATCCACAATATGGCCTTGCTCCAGCACCACGAAAATAGCCCGGGCAAAACCGATGAGCAGGGCGGAAAAAGCCAGGTCGCGGAATCCCACGATAAAGGCATCGGCCGTGCCGTTGAGTCCCAGGCCGCCGATGAGGCCGGCCAGCACGCCCAGCACGAAAAACAATGCGCCCATCTGCTCAAACTCCCAGCCCAGGTTCAGCACGCCGTAGGTAAACACGGCGAAAGTCAGCAACAGGAGCAGCAGCACGATGCCGTGCCGGCCGGCCCCGGCGGCAGTACCTTCGTCTTCAGTGCCCAGCTCGGGAATTACCCGGTTTTTAGCCGCGTAGCGCATCGTGCCCCCAATCCAAACCACCAACGCCAGGCCCAGAAATACCAGCCGGAACCCTGCGCCGGAGAGCAGCGGCAACTGGGCCAGCTTCTGGGCAATGCCAACCTGAAAGGGGTTCAGGGGGCTAAATGAAGCGCCCACAGCAGCGGCCCCGATGCTGACGGCCGCAGCCGTAATAACCGGGTAACCCAGCCGGCGCATCAGTACCAGCAGCACCGGCACCAGCGGAATAATCTCTTCCTGCATGTTTTCCAACGCCCCCATCGTGGCAAAGAGTAGGGAGATAATGGGGATGACCAGCATTTCCTGGCCCCGCAGCCGACCCAGCAGCCAGTCGACGCCCCGGCGCAGGGCCCCGGTCTGGTCGATGACGGTGAAGGCCCCACCAGTCAGGAATACGAAGAAGATGACGGCGGCGGCATCGGCCATGCCCTTGGGGATGTCGACCATGGCATCCAGCGGGGAAACCGGCGTGGCGGGCACGTGGTGGTAGGAGCCGGGCACCACCACGTCGCGGCCGGTAGCGGCGTCGGCGTGGCGGGCAAACTCGCCGGCGGGCAGCACGTAGCTCAGCAGCGTGGCCAGCAAGATAAATCCAACCAGCAGCACGAGCGGGTGGGGAAAGCGGAGGGTCTTCATCAAGGAAGCTAAGGGTGAGAAAGGAGCAATTACTGGCGAAAAATAGAAGTTATCCGCGAGCTGCTGCCGAACTTTCCGGGGAAGTGCCCCGGCCCGGAACCCACGCCGGGGCCGGCCGGTTGTGTCTGCTCGTATGCGTTTAGTTTCCTTCAAACAGTTGCCCATGGGCCAGCAAGCCGACGTTCTGCGCCGGAGCGGGCACTTCTTGTCCGACCGGCGGCAGGACAGCTTCGAGCTGCAGCTCTACGCCCTGGGCGACTTTTACGCCGAGGTCTGGCGGGGCAAGGGCGAGGAGCACATCCTGTTTATTCACCTCTTCCAGGATTCGCACAACCTGATGCCCTACCTGGAAAGCATCCGCCTGCCGGAGGTGTGAAAATGCTGGAGCGGGGTCGCTTGCCCCCGCTGGGTGGTGGCGTGGGCTGTGGTAGACGACCCAGGTAAATGTTGGAGGGTCATCTACGTACTCTGATAGACGACCTGGATAATTTTTGGAGGGTCGTATACGTACCTTGGTAGACGACCCGGGCAATTCTTGGTGGGTCGTCTACTAAGGCATGGAAGGAAGTGCTGGCGGGTTTGTGTGAGTCGGAGGCAAGGCGCGGTGGGGCGCAAGGTTCCTGGCAGGCTCACGATGAGAGCGTAAACCACGAAGCAGGCAACCCGACAACCTGGCTATTTGCGCCCGAACCGAGTGCCGAAAAAGTCGCCGGGGTTCCAAGTGGGGCGCTGTTCGGCCTGGGCTACCTGGTAGCCGATGAGAAAGTTGAGCTGCACGTACTTTTTGCCCGCCTCGAAGTCGAAGGTGCCGTTGAGGTCGTCCTGGGGCTTGTGGTAGGTGGCGGCGCGCCAGGCTTGCACGGTTTGATTCAGGTTGTTTTTGCCGTCGGCAGTTTTGTTGCCGTACTTGATGTGCAAGGCCGGAATGCCCTGGAGCACGAAGCTGTACTGGTCGGAGCGGATAAAGCGGTTCTGTTCGGGCTCGGGGTCAGCTTCTACCGTCAGCTTGAGGTACTCCGCCGCCTTATTGACGGGCTCGGCCAGCGTCGAGTGCTGGGCGCCCAGCGGCACTACCGACAGCAGCGGGGCAATGATGGTCGGCATATCGGTGTTAATGTCGGCCACGATTTGCTCCCGGGGCACCGTGGGCCGGGCCGCGAAATAGGCCGAGCCCAGCAGGCCCAGTTCCTCCCCGGTTTGGAGCACCAGCAGCACCGAGCGTTTGGGCTTCTCTTTCTCAGGTAGGTGGGAATAAATCCGGGCAATTTCCAGCACGCTGGCCACACCCGAGGCGTTGTCGTGGGCCCCGTTGTAAATAGAGTCACCCTTCACCGGCACGCCCACGCCCAGGTGGTCGAGGTGGGCACTGTGTACCACGTACTCGTCGCGCAGCCGGGCGTCGGAGCCGGTTATTTTGCCCACTACGTTGTAGCTGTCCAGGTCCTGGTACGTGGAAATATTGGTGGCTTTCATCGAGCTGCGCAACGCCACGGACGCGGGCCGGCCGGCCCGCAGGGCCGCGTAAGCGGCGCTGGTATCGGAGGCGGCCGTGCGCAGCAGGGTTTGCAGCGTGCCGGCACTCACGGCTCCGAGCAGCTGCACGCCCGGCACAAAGGAGCGGGAGGCCGCCACTTTCCCTTCGGCATCGAGCACGCTGAACACGCCTTGCTTAAAGTTGGGCAAGGCTGCCTTCGGGCTTTGCGAAGCTACCAGCACCCCTACCGCGCCGTGCCGCACGGCATTCTGCAGAATCGCCAGCACATCCTGACTGGCGGCGGCCACCGTGGACGGAAACGCCTTGGGGGCCCCGCGCAACACGACCACCACCTTACCGCGCGCGTCGAGGCCGGCGTAGTCGTCGTAGCCTAGTTCGGGGGCGCTGATGCCGTAGCCGGCAAAGGCCAGCGGGGCATTTACCGATACGCTCGGTGCGTCGGGGTTGGGGTAGAGCACAAATTCCTGGGCCGGGGCCAGGGGCATGGGGGCATCGGGGCCGTTGCTGAGAAGCAGCTTGGTCTGGGCCGGGTTGCTGAAGGCCTTGCGCAGCCGCACCCGCTGCACGAAGGTACCCGCGTCGCCGGCGGGCTGCACGCCCAGGCTTTGCAGCTGCTGGGTCACGTAGTCGACGGCCATCTGGTAGCCGGGCGTGCCGGGGCGCCGGCCCAGCAGCTTATCATCGGCCAGGTACTGAATGTGGGCCTTCAGGTCGCCGGGCTGCACTTTCTGCAACGCCTTGGCTACTTTTTTATCGGGGTGCAGGGCCTGAGCGGCGGCCGAAACGGACATCAAGCTGCTGAAGGCCAGCAACAGAAGACGGGAAGAGGTGGAAAGCATAAGCGGGTAAACCGGGCGAAAAGCAGGAGTGCCGCAGCCCCACGACTGCCGGCCACGCCCGCAAAAGGTGTATTAAACGGCAAAAAACGGCCCGCGTCGGAAATTTTATCGGCCAGCCCGGAGTTAGCTAAATATAGGTGGTCGTTACGCTTCAGCTTCGGCTCGGATTTGTGTAACTTGCTGCCGCGTGGGCCCGGCCCGGATTACGCTCCCGATTCTTCTGTTTTCACAGCTTCTGTACGGCTACCGTCGTGCTGGCCGGGCCGAGCTTGCTTCGAGTTTTTTTAACCATTTCAAGAAAAGTACTATTTATGATTAGACTGGAACAGTTCACCCAAGCCGATTTCAAACAGCTAATTGAGTGGATTACCGACGAGGAATTGTTGATGAATTGGTCCGGGTCGCTGTTCTCATTTCCTTTGACTGAGGAAAGCCTGGCCTGGTACATCGAGGATACCAACGACCCGCACACTTCCGACGCCTTCGTCTATAAGGCCGTTGATACCGAAACCAACGAGGTGGTGGGGCATATTTCCCTGGGCGGTATCAGCCGCAAAAACCGTTCGGGCCGCATCAGCCGGGTGCTGGTCGGCAACACCGGGCAGCGGGGGCGCGGCGTGTGCCAGGAGATGATACGGGCGGTGCTCAAAGTTGGCTTCGAGCAGCTCGGCCTGCACCGCATTGCCCTGGGCGTGTACGATTTCAACCAGGGCGCCATCGGCTGCTACACCAAGGCCGGCATGGTACTCGAGGGCACTTCCCGCGACAGTCTCTACTTCAACGGCTCGTACTGGAGCCTAACGGAAATGAGCATGCTGGAAGCCGAATGGGAGCAGCGCTTCGGCCAGCGCAAGGCCGTGCCGGCTCAGGTTACGACCTAAGCCACTTTACGTCGTTTTGAACAGGTACCAGCCGTGGCCCAGGGGCTTGACTACAATCAAAGACCCAGGGTGCATGGCTGGTACTTTGCTTTCGTCGGGCTCGTAGAGCAGGCCCACGGTGTTGTCAATCAGCCCCCCGATGACAAAGGCAAAGCAGGCGTCGCAGTCGGTGCTTTTGCGCGTAACGCGGCTGATATATAATGATTTGAGTAGCGCATCAATGGCCGGATCGGCGTTGGCGGCGGCTTCGTCGGCCGGCTCGGAGCGGAAGTAGGAGCCCGCCTGGAGCAGGCGCACAGTTTTCTCAAAATCGGCCTGGTGCTGAGTAAAATGGGCTTCGATGTCGGCATCGGAGCCAATCCAGAGGCGAATGTTGCCTACTGTGAAATCGTACTCAGCTTTGGGATGGGTCTGGTTGTAGCGGGCCCGCTCATCGGCCGGCAGGCCTTCGAGCACGGTGAGCATCTGCCGGCCAAAGTTGGTCATGCCCAGCCCGCGCACGGCCTGCAGCTTCCAGGTGTTCTGCCGCACAAAATGCAGGTAGAAGTCGTTGCCGCCGGTGGAGTCGCGCAGCTCTACGGCCACCACGGCGGTGCTGTCGGTTTGCTGCACTACCTCGCAGGTGCGCTGCAGGTGGGCCGGAATCTGCTGCCCCAGGGTTTGGCGCCGGGCCTGCTGCTGCACTTCGCAGCACACGTAGCGCGCAAAACCGGACCAGCCTTCCCGGGCCACAAAGTGCTGGGCAATGCTAAGCGGGGCCAACTGCTGGGCGCGGCCGCAAAGGGCCGAAAGCAGCAGCACAAACAGGTACAGATATTTCATTAGGAAGGAGCCAAACCTACGTGCCGCCAGCTTGCGTAGCGCCCCGTGTACCTCCTAAACTTACCGGAAACCAGAAACATTCCGGGTAGCGGCGGCCCGGAAAAATATGGGAGTTAGGCCCGCTCCATATAAATGTGCGGAATGCCGTCTTCCAGGTACATTTCCCCGCGCTGCTCGAAGCCGAAGCCCTGGTAAAACTTAGTCAGGTACTGCTGGGCCCCGATTTTAATGGGCTGGGGACCAAACAGCTGTGCGCAGTGCGCAATGGCCTGGCGCATCAGCTCCTGGCCCAGGCCGTAGCGCCGGAAGGCCGGCGCCACCACCACCCGCCCGATGCTGACCTGCGCGTAGCACTGGCCCGCGTCGAAGAGGCGGGCGTAGGCGGCCAGCTGGCCCTCGGGCGTGTAACCCAGCAGGTGGTAAGCCACCTGGTCCTGACCGTCGATATCCTGAAACGGACAGTTTTGCTCCACAATAAAAACCTCGGTGCGCAGCTGCAGCACGGCGTAGAGCTCGGGCAGGGTTAGGTCGGCGAATGGTTTGCTGGTCCAGGTCAGGGTCATGATGGCAGGAGGGAAGAAGGCAGCAGCTGAAAAAGCGATTAGCGCACTTTCTTCAGCCATTTCAGGGCCGCCTGAATTTTTTGGTCGGCCGCAAAAGTAGCAAAGTTGTCCCCACCGATAATCTCCACGTCGGGCCGGAGCTGGTCGGTGTACGCTTTGCCGTTGCGGTCTACCTCGTACGATTCGGCGATGGTGAGGCCTGCGCCGCCGGGCAGCTTGTGGCCGTCGTTGGCGGTGGTATAGCCGGCCGAGGGCTCCCCGAAGCTGCGGGTGTTGGGCCGGCCTACCAGGCTGATGGCCACCACTTCGCCGGCACTGGCCGTGCGCCCGCTCAGCAGCACCGCAATGGGCACGTTCGGGCGCGGGCTGCGGCACTTATCCTGGACCTTGGATACTCGGGTGGTATCCAGAAACAGATTGCCCTGGCGGATAATCCACATCGGGCCGGGGGCGGCACTGCCTTCCACGAAGCCGCCCAGCGTACCATCGCCGAGCAGGGTGCCCAGCCCGGCCAGCATCGGGTACATATTGCCGCCGGTGTTCAGGCGCAGATCAATAATCCAGCTTTTGACGGGCTTGCCCGGCAGGGCGCAAATGGAGTCCCGGATAGCCTGGGCGTTTTCATTGAGGCGGCTCATGCCGAAGTCTGAATTGCCCGGTAGCAGGATATAGCCCACGTTTTTGCCGACGCGCCGCACCCGCACCCCGGGTTTCTTCTTGAGCTCGTCGAGCACGGCCGTGTTGGTGTAGGCCGCGGCCGGTTTCTGCCAGCCGTACTTTTTGCCCTTGAAGCTGTACCAGCCGTGGTGGTCGTCAATTTGCTCGAACAGAAAGGGGTACACCGGCGTCAGGGCCTCGTAGGTAGTGGCCCCGGCCGCGCGGGTGTACGCCGCCTCGCGCAGCTTGGGCCAGTCGACTCGGGCCCGGTGCAGGGCGTGCTGCTGCAGCAAGTCCAGACTCTTATCGAGGTAGACCTTCACGCTGTCGGTGATGTTATAGGAATTGTGCTGAGCCGCGGCGGAGTGGCCCGCCAACAAAAAAAAGAGGCCGGCTAGTACGTTACGCTGCATAAATACAAGGAATACGAAAACTGTTAGGGGGCGCAAGCTACACGAATATCTTCGCTTAAAAACCGGTAGGTGGGCCGTTGTGCCAGCCCGAACCGCAGTAAAAAAGCCCGGCGCTCAGTTAGAGCCCCGGGCTTTTTCAAAACCGAGCCAACAGGCGTACCTATGCCGCCGTAGCCGACGACCGTTCAATTTTCTGCAGCAGCTTCTCGATTTGGTCGGCGTAGATGTCGACTTGCTCCAGGCCGGCGCGCGACTCTTCGATGTGGCCGCGCTGGTACTGGGTTACGAGTTTCTGGCTGGCGTTGAGCATGTTCTGAATGGCGCGCTCAATCTCCAGCACCTCGGGCCGGGTGCTGTACTTGGGCTTTACCACGGCCGTCAGCCACTGGGCCAGCGGATTGTCGCGCAGGGAGAAAAGGGACGGGTCGGCTTCGCGCACCCCGTAGAGCACGGAGCGCAGCCGCGACTTAAACAGGACCTGCTTGATACGGGCCTGTTGGAAATCCAGAGCGGTTATATCCATGGCTGTGGGGAAATGGGGCCCGAGGGCAGAGAAACTAGAGCCATGGAATTAGGAAGCATGCGTCGCACCCCCCTCACTTCTTTCAATCGACTTGCGGGCCTGCACCAGGTCGGTAACGTCGTAGGCAAACACGGTGATGCCGGCTTTTTGGCCGTGCTCGGAGAACTGCTGGTAGGTAAAGTTCAGGAACAGCTGCCGGGCCGCGGTGCCCTCGGGGCCTTCTACCATGATGGAAATTTCGTCGCCATAGAAAGTTTCGCCGGTAGTATATACGTTGTTGAGCAGGTCTACGAAACCTTGCTCTACTACCTCTGGCAGGGCCTCCACCACGGTTTTGCCCACCAGCTGCCGACCCCGGAACAGCTCCTGATAGCGCGGATTTACAAACTCGAACAGGTGCTCGGGGCCACGCAGGATGCAGATTAGCGCCGGAGCCTGCTCAAACAGGTTGTGGAACGTTTCCTTCTGGCTCTGGGCCAGCTGATATGCCTGGTACGCCTGGTCTGACAGCGCCGACTGCTGCTCATTGGCCTCCAGGAGCTCCTGCACCAGCTGTTTCTGGTCGTGAATGTCGGTGCCGCAGCCCACCCACATAGTGATGTTGCCTTCGGCGTTGCGGCGGGGCGTGGCCCGCACCAGCACCCAGCGGTACTGTCCGTCGTGGCGGCGCAGGCGGTATTCCACCTGGTACACGGTACCCTTGATAACCGACTCGTGCCAGGTACGGGCCACGGTGGGACGGTCCTCGGGGTGCACCGAGTCGAGCCACTGCTCGCCCAGGGCTTCGGCGCTCTCCTTGCCTGTAAACGTGAGCCAGCGCTGGTTGAAAAAGTCGCGCAGGCCATCAGGGGTTGCCGTCCAGATCAGCACCGGCAAGGACTCCAGGATAAAGCGGGTGCGGTCCTGAGCTTCGGCCAGCTCTTTCTGGGCCGCCAGCCGCAGCTGCTCGGCCCGGTACTGCTCGGTTACGTTTTGGGTGCGCTGCAGAATGTAGAGCAGCTCCCCGCTCTCGTCCAGAATCGGGTAGTGCGTGGCCTGCCAGTATAGTTCCTCAAAGCCGCCGCCGCGCTCGGCCGGTACCGCCAGATCGTAGCGAATCACGGGCATGGCATGCGGCTCGCGGAAACGGCGCACGTGGTCCTGCGACTGAAAGATAATGTCGCCCTGGTTCTGGTCGACCGACGGAAAGGCGTCAAAGAAGTCGCGCCCGATAATCTCCTCCCGCTTTTTGAGCGACACCTGCTCGTGGCCGTCGGTATTGTCGATGATGGTGACGTCGGGCGTCATCAGCATCAGGTTTTCGGGCAACGACCGGAACAGCTTTTGGTAGTCGACAGCGGGGGTAGGGGCAGGCATACTGAAAGGTCGGTAGAAATGAATAACAGCCGGGAGCTTGGGCAAAGTTACGACCCAGCCGTGGAACAACCGGCCCAAACGGCAAATAATGTAGCAACATTATTTGCCGTTCGTCAGCAACTTCGCCTAGTGCTTTTCGTAGCCGGGCGGAGGCTTGCTGCGAATTGATGCTCAATTATTTGTAAATGTGGGCTTGGGCACCCGGGCAGGCTGAAAGCTCGGCAGTAGGCAAAGGCTAAGGCTCTTGCAGCGCTTGCGTAAGCTCAACTGTACCCTGGCGCGTCAGTAGCCGGGGTGAGGCGGTTGTAAACCTGTCGGCGGATGCCTTTCTTTAGGCATGAAGAAAATTATACTGGGCTTCCTGGGGGCCGTGCTACTGGTCGTGGCCGCGCTAGCCATTAATACCATCTGGTTTAAGCCTGTGTTTATCCGGCTGTTTTATGAAAAAGTGTTTGCCCAGGTCGCCTTCGACTCCCCCGAGCTGCTTTCTAGCCTGCGCCTAGTGGAAGGACTGGGAATTCAGGGTCACAACCGCAAGCTCAACGACGCCTCCGAGGCCGAGGCGACCCGCGTCCAGGAACGGCTGCGCACCGACTTGGCCACCCTGCACCGCTACGACACCACTGGCATGCGCGGCCAGGACCGGCTCAACTACCAAGTACTCGACTGGTTTATGACCAACGCGGCGGCGGCCTCGTCCTTCCGCTACCACAATTACCCGGTCAATCAGCTGTTTGGGGTGCAAAACGATTTTCCCGCTTTCATGGCCAACGTGCACCAGGTGCACAACCGCCGCGACGCGGAATACTACAACGAGCGGCTGGCGGCCGTGGGCCGTAAGTTTGGGCAGGTGCTCGAAGGCCTCCGGGTGCGGGAGCAGCGCGGCGTGGTGCCGCCCACTTTCGTTATCGACAAAGTACTGGCCGAAATGCAGGCCCTGGTGGCGCAAGAGCCCGAGCAGAACATTCTGTACACGTCGTTGGCCGAAAAGCTCAAAAAGGCCGACGGCGTCGATGCCACAGCCCAGGCCGAATTGCTGGCCGAGGCCAAGCGCCAGATCAAAACCTCGGTGTATCCGGCCTACCAGCAGCTGATTACCTACTTTACCGGGCTGCGCCCGCGCTCCACGAACGACGCGGGCGTGTGGAAATTCCCCAACGGGGCCGCTTACTACGCCCACTGCCTGCGCTCCAGTACTACCACCAACCTGAGTGCCGCCCAGATTCACGCCCTGGGGTTGCGCGAGGTGGCCCGCATTACGGCCGAAATGCAGAAGATTCTGCGGGCTCAGCAGGTGCCCGGCGCCGACAGCGTGGGCCCCACCCTGGCCCGCCTCGGCGAGGAGCCCCGCTTCCTGTACGCCGACTCCGACAGCGGCCGGGCCCAGATTCTGGCTGACTACCGCCGCATTCTGACCGAAGTCGACAAGGGCCTGGATAACGCCTTCCGCATCCGGCCCAAGGCCTCGCTGGAAGTGCGCCGGGTGCCGGTGTTCAAGGAGAAAACTTCGGCCGGCGCCTACTACGAGCGGGGCGCCCTCGACGGTTCCCGACCCGGCGTGTTCTATGCCAGTCTCTACGACGTAAAGGCCACGCCCAAGTTTGGCATGCACACGCTGGCCTACCACGAAGGAATTCCGGGCCACCACTTTCAGATTGGCATTCAGCAGGAGCTCCAGGGCTTGCCTACCTTTCGGAAGCTGGTGCCCTTTACGGCCTACACCGAAGGCTGGGCCCTGTACGCCGAGCGGGTAGCCTCGGAGCTGGGCTTTGAGCAGGACCCCTACGACAACCTGGGCCGCCTGCGCGCCGAGCTCTTCCGGGCCGCCCGTCTCGTAGTGGACACGGGCCTGCACGACCAGCGCTGGACCCGGGAGCAGGCCATCAAGTACATGCGCCAGACCACGGGCATGGCCGAGTCGGATGTGGTGGCCGAAGTGGAGCGCTACATCGTGATGCCCGGGCAGGCCTGCGCTTACAAGATTGGCATGCTCAAGATTCTGGAGCTGCGCGAACTGGCCAAAGAGCAGCTCGGCCCCCGCTTCGACCTGCGCGACTTCCACGACGTGGTGCTGCAAAACGGGGCCCTGCCGTTGGAAATCCTTGAACAGGTGGTGCAGGACTACATTCGCAGCAAAAAAGCGGCTTAGCCAGCCCAGCGGTAGAGCTAATTCTTATCAGCTCTACCGCTGCTTAATACTGCTGGGCTGGCTGGCGTGGCGCTTCCTGCCAGAAGCCATTGTTACCATATAGTGTGCATAGCGAGTATTACGCTATTTAACCAGATATTCGCCGGCGCAACCGTGGCGCTTAGCCGTCGGTGGCTGGCTTGCCGCGCTATATTGCCTGGTCTCTGTTTTTACCCGTTACATGCTTTCTTGCTTCCGCAGCCTGCGGACCCTTTGCCTCTTTTTCTTCTTGTGTGCGGCGAGCAGCCATTCGGCCCTGGGCCAAAGCCCGGCCCTGGACAGCCTGCGCCGCTTAGTCCGGCAGCCCCAGCCCGATACGAGCCGGGTGCTGCTGTTCTGTGCCATCAGTGACCAATATTGGGTGCAGCGCACCGATTCGGCTGAGGCGTATGCCCACCGGGCCCTGGCCCTGGCCCGCCGCGCCCGCTACGTACACGGGGAAGGCGAGGCGCTGAACCGCCTGGGCGCTGCCCTGCGCGAACGAAACCTGGCCCGGGCTCTGGAGTTGTTTCAGGCTTCGCTGCGCCTGGCCGAAACCCACCACGACCTGCGCCTGCAGGCCCAGAACCTGCGCAGTATCGGCATTATCTACGTGTATCTGCGCGACCGGCAGCAGGGTCTCTCGTACTATTTCCAGGCCTTGCGTATTGGAGAAAAGCTCCGCGACGAGCGGCGCATGGTCATCGAACTCAGCAACATTGGCCTGGCCTACGACCTGTATAATCAGCTCGACTCGGCCAGCTACTATCAGGAGCAAGCTTACGCCCTGGCCCGGCGCCTGCACTCGTCCACCAACTACATCCTCTACGGCCTGGGCCAAGTGGCGCGCAAGCAGGGCCGGTGGGCCCAGGCCCGCGACTATTACCAGCGCAGCATTGTAGAGTCGGCGGCCCTGGGGCACCAGCGCAGCAGCAACTTTGCCTACGTGGGGCTGGCCACGCTCTATCAGCAGCAGGGCCGCCTCGATTCCAGCATTTACTACGCCCGTCTGGGCTGCCAGGCGGCCCAGCGCAACGGCTTTCTGCGGGGTGTGCTCAATGCCAGTACCCTGCTGACCCAGGACTTCAAAACCCGCGGTTCGGCCGACAGTGCGCTAAAATACCAGACCTTGCTGCTGGCCATGAAAGACACGCTCTTCGGGCAGGAGAAGGTGATGCGCCTGCAAAATATCAACTACCAGGCCCGGCAACGGGAACAGAAGGCTGCCGCCGAACAGACTGCCCTTAAAGCTCACTACCGCACCTATGGGTTGGTGGGGCTGCTGGTGGGGCTGTTGGTGCTGGTGGCCCTGCTGGTGCGGCACTACCGGGTGCAGCAACGGGCCAACGCGGCGCTGCAGGCGTCGTTGGCGGAGCTCAAAACCGCGCAGTTTCAGCTGGTGCAGCGCGAAAAAATGGCTTTTCTGGGCGAGCTGACGGCCGGGGTGGCCCACGAGCTCCAGAATCCGCTGAGCTTCGTCAAGAAGTTTGCCGAGGTCAGTACCGATTTGGTAGACGAAATCAACGGGGCCCAGCGCCTGGCCCGCGACGGGAAGCTGGAGCGCGAAATTCTGGATGGGCTCAAGCAGAACATCATGAACATCAGCACCCATGGGCAGCGGGCCACGGCTATCATTAAGGGCATGCTGGAACACGCCCGCACCGGCAGCGCCCCACGCGAGGCCACCGACCTGAATCAGCTCATCGAGGAACAGCTGCTGTTGGCTTACCAGTCGGCCCAACACCAGCACCCCGGCTTTGCGGCCACGCTCACCCGGCAGCTCGACCCAGCTTTGCCCCCCGTGGCCGTAGTAGCTCCCGATTTGGGCCGGGTGCTGCTTAATCTGTGCACCAATGCCCTTTACGCCGTGCGTCAGCGCCAGCAGCAGCTGCCCGTCGGCCAGTACCAGCCCGCCGTGACCGTGAGCAGCCGCCAGCTGGCCGGAAGCGTGGAAATCTGCGTCAGCGACAATGGGACGGGGATTTCCGCTGAGGTACGGGCCAAGATTTTTCAGCCGTTTTTCACGACCAAGCCCGTGGGCGAAGGCACTGGCCTGGGCTTGTCGTTGAGTCATGATATTATCAGCACGGGCCACGGCGGCACGCTGGCCGTGGAGTCAGAAGAGGGCCGGGGCACCACATTCCGCATCACCTTACCGGTACGAGCATAGCAAGCTAAGCCCCAGCCTGTAACGCATGATGCCCACCTCAGTCCGAGGCGGACATCATGCGTTACAAGCGGTGTGGTAGCCCCTGTTCAAGGCTGAGTCAGCCGTTCAGCTAACTAGGTTAAAAGTTTGGCTGAGAGGCAGGTTTAGCGTTCAGCTAGCAGGGTAGGGAGTTGGCTTTAGGGTCGCCAAAGGCGTATACCCCGAGGCGTTAGCGCTATAACGCCACTCCTGCAACCATTCTACCTCTACACTACCTATGGACTACGTGCGCTTAGGGGCCTCAGGCCTTACGGTTTCCAGAATCTGCCTCGGCACCATGACCTACGGGCGCCCTACCGACCGGTGGCCCTGGGCCCTGGACGAGGAGCAAAGCCGGCCCTTTATCCAGAAAGCTTTGGAGTTGGGTATCAATTTTTTCGACACGGCCGACGTGTATTCCAACGGGGCCAGCGAGGAAGTCGTGGGCCGGGCCCTGCGCGACTTTGCCCGGCGCGACGAGGTGGTGCTGGCTACCAAAGTGTACAACCCAATGGGCCCGGGGCCCAACCAGAAAGGCCTTTCGCGCAAGCATATCATGAGCGCCATTGATGCCAGCCTGCAGCGCCTGGGCACCGATTACGTGGATCTGTACCAGATTCACCGCTGGGACTACGACACGCCCATCGAAGAAACCCTGGAAGCGCTGCACGACGTGGTAAAGGCCGGCAAGGCCCGCTACATCGGGGCTTCGTCGATGTTTGCCTGGCAGTTTGCCCAGGCGCTCTACCTGGCCGACAAGCACAACTGGACCCGCTTTATCAGCATGCAGCCGCATTACAACCTGGTGTACCGGGAGGAAGAGCGCGAAATGCTGCCCTTGTGCCAGGACCAGAACATCGGCGTGATTCCCTGGTCGCCGCTGGCGCGGGGGCTGCTCACGGGCGGGCGCAGCAAGGAGCGCAACGAAACCGAGCGGGCCCGTACCGATGCCTTCGGCAAAAGCCTCTACGGCCGTGACGACGACTTCACGGTGGCCGACCGGGTAACGGAAATAGCGCAGGAGCGGGGCTTGCCCAACGCTCAGGTGGCCCTGGCCTGGATGCTGGCCAAGCCCGTCATTACGGCTCCCATCGTGGGGGCCAGCAAGCCCGGGCACCTGGAAGATGCCGTGGCGGCTGTAGATGTAAAGCTCACGGCCGAGGAAATTCAGCGCCTGGAAGAGCCGTATCAGCCCCACCCGGTGCTGGGCTTCTCGTAAATGCACTTTCGCCCGGTCCCTTCTTCACTTTCTAGCTATGAAAACGCTTCTTATTCTTTTGCTGCTCAGTGTAGTGGCGTGTTCCCCGGTGCGGGTCGAGTCGACCAGCCAGAAGTCGGGCGTAGACTTTACGGCCTACAAAACCTACAATTTTATGGATGTGACGGCCCGCAATGAAGCGGCCTTCAGCGGTGGTAGCGGCCTGAGCATCGACCACCTCAAGCAGGCTGTAGCGCGCGAAATGGAGCGCCGTGGCTACCAGCGCGCCGATTCCCCCGACCTGTGGGTAAACATCGGGGTGATGAGTGAGCAGAAGATGCAAACCCGGGAAACTACCGTTCGGGATGCGCCCCGCTACATCGGGCAGCGCCGCTACCACTGGGAAAGTGAGCAGATACCCGTCCGGGAGTACACCGAAGGCACGGCGACGGTCGACGTCGTGGATGCGGCCCGCAACGAGCGAATCTGGCAGGGAGTGGCCGCCAGCGCCATTGGCAAGGATGCCGAAAAACTGGCGCAGCGCATCAATGAAGGAATTACGGCCATGTTTGCCGAATACCCCGTGCAGCCCCAGTAAACCGGGAAAATGGTAGGGCCGAGTCACCAAAGGCCCCGGAGCTCCGTACTACTGCTGGCGGCTGCTAGCCCGTGGCCGCCCTGCACGCTAACATTTCTACTGCCCTTTAAACTACCTCTGACGATGACCAAGAAAAAGAAATCCAACAACGCCGTTCTGATCGGGACGTCCATTGCCGCCGTGGCGGGTGCAGCGGCTTACCTGAGCTACTCCCAGGGCAGCTGGCCGTTCAAAGGCCGGGCGGCTGGCTCTGGTAGCACGCCGGGCGGCAAAATCAGCAACTCCGGTAAGGGCCAGGCCAACGTCGATGTGGCTCTGACCAACGAGGTAGCCAGCTACACCGAGCACAACCCTAACAACGCCACCGACTTCACCGACGACGGTGCTACCGGTAACGCCGACTAGGGCCCTTGCCACAAGTAGGTTCTGTTGTGCACGGCGGAAGTGAACTGAGCTAACGGGACTTTTGTATCATTGCAGACACTTTTTGCTGGCTTCTATGACTACAAGATTCTTTGCTACCTTTTTACTGGCGGCCGCCCTGCTGAGCAGCTGCGAGGACGAAACCGTAACGCCCACCACTACTACGACGGACACCGAATCTTCTATAACCGTGAACGTTTCGGAGAATGGAGCCGCTCCGTATCTGCTCAAATCAGCGCAGGTTGTTAGTGCCAACTACAAGTCGGCCGCTACTTCCCTGACGCTAAGCGGCAAGCTCAGCAACGGGCAGAGTATCCGGCTCGAATTCAGCCGGACGCCAAGCAGTACTGCTCCGGCCAATTCGACCAACGAGCTGAGAGCTGTGCTGGGTTCAACGGTAGGTACCGACGCAACGGGCACGACCTCCTATGACGCCCAAAAGAAACAAGCTTCCGGTTCTTTCTCGGCTACCTTCCCCACTATCGGCCCAATTACGGGTTCGTTTGCCGGAGTGCCGGTTCCATAAGCTGGTCTGGCAACCAGATAATCTTATAAAAAAAGCCCTGGCGCATGCGCCAGGGCTTTTTTTATGATCTGCCCCAGGCCTTACTCCAGCTTGTTCGCTGGTTTACTATCACAAACGATTACGGTAGATTATTTAGCTCAAAATGGCTTTTGACCTGCTTTAGCTGGTCCGGTGGCACTCTATATTTGAGAAATGGGTCAGCCCGTTGCCGCCACGTTCCAGAGTCCGGAAAGGCCCTGTGACCCGGTAAGCAGCCCACTCCTTAACCGCCAACAACCCCCGCTCAGCGTATGCCTGCCCACCCCCCGAAAAACCTGGCTTCCCTAGTCCTGCTAGCTTCCTGCACCTTGCTGGGTGCCTGCCAGAGCGAAACAGCCAAAACCGACGCCGCCAGCACCGAAGCAGCCCCCACGGCTGCCGCCCAGCCCGATTCCGCAGGCAAAAAGTACCTGGCCCAGCCCTTAGTAAAAGACATCTATACGGCTGACCCCTCGGCCCACGTTTTCAACGGCCGGATCTACATCTACCCGTCGCACGACATTGAAACCGGCATGCCGGAGAATGACAACGGTGACCATTTCGCCATGCGCGACTACCACATTCTGTCCATGGACAGCATTGGCGGTAAAGTCACCGACCACGGCGTAGCCCTCGATATCAAAGACATTCCCTGGGCCGGCCGTCAGCTCTGGGCCCCGGATGCCGCCTTCAAAGACGGTACGTATTATTTGTACTTCCCCGTGAAGGACAAGCAGGATATCTTCCGCATCGGGGTGGCCACCAGCAAGTCGCCCACGGGCCCGTTTAAGGCCGAGCCCAAGCCCATGGAAAACAGCCTGAGCATCGACCCAGCCGTATTCACCGACACCGATGGGCAAACCTACATGTACATGGGCGGCATCTGGGGCGGTCAGCTGCAGCGCTGGCGCACCGGCAAATACGACGGCAGCAAGCCCAAAGAGCAGGAGCCAGCCGCCAGTGAGCCTTCCGTGGGCCCGCGCGTAGCCCGCCTCGGCGCCGATATGAAGCAGTTTGCCGAGCCCGTGCGCGAAGTCAAAATTCTGGACAAGGAAGGCAAGGTGCTGCTTTCGGGCGACAACAACCGCCGCTTTTTCGAAGGCGCCTGGATGCACAAGTACCAGGACAAGTACTACCTCACGTATTCCACCGGCGACACGCACTTCCTGGCCTACGCCACGGGCACTTCGCCCTATGGCCCCTTCACCTACCAGGGTACCTTCATGAATCCCGTGCAAGGCTGGACCACCCACCACTCCATCGTGGAAGTAAAGGGTAAGTGGTACATTTTCTACCACGACACCCAGCTCTCGGACAAAACCTGGCTGCGCAACGTGAAAGTCACCGAACTCAAGCGCGGCACCGACGGCAGCATAGCCTTGCTTAACCCGTAATCATTGCTCTACTACCCCGGAAAAAGCCGCCTGGACGTTGATTCAGGCAGCTTTTTCCTGTGGTAATAAGTTATACTCCCCCGTGTCCTTGCGAGGAACGAAGCCATCCGGCCTGGGCGCAGGTAGTCATGCTCTTTTAGCAGAAAGCCCCTTACTCCACGTGGTAGTAAGGGGCTTTTCACGTTAGAGCACTCGGCCCATTTCAGAGGGCGGATGCCTGCCGCTTGATGTGTGGAATGCCCTCCGTCCTCGCAAGGACATACAGAAATGAGTGCAGTACTGTGCTAGGTCAGCTTGCGCTACCGGCTGTTGGTTTTATCCAGAACCTGCTGCACGTCTTTGGTGGAAACTTTTTGGCCGGTTTCGGCGGCGCGGTAAATGGCTTGCAGTAGCTGGATGTCGCGCAGGCCCATTTCGCCGGGCACCCGGGTGGGTTTGTTGTTGAGGATGCAGTCGGCGAAGTCGTCCATTTGGCGAGCTTGCTGGGGCACATTCTGGATATTCATCGGGCCCTGGCTGGTGCGGCCCTCGATGCCCCCATAGCCGAAGGCGGGCTGCAGCTCCAGAAAGCCCTTGGCCGTTTCGGCCCGCAGGCGGCTGTTCATGTTTTCGGCGTACGAAGTGCGGCAGTCGGCCACCGAGCCGTCGGCAAACTGCATTTGCCAATTCACGCCCGCCTCTACTTCCTTGAACAGGCCTTTGGGGTCGGGGTTCGGCGCCAGCTTGGCCGTGACGGACACCGGAATTTCGCCCTTGGTATATATCACGCCCTGCAGGCAGTAAATACCCATATCCATCAGCGGTCCGCCGCCCGAAAGCTCCTTGTCCACGCGCCAGGGCGTGTCATTGTTGAAGCGGAAGCCGTTGTCGGCTACCAGGCCTTTGATGGGCCCCAGCACCTGTTTCTGGCCCAGGCGCATCATTTCCTGGTGGTGGGGTTCGAAGTGCAGGCGGTAGCCGATGCTGAATTTTTTGCCCGCTTTCTGCATGGCCGAAATCATCCGGCGGCAGTCTTCGGCCGTGGGTGCCATCGGCTTTTCGCAGATAACGTGCTTGCCAGCCTTGGCGGCCCGCTCCACGTACTCGGCGTGCAAAGCCACGGGTAGCACCACATACACAATATCGATGTCAGGGTTGTCGACGATTCGGTCGAAGGTCTTGTAGTCGTAAACGTTCTTATCCGGAAGGCTGTACTGCTTTTTCCACTGCGCAGCCTTGGCTGGCGTGCCCGTCACGATGCCGGCCAGTTTGCAGAGCTTGGTTTGCTGCAAGGCCGGGGCCAGCTGGCCAGTACTGTATTTGCCCAGGCCCACCAGGGCCACGCCCAGCTGCCGCCCGGTTTGCAGGGCTTCCAGGCTGGCCGGGCCGTAGCTTATTTCCTCCAGCCAGCTCAGGGGCCCGCCCAGGGCCGAGGAGCCCACCAGCGTAGCGCCCAGGCCCAGGGACAAGGTGCGGACAAACTCGCGGCGGGAAGAGGACGATACAGAATCAAGGGGTTTCATAGCGCAGTAGCTTAGTTCCCAGATACGTACCCCGGGAAGCTGCGGCAGGTTACGAAAACCCTGACTCTGCTCCGCCTCGGCCTACTGGTTAGCGCCGCCAGCACCATGTTATTCGGGTTGCTCAAGCTGTCGGGCACCAGAGTTATATTCTTCGGTCCGGGCCGCCTTGCGCTGCCCCAACTGGCTCAGCAGCCAGGCCGCGGCCCCAAGCCCGGCTATGGCTGTGGCGGCCAGCACCGGGTTTTTCTCGGCCTTCACGTAGAGGCTGCCCTAGCGGAACCAGCCCTCGTCGGAGCTTCGCTCGTGCAGGTCCGAGGTTTCGGGGTTGCGCGAGGGACGCTTGGGGTCTAGCTGGCTGGGGTAAATCAGCTTTTCCATCACCTTGTCTATAATCCGTGGGGCGAGGTGGCCGGCCACAGTCAGGGCCTTGGCCTGGAAACCCACGCACATGTCGCGCTTGGAGTGGGCAGTAAACAGGATGGCTTCGGGCGGGTATACCATGCCGCCTGCTGGGGAAAGTAGTTCTCAGCGTGCTCGTTGGAGGGCATGCCGATGCGGCCGGGGTGAATCAGCATCACCGAAACGGGGGCTTTTCCCACTTCCAGCTCCATGCGCAGGGCGTTGATCCAGCCGTGCAGGGCGTGCTTGGAAGCGCAGTACGTCGACTGTACCGGCGTGGCCCGGTCGCCGAAGAAGCTGCCGATGTTGATGAGGGAGCCGGGTACGCCGCGCTGCTTGTAGTGCGCCACAGCCCGGCGCGAGCCATACATCTGCCCCAAAAGTTGGTGTCGAACATGCGCTTCAGGTCCGGAATGCTCCCCTCGTCGCAGTGCCCAAATATCGAAACGCCAGCATTATTCACCCGGGTATCGAAGCCGCCAAACTCCACCAGCGCCGCTTCGGCCAGGCGCTGCGTATCTTCCTCGCTGCCCACGTCGGTGGGCACGGCCAGCACCTGGCCGTAACTCGGCCAATGCCGCTGGAAGCCCCTGTGATAACGATAACCTGTTGGTCGAGAGGGTTGAGTTTGAGCGCCTTCTTGGGCAGTTGGTTTTAGCTACAGATTTCGTACAAAAGCCGCCATTTTCTCCCGTAGGGCGGTATCTGGCAGGGGGCCGGTGGCGGCAGCCAGGTTGTCGGTGAGGTGCTCGGGGCTGCTCGTGCCGGGAATGACGCAGGTGACGGCCGGGTGGGAAATTATAAACTTCAGAAAATAACTGGCCCAGCTGGTGATGCCCAGCTCCGTGGCCCAGGGCGGCAGGGCCTTGCTGCGCACGTGGGCCAGCAAACTGCCTTCCGTAAAGGGGCGGTTAATCAGCGTCGCCACGCCCAGGTCCGCGGCGGCGGGCAGCAGGCGCTGCTCGGCGTGCCGGTCGAGGATGGAGTAGTTGAACTGCACGAAGTCGAATGACTCGCGCCGCAGCACCCGTTCCAGCTCTTCGTGTCGGGAGTCGGTGTAGTGCGTGATGCCCAGGTAGCGCACTTTGCCGCTGGCTTTCCAGGCACGCAGCAGGGGCAAGTGAGTTTGCCAGTCGAGTAGGTTGTGAATCTGCATCAGGTCAACCTGCTGGCGGCCCAGCTTGCGCAGCGAATCCTGCATCTGCCGCCGCCCCGCTTCCTGGCCCTGGGTCCAGACTTTCGTCGCGTAGAAGAAGGCATTCGGGTCGGGCAGCCGGGTTGTAATAGCACCCACTACTTCCTCGGCCCGCCCGTACATCGGCGACGAGTCGATGACCGTAGCACCGGCGGCCTGCAGCGTTTTCAGGGTCTGCACCAGGCGGGGCGGTGGAGTTTCATCGGCCACGTCGAAGGTTTGCCAGGTGCCCAGCCCTATCACGGGCAAGGCTTCCTGACTGGACGGAATAAGGCGGGTCAGCATACAGCAGGGGCTTAAGGACAAAAGACGAAATGCAGGTTGCTGCAAGTGCGGCGGTTACCGCTGGCGCAGCGCCGAGAGCAGCTCGGGAGCGTAGCGCTGGGCCTGGGTTTGCTCCTGACTTGTGCGCCTGGGCTTCAGCAGCAAATCGAAGATGGACCGTTGCTCGGCGGGTAGGCTTGCGCGCTTTGCCCGTCGGTCCTGAGGGGTAAGCTGCTGCACCAGGGCGGTGGCTTCCTGTAGGGCCCGAGCTGGCGTCGGAGCTGGCGCAGCAGCCCCGGTTGATTTGCCGCTGGAGCCGCCATCGAGGTAGGTTAGCTCCAGCAGGCAGCCTTTGCAAGCCGTACCCTGGGGCGACTCCTGCGACGGGCCCGAGGTGACTGACGTGCTGTCGGTGGCCAGGTACAGCTGCCGGCCGTTGGGGGCCAGGGCCAGGTCGCGGTAGCGCACCGGAGCCCGGAAGTACATCAGCGTGTCCGAAACGATGCTGGCCCCGTTGTCGGCGAGCTTGAGGCGAATGAGGCGGCCTTTTTTGAGGCCGGGTAGCAACAGGGAGTTTTGCCAGCCGGGAATGGCCGAGCTGGTATACACGGCCAGGCTGCTGGGCGCCTCCGAGTTCCAGGCGGGTGCCTCGGTGCCGGCGCGGGTGCGGCTGAGTACCAAAGTTAGGAATTGGTTGCTCAAGGGGTAGAGCGAGAAAATGGGGCCCCGGTAGCTGAGCCCAATCAAAGCCGCATTGGCCTTTTCACTGCTGATGGTAGGATACGTGGTGTGCCAGCGGCCAGGCAGCTCGGCGTGGTCGGAGGCGGCGGCCGCCAAGCCGTTATAGTTGCCGTCGGCCGGCCCGATTACCAGCGGGTGCCCGTAGTTTTTGCCTTTGTCGAGCACGTTGATTTCGTCATCCGAAAATGGGCCGTGTTCCGACGAATACAGCCGGCCGGTGCCACCCACCACGGCGTAGGCCAGGCCCTGGGGGTTGCGGTGGCCCAGCGTCCAGACGGCGTTTTGCTGCTTTTTGCGGTTGAAGGGGTTGTCGTTTGGAATCCACTGCTCGTACTCCTTGCCATCCGTGTCGGGCTCCAGGTTGAAGCGCAGTATTTTGCCTTCGTAGGCGTCATTTTGCTGGGCGTGGTTGGCCCGGCCCCCGTTCTCGAATTGCCCCGCGCCCAGGTCGCCGGCGGCGTAAAAGAGGTAGTCGCCGCCCCCAACGGGCGCAATGAGCAGCCGGCCCCCGTTATGGTCGTTGCTGCCCGGAATCGTGTCGCACAAAACCTGGGGCCGGGTTAGGGTTTGGGCCGCGGCGTCGTACTCGTAGCGGACCAGGCGGGTCGTGAAAAAGTGGCCACCGTAGTGCGGGAGTCCGCCTTTGCCCGGCTGCTGGGCCCCGGCGTAGCGGTAGAGGTAGGCCAGGTACACGTAGGGCTTGCCGCTGAGCAGCTGCGGGTGCAAAGCCAGGCCCATCAACCCACCCTGGGGCCAGGGCTTGCCGCCGTCTACGGCATCGGGTACCTTGTCGTAGCGCGGGAACTGCCGTTCCCGGCTCAGATCCAGCAACTGTTGCTTTTCCCCGGTAGCGGGATTAATACGGCTGACGCGGTAGCCCCGGGCCTCGGTCACCCACAGAAAATTATCGGGCCCGTAGGTTACTTCCCACGGGTCGCTGAGCTGCCGGGACACCACGCGCAGGGCAAACCGCTCGCCCAATGGGCCCGTGACTACCGTTTGGGCCGCAACCCGTAAACTAAGCAGCAGAGCACCCAGGCTCCAGAGCAGCAAAAAACGGTAGCGCATCGGCGTAGAAGTTCAGGGGTGAGGATTCGGGTGAAACCCGCGCCCTAGGTACTGCTTCCCGCCAGCTTATGTTATGCTTGACCTTGGCTTACCGGCCCGACAACCCGGCTAGTGCCGACCGGTGCCGGCGCCGCGTGCCGCCGTTATTCGTCTTCGGGGAAAGTGCCCATGCCGCCGCTTTCGAAGTCGGCAATGGCTTGGATTAGCTCTTGGTTGGTGTTCATCACAAAGGGACCGTAAGTGGCCAGCGGCTCCTCAATCGGCTCCCCGGCCAGCACCAGCAGCACCGTATCTTCGGTGGCGGTGAGGCGCAGAGCAGGCGAGTCCCAGCCAAACACGACGAGCTGCTTGGTGCTGGCTGGGCGGTTATCGTGCAGCCGTACGCTGCCGCGCACCACGTAAATGCCCACGTTAAAGTCGGCGGGCAGGCGCAGCTCGGTTTCGGCCCCGGCTGCCAGGTGTACGTCGAGCAGGGTGATGGGCGAAAAGGTTTCGGCGGGCCCTACGGCGTCGGCGTAGCTACCGGCAATAACCCGAATCTGGCCCTGGCCTTCGCCCACCGGCACGCTGGGAATGGCGGCGGCCCGGATGTTCTGGTAGCGGGGCGGGGCCATTTTGTCGCGCTTGGGCACATTTACCCACAATTGCAGCAGCTCCAGGGTGCCGCCCTGGCGGGCAAACTCGGGCTCGTGGCGCTCCTCGTGCAGCAGGCCCGCGCCGGCCGTCATCCACTGCACGTCGCCGGCCCCGAGCGTGCCGCTGTGCCCGGCTGTGTCGCGGTGGGCCAGGGCGCCTTCGTAGACCACTGTCACGGTTTCGAAGCCGCGGTGGGGGTGGGGCGGTGTGCCCAGGGGCTGCTCGGTAGGTGCCACGGGCATTGGCCCGGTGTGGTCGAGGAGCAGGTAGGGGCTGAGCTGGCGGATGCGCGGCCCGGGCATGGGGCTGGTCACGTCGAAGCCGTCGCCGACCTGCTTCTTGTTGCCGTCAATGATCTGAAAGATTCTGCGAAAAGTAGTTTGCATAGGAAGGCCGGAGCGGAGCTAGGGGGTAAGCGGATACGTGTCTTACGAAGAAATTGGGAACAGGAAATGTTTTTCAATGTGCTGACGTGCTAATGCCCGCGTGTCCTTACGAGGCAGAGCCGAAGCCATCCGTCCTGCGAGCTGTGCGGAGCACTCTAATATGAAAAGCCCCTTCCTACAGCGTGTAGCAAGGGGCTTTCTGGCAAAAGGTCAGGGCGTACTGCGTAGAAGGCGGCTTAATGCGCGGAATGTCGCGCCTTCTCACAAGGACAGGCCGCGAGGGGGAACTTAGGCGGCAACCCGGGCCGGACTGTGGGCCAGCTTGTTGAGCAGGTCCGTAATCTGGTCGGAGTAGTGGTTGATTTGCTCCAGGCCGGTGCGGGCTTCCTCAATGTGGCCGCGCTGGTACTGGCGCACGAGGTCCTGGCCGGCGCTGAGCATGCGTTGCAAGACCCGCTCAATCTCGAATACCTCGGCTGAAGTGCCGTACTTGGGCCGCACCACAGTGTGTAGCCACTGGGCCAGCGGGTTGAGCAGGGGCGAAAACAGGTCGGCGTCAGCCTCGCGCACCCCGTAGAGCACGGAGCGCAGGCGCGACTTGAACAACACCTGCTTGATGCTGGCTTGTTGGAAATCCAGGTTGGTAATATCCATAGAAGAGGGCGAAGCGGGGAACTCGGCGGGGTACAGCCGGCCGATTAGCGAGTGGCGGGTTCCTCGTTGTCGCGTGGGACTTCCAGCCCATTGCGGGCCAGAACCAGGTCAGTTACGTCGAAAGCAAATACGGTGATGCCGGCTTTCTGGTCACCTTCCTCGAAAAGTTGGTAGGTGAAGTTGAAGTGCGCATCGGTTAGCTCGCCGTTACCGTGCGGGTCAAGACGAACGAACAATTTCTTGCCCCGAAAGGGTTCCCCGGTGGCGTATACCCGGTCGAGCAACTCAACAAAACCCTGGTCGGCCACTTCGGGCAAGGACTCGGCCACGGCGTGGCCCACCAGACCTTGCCCAGGGGCAGCCGGCACCGGTAAGGTCTGGCGTGGGGCTTGGGCGAAGGCGCGCTAGATCCACGCCGAGTTTGCGCCGTATGCCATCGACGACGCCGAGTTTGAATGGGTATGGGCTACCGCCGAGCACTACACGGCTTAGAATTTACTGGCTGACGCTGTAGTGGGACAGCTAGACCTGGTATGAGAGCTCAGGCGCCCCGTCGGAGCAACCGGTTCAGGGGCGCTTCCACGTACTGATAAAGCGCCCCTGAGAGGCCGAGCAACAATCCAAAGCGCAGGCCCTGATGGGTAGTGACGTAGCGCTCCAGGGCCAGGTTAAAGATGCCCAGATGCACCAGGTAAAAGGCATACGAGGCTTTGCCCAGCAACTGGACGGCCGGGGTAGCCAGCAGGCGGGCCAGCCCGGTACGCTCGGTCAGTAAGCCATAGAATAAACCCACGATGCCCAGAGGTAGCACCAGGTTGTTGAGGGCAATACCGTACCACCGGTTCCAGCTAAAGGTCTGCTCCGACGATAAAAAGCTCAACCCCAGCATACTGGCGCCGATCCACAACAGGCCGGCGCTGGTAAAGCGCGCCCCCGGCCGGGCCGCTCCGTGCTGCCGCCAAAAAATGGCCAGCGCGGTGCCCGCCATAAACTCGAAGGCCCGCCCAAAAAACGTGCGGTAGGCCATAAAACGATACGTGTCGAGGAAGCCGTAGGGGCCGGCCGGGGCGAGGTACACCAAGGCAGCGCCCAGCGCGGCTAAGGTGCCCGCCGTGAGCAAGAGCAGGCGGTAGGGGCCCCGGCTGCGCGCCAGGGCCAACAGTAGCAGCGGGGCCAGGATGTAAAACGACTCTTCCACCGTTAGCGTCCAGCCTTGCATGATGCCCGAGCTAAACAGCTGGGCGAAAAAGCCGCGCAGCAGCGTCACGTTGGCCAGCACCGCTACGGCCTTGTCGCACCCCGAGTACACCGCCCAGGCCCCCGTTACGTCGAAGGAAGGGTCGAGCTGGAACACCAGAAACGTGAGAACCGTCAGGAGCAGATACAGCGGGTAGATGCGGGCCAGCCGGTTACGGAAATAGCGCCCGGCCCAGGCCCGGGTGATAGTAGGTAGGCCGAAATTGCGGGTCGTAATCAGAAAGCCGCTCAGCACGAAGAAAATGGTAACGCCGATGTGACCCTCGTTGGCGAGCCGCCACAGCCCACTCCAGGGGCGGAAGGGGTTGACGTGATGGAGATACACCAAATAAGCCGCCAGGGCCCGGATTCCGGTAAGGGCCGGGTAGTACTCAGAATCTTGACGCTGGGGCATGGATGGAAAGAAGAGGCTAGGGGGAAGGCAACGTAGCGAAACCAGCGGATAAGTTGGGCCGGCCCGGCGGTTCGGGCCGGTATTCGACACTTCATCCCCCTGATCCGACGCTTCAGTAACCTTTAGTTTCAGCCGAGCCGGCCGCCGCTCACCTTTGAGCATCACTTCGCCGCTAGCCCCATGAAACGTTTGTTCCCCCTGCTACTGCTATTCCTGACTACCGCCTTTACCACGCTAGGCCAAACCACTTCTACCACGCTTAGCGGTACCGTCCGCGACGCCAGCGGCCAGCCCTTGCCCGGCGCCAACGTCTTTCTGAAAACCACCTTCGACGGGGCCAGCACCGATTCGCTGGGCCGCTTCACGTTCAGCACCCGCAGCACCGGTACCCTGCCGCTGGTCATCACGCTGCTTGGCTACCAGCTCCAGGAGCAGCCCGTAGCCCTGAGCGGCACGGCCCAGCGCTTTACCATCACCCTCAAGGCCGTACGCAACCAGCTCGGCGACGTGGTCATTACCTCCGGCACCTTCGAGGCCAGCGACACCAAGCGCAACACCACCTTCTCGGCCCGCGACGTAGTCACCACCGCTGGGGCCTCGGCCGACGTGGCCGGCGCCCTCAATACCATGCCCGGCACTACCCGCAACGGGGAAGAAGGCAAGCTGTTTGTGCGCGGCGGCGGGGCCGGCGAAACCCGGCAGTACCTGGATGGGGTGCCCCTGCAAAGCCCCTACAATGCGGCCGTATCGGGGATGCCGGCCCGGGGGCGCTTCTCGCCCATGCTCTTCAAGGGCATGGCCTTCAGCACCGGCGGCTACTCGGCCGAGTACGGACAGGCCCTGTCGGCAGTAGTTGCCCTGACCTCGGAAGATCTGGCCCCGGAAACTCAGACCGGCATTTCCTTGCTGTCGTTGGGCAGCCTGAGCCTCTCGCACCAGCACCGCTTCGAGCGGGCCTCGGTGGCCGTCACGGGGGATTATATGAACATGCGGCCCTACTTCGGCCTGGTGCCCCAGCGCATGCTCACGGCCTATGAGTCGGGGGGCGGCTCGGTGGCTTTGCGGCAGAAAACCGGCGAAATGGGCATGCTTAAACTGTACGGGGCCTACAACCAGCAGCGCATCGGGGCCCGGCAGCCCAACGCCGAGTGGGAAGGCGGTCAGCCGGTCAACCTGAGCTCGAACAACACCTACCTGAATACCACGTTCCGCAGCCCGCTGGTGCGGGGCTGGTCGGTGCAAACCGGCGTGGCTGCCACCCGCGACAACCAAACTTCGGCCATCACCACCCGCGACGCCGCCTCGCAGCAACACCGGGAGCAGAGCATGCAGGAGCTGGAGCAGAGCCTGGTGGGCCGGCTGATGCTCACCAACGACTCGGCCAGCGCCTACTGGAACCTGAAAGTGGGTTTGGAAGGCCTGGTGCAGCGCAACGAGCAGCGCTTCGTGGCCGAGCCCTATAGCAAAACCCTGGGCCAGAGCGAGCAGCGCCTGGCCGGCTTTGCCGAGTCCGACATTGCCCTCAGCAACAAGATCGTGGGCCGTGTGGGTGGTCGGGGCGAGTACTCGGCCGTGCTGGGCCGCTGGAACGCTGCGCCCCGCCTGGCCTTGGCCTACCAGCTCAACGAGAAAAGCCAGCTTTCCGGTGCCTGGGGCTACTTCTTCCAGAACCCCGGATCTGATTTGCTGCTGCGCGCCGCCGACCCCGCGGCCCTGCGCTTTGAGCGGGCCCAGCACCTGCAAATGACTTACCTGCGCAGCCACGACAACCGTACCCTGCGCCTGGAAGCCTACTCCAAAACCTACGCCCACCTTGTGCGCTACGACCTGCAGGGCGTGTATAACCCTCAGCAGGTGACCTACGCCGACCCGGCCAGTTACCGCAGCACCGGCACCGGCTACGCCCGTGGCCTAGACCTGCTCTGGCGCGACAAAAAGACCGTGAAAAATGCCGATTACTGGATCAGCTACGGCTTTATCGACACCCGCCGGCAGCAGCGCTTCGACCCGGTGCTGGCCGTGCCCACCTTTGCCGCCCGCCACAACCTGGCCGTGGTCGGCAAGTACTGGGTCGGTAAGATGCACACGCAGTTTGGGGCCACCTACAGCTACAGCAGTCCCCGGGCCTACTACAACCCCAACCGCCTCGACGGCTACAACCAGGACCGCCTGCCCAGCTTCCAGGACCTGAGCCTCAGCGCCAGCTACCTGACCAAGCTCTGGAACAACTTCACCATCGTGCACGTGAGCTGCACCAACGTGCTGGGCCGGCAGAACGTGTTTGGCTACCGCTACAGCTCCACCAAGGACGCCAGCGGGCAGTACGCCAGCACCGCCGTGCTGCCCTCGGCCCCCGCATGCTGTTCGTGGCCCTGCTGATTTCCATCAACAAGAAAAACCCCGGCGACACTACCGTGGCCCCCGACTAACTCAGTCCCGTCCCACGCCGCTTCATCCGCCTGATTTGACGCTTCGGCAACCTTTAGTTTCAGTCCCGCTCGCCACCGGCCACCTTTGGACCATACTCCTTCACCTCACCAGAAATCCTTCATCCTTATCCCTCTTTCGCCATGAAAAACACGCTCCTCATCCTCGCCCTCACCGCCGCTTGCTTCTCTGCCGCCGCCCAGCAGCCCGCCGCCAAAACGGCCGCCACTGCCGCTACTGCCGCTCCGGCCGGCTACGCCGACATGATGGCCGCCACCATTACGGAGCTGCACAGCACCGGCGACCCAGCCCAACTCCAGCAAATCGTCAGCAAGTTTGAGCGGGCCGCCGCCGCCGTGCCCACCGACTGGCTGCCCCAGTACTACCAGGCCTACGGCCGCCTGATTATCAGCTTCCAGAGCAAGGAAGACGGCGACGTGAAAGACAAATACCTCGACCAGGCCGAAGCCGCCCTAGCCCAGGCCCGCAAGCTCGGCGGCGACGAATCGGAGCTGCTGGTACTGCAGGCCTACATTCATCAGTCGCGCCTGGGAATCTCGCCCATGGCCCGCTCCATGAAGTACTCGGGAATGGTGCGTGACGCGCTGGCCCAGGCCAAAAAGCTGAATCCGGCTAACCCCCGCATCTACCTGGTGGAAGGCAACAACCTATACTTCACGCCCAAGATGTTCGGCGGCGGGCCCGATGTGGCCAAGCCCGTGTTTGAGGAAGCCCAGGCCCGCTACGCCGCCTTCAAGCCCGCTACGCCGCTGATGCCCAACTGGGGCGAGCGGCAGCTGCAGGGCCGCCTGAAGTCCTATGCTGCCCAGCCGGCTGGCACTCCTGCGCAGGCCGCTAAGTAAGGCGCTGCCACCCGTTACCCTGCCCCGCCTGGCTTAGCAGTTAGCCGGCGGGGCAGTGCCTTGCCTGGCCCACCCGTATTCCTGCTGCTTGCTTCGCCGTCAGCCCGTATCTTGCCATGCTTTCTTCGTTGTTTCCGCTTGCTGCCGCTTTTCGTATGTCCGACCACGCCCCGACTATGCCGCCGCTGCGGGCCCCGCGCCCCTGGCTGCGCCTCCTGCTACGGCTGCTGGCCATATCGATTATCATCAGCTTTTTCACGAGCCTGGAGCACCTGCATAGCCCCCAGGATCTGCTGGTCAACTTCGGGTTCACCTCCATGTATACCCTGGGGCTGTGGCTGACCAATGGCTATGCCGTCGACTGGCTGGATAAGTACGTGGGCTGGAAACAGGCGCCCGGCAAGCGCCTGACCTATACCGTTCTGGTGTCATTGGGTGGTTCGTTCGTGGTGATTGTGCTGGTCCAGACGCTGATTCTGCTTTATCAGCACCGTAGTCTGACTGAGCTATGGGCACTGCGGCGGGCCGGGGCTTACTTTTTTCCGCTGGCCACTACGGCCATGATTTCGCTGTTTTTGCACAGCCGCTCGTTTTTGCTGGGGTGGCGCGAGGCCCTGGTGCGCAACGAGCGGCTGCAGAAGGAAATGGCCCAGGCCGAAGCTGAGTCCCTGCGCCAGCAGCTCGACCCGCACTTCATGTTCAACGCCCTGAACGCCTTGACGTCTCTGGTAGAGGAGGAGCCCAAACTGGCCGTGCGCTTTATCCGCCAACTCTCGCAAGTATACCGCTACGTACTCGATGCCCGGCAGCGTGAAGTAGTGCCCCTGGCCGACGAGCTGGATTTTGCCAAGTCCTACCTGTTCCTGCAAAACATCCGCTACGGCGAGGCCCTGCACGTGGAGCTGCCCGAGCTGCGCGAAGTGCCTAGCAACGTCGTAGTGCCGCCCCTGAGCCTGCAGTTGCTGCTGGAAAATGCCCTCAAGCACAATGCCGCCAGCGTCAGTCAGCCCCTGTACCTGCGCATCACCCTGGACGAGGCCGGCAAGCACCTGACGGTTAGCAACACGCTGCGCCCGCGCCGCCTCGCGCCCGGCGAGTCAATGGGCATCGGCCTGCCCAACCTGACAGCCCGCTACGCCCACCTGACCGCCGAACCCGTGCGCATAGAGCGCACCGAGCAGGAGTTTGTTGTAACCTTGCCAGTGCTGAGTTTGATGTGATTATTGATGTGCTGATGAGCTACTTATAGCTTCCGTTTGATAAAGTGTCGCAATATGAAAGAATACGTGTGGGTAGCTGTACTGCTGGTTTTTCTTAGCTGCAGCCGTGCTTTTGGGCAAACGCCAGATTCCAAGGAGCAAGAGGTTGTGCGTGCCTGGTACGCGCTACTGACTCAGATGGAAACCGGACCGCTGTCGGCGACAAAGGCGCTGATGAGCGAAACCGCCTTTGCTTCCTTGGTGGGCGAAGCCAAGACAACAGAGCACGCTGAGAAGCTTCGATGTTGGGCGGAAATAACAAGGCATTCCCCATTGACTCTACATCTTACCGGCCCGACGGAGGCATACCTGGAAGTGGGCCGGCTCGATCCTGAAGCCGGATGTTACCCATCGGGCTTTGAGCTTCACTACCAGGAAGGAAAGTGGCGGCTGGAGGGCTTCTACCCCTCTAAATAAAATACATACTCTTGTTTTGATTTCCTGATGGCTATAGGGAACAAGAACAGAGGAATAGGCGAGTATATTTGACCGAATATTCCAAATTTCAGATACTATGAAGCGTTGGATTGGTCGGACCCTGATAGGCATCGGGCTGCTGCATACGGTTTTTGCAATAATGGTTTTTAGCCCGATTTGGGCGGCGCTTGTTCGGGAAGGCCTGTTGAATACCGTAAATCGACAGCTTCAGCGCGAAGCCGCTTACTGGTTTCTTTTCTTTGGATTTGTGGTCTTGTTGTTGGGCGCCTTGATTGACTGGTGCGAGGCGCAGGGGAGCCGGCTACCAGCATTTTTAGGCTGGGGGCTATTGGCCATGACCGTGGTCGGGGTGGCCGTGATGCCCGTCAGTGGCATGTGGCTAGCTCTTATTCCTGCTATCGGACTTATCCGCCAGCAGACGGCACCGGCACTGAAAGAGTTAGCATAAGCGCTGGAGTGCTGGCGCTAATATAGTCCACCACTTACCATGCTGTGATGTTTGTTGGCTGCGTTGTAACCAGAATAGAGCCGATAGCAGTGCAGTGAGCCCTGCTGTGTATGCCTGCACTGTTCCCCTGTCAGTTCATCTGCTTCTCATTAGCACATTAAAAAGTATGAATGCCTTCGTCATTGAAGATGAGCCGCTGGCAGCCAAGCGCCTGACGGACCTGCTGCGCCGCCAGAACCCGCCGGTGGAGGTGCGCGCCACTGCCGACTCGGTGGAAGCCGCCGTGGTGCTGCTCCAAACGGCCGCCACGCCGCCCGACGTGTTGTTTCTGGACATTCACCTCTCCGATGGCCTGAGCTTCGAGCTGTTTGAAAAAGCCGAGGTACGCTGCCCGGTTATCTTCACCACGGCCTACGATGCCTACGCCCTGCGCGCTTTCAAGGTCAACAGCATCGACTACCTGCTCAAGCCCATTGACGAGGACGAGCTGCAGGCCGCTTTGCACAAGCTTCAGAGTCTGCAGCGGGCAACGGCTGCGCCGGCTCCAACGTTCGACGCGGGCCTGCTGAACCAGGTACTGCAGCAGCTACAGCCTCAGAATCAGTACAAAAAGCAGTTCGTGGTCAAAGTTGGGGAGCACCTGAAGGTGATTCCGGTAGAAAGCATCAGCTACTTTTTCAGCCTGGAAAAGGCCACCTTCCTGCAAACCCGCGAAAACCGCCGCTTCGTGGTGGACCAGACCCTGGAGCAGCTGGAAAAACTCCTGGACCCGCGGCAGTTTTTCCGCCTCAACCGGGCCTACTACGTGCAGCACGACGCTATCCAGGACATTATTCACTACACCAACAGCCGCCTGAAAACCGTGCTCACCCCCGCTGCCCCCGAAGGCGACGTACTTATCAGCCGGGAAAGAGTTCCTGCCTTTCGCGCCTGGCTGGAGCGGTAAGGGTAGTGGGCTGAGGTGCTCATGTGAGGAATGTGTCCTTGCCAGGAGGCACGACTTTCCGCACATCAAGCGTCGTTCATCCGTCCTCTGCGCAGTACAAAATGAGCTTTGACTAGAAAGCCCCTTGCTACCGGGTGTAGGAAGGGGTTTTTCACATTAGAACCCTCCGTACAGCTCACAGGACGGATGGCTTCGCTACGCTCGTAAGGCCACAGGGAGCATTACCCCTCATCCCTCCAGCCAATTTTTAAACGCGCCGGCCTTCTCCTTGCTGACCATAACTTCCTCACTGGGAGCGGGGGAGAGGTCGAGCTTGAGCTTGCCGTTGAAGTGGGGGTGAAGGCGCTGCACGGCTTGCAAATGCGCAAGGTATTGGCGGTTGAGGCGGAAAAAGTGGCTAGGGTCGAGCAGGCTTTCCAACTGCTCCAGCGTGTAATCAACCACGTAGCGGCGGCCGTCAGTTGCTACCAGCGTCGTGACTTCGTGGCGGCTTTGGAACCAGGCCACCGCCCCAGCGGGCAGGGGCAGAAGCTGTTCGCCGCTGCGCACCAGAAAGCGGGTTTTGTACTGCCGCTCAGCCCGGGGCAAACTGTCGCGCAGGCTTTCCAGCTGCCGGGCCGGGGCGGCGGGCTGCTGCCAGTCGCGCAGCTTGTCCAGGGCCGCCCGCAGCTCGGTTAGCTTAATGGGCTTGAGCAGGTAATCAATGCTGTTGGCCTTGAAAGCGCGCAGGGCATACGCGTCATAGGCCGTGGCAAAAATGACCGGGCTGCGCACCACCAGCTGGTCGAACACGTCGAGACTGAGGCCGTCGGCTAGCTGAATATCGGAGATGATAAGCTCGGGGGCAGGGTTGGCAGTGAGCCAGGCTACGGCCCCGGCTACGGTGTCGAGTACGGCCGCTACCTGGGCTTCGGGTGCGGCCTGGAGCAGCAGGCGCTGGAGCCGCTCGGCGGCCGGGTACTCGTCTTCGAGCAGCAGAACAGTCATATGGAAAGCAAAAAAGAGGGCCCGGCCAGCAAGCTAGGCTAATTGTCGCTGGGCTCAGCGAAGGTAGATGGCAAAGTACCAGACCCAGTCAATAAAGAGCAGCTGCAGCGGAATGCGGAACCACAGATACGCCGGGCCCGGACCGTCTTGCGTTCCGGTTTGGTAGTTGAGCCGGTGCCGGGCCGCGTGAATATTAGCTGGCAAAATCAACACGAAAAACCCGATGAGCAGCCAGCCCGTGGTAGGGCGCAAAGCCGGCACCAGCAAAGCAATGGCTGCCACCATTTCCAGAACTCCGGTGAGCCAAACTACCGCTTTGCGGGCCGGAACAAAACTCGGCAGCATCTGCATCATGCCCTGGGTAAAGGCAAAGTGCCCGGCCCCGGTGAAGAGCAGCATGGCGGCCATGGCCCCGTTGCCGGCCAGGGCGGCGTGTCCGCGGCCGGTAAGCAGATACGCGCCCAGCACCAAGACGCCGAAAACGGTCAGCAGGACAACTAAGGGTTTCATAGCGGAACAGGCAAAGCGAATGACGGAAAAGGCTAAGCCGACAGCAGAGGCAGATACACCGTAAAGGCCGCGTCGGTGGCTTCGATGCGCACCGGCCGCGGGGCTTGCAGCAGCTCGTAGCGGTGCCGGGTGTTTTGCAACCCCAGGCCGGTACTGGGGCCCAGCCCGGCGGCGCGGGGCCGGAACGTGTTCTGCACCACAAGATAGCCGCTGGCTTCGTCGGCCGAAATATGGATGTCTAGCGGGTGCTCCCGACTCACGACGTTGTGCTTCAGCGCGTTTTCGACCAGCAGCTGCACGCTGAGCGGGGCTACCTGCCGGGCCAGCAGCGGGGCCGGAATCTGCTGGTTGACCTGTAGATTGTCGCGGAAGCGGGTTTTTTGCAGGGCCACGTAGGTTTCCACAAAGGCCAGCTCCTCGCCGAGCGGGACGGTGGCTTTTTCCCGGCTCAGCAGCACGTAGCGGTACACGTCGGCCAGCTGCTCCACAAACTCCTGAGCGGGCCGGTTGGCTTCGTCGATGAGGGCGGCCAGGGTGTTGAGGCTGTTGAAGAGAAAGTGCGGGTCGAGCTGGTTTTGCAGGGCTTCGAGCTGGCTTTGCACCCCGGCCTGGGTGAGCTGCTCGGCCCGGCGCACGTTGTGTTCCCACTGCTCAAAGAAGTGGATGCTTTCGTAGAGCATCATCACTAGCACCGTCGGAATCAGGTTGAAGGTAATCTGGGTGAACAGGTCCGGGACCGTCAGGAAAAAGTAAGCCGGTAGCAGCAGGTGCAGAAAGGACATCAGCGCCGCGCTGGCTGCGGCCGTGTAGAGCACGCCCAGAAGGGTGAGCAGCCAGAGCCGCCGCCGCGTCTGGTCGACGTGGGGAAAGCGGCGTAGCAGCCGGTTCCAGATGGTGCTGGTGCCTAGCCAAAGCGTAGCCGTAAAGAGCAGAGACACGGCCAGGTGCACCAGCACCATAACCAAGTTCGGCCGGGTGGGCAGTTCGCGCAGGTTGAGCAGGGCAATAAGCACGGCCAGCACCGGAATGCCCAGCAGCCGCAGACGACGGTCGTTCATAGGCGTAAAGATGCCACGGCGGCTGGTAAACCAAATCAAGCCGTTATGGGCGGGGCGAATAACGCAGGGCGTAGCGCAGTAAAGCTGGGACCACCAGATGGTGGAACGGCCGGATCAGGGTGAAATAGGCCCGGCCAAACCCGTTGTGAAACCACACCACCGTGGTGACGACAACCGCCGGCCCGGTTACCAACACCGATACCCGGAAGTCGAGGTGCGCGTCGTCCTGGCCCAGGATGACTTCCTGCGCAGTTACGCCAAACACCCGGAAAGGTCCGACATGGGCGCCAACGGTCAGCGGGATGGGCGGATCTGCAGGAGCGGGGGCGGGCAAAGTGGCCAGGCCGAAAGGGCGCACGAGCCAGTCGCGCAACTGCATCAGGCGCCGCACCCAGGCCGGTCCCTGGCCGAATAGCAGCTCGGCTATGGCCGAAGCATCCCGGGGCGCGTGGGCGGGCAAGCTCACCCGGTAGGCATCGGTATGGTCGGCCGCCGTAGCCGCCAGGGCGCTGAGGTGAGGCAAAGGCACGAGGTTAACCGCAATTTTGGTCATGGCAGCAGGGGCTAATTCAGACTAGCTGAGTTTCCAGAAAGGCAGGCCCTGCAGGGCGTGCAGGTACAGCCAAACAATGGCAGCGGTGTAAAGCAGCGAGAAGCCCAGCATTCCGAGCAGCTGCCCGCGGTTTTGCAGCTGGGGAAAGTAGCGGGCCAGCAGCCAGCCGAACAGGGGTAGGGCCTGCAAGGCGTGTAAGCCCAGGAAGTGCGCGGCCCGCAGGTCGCCGTGCCGGGTGCTCCAGCCCAGGCCGGGCAAGCCCGGACCACCATCGGTGCCGCCAACTGTGTGGCCCAGGTGGTGAATCATGGCCCCGCCCACGGCGCTGCCCACCAGAAACAGCCCCAGCCCCAGGCGCATTCCCCACACGTAGGCCGTGGGCCCAAACGGCCGGTAGCGTAGCGTGAGTACCAACGCCCAGAGCAGCAGGCCGGTATTGAGCATGATGAAAATGCCCATCAGGCTAAACAGCAGCCCATCCAGCGGAGAAGCCACGTTGAAGTGAGACGTCGTGCCGCGGGCCGCCTGCAGGAAAATTACAACGATTTCGACCAGAATGCTGATGGCCACGCCCCAACTAATGCGGCGCACGGCGCGCTGCGCCCCGGCCGGCAAATCGGCCAGCAGCCAGCCCAGCGTCCAGAGGTAGATGATGTCGGAGAGGGCAAACTTCAGGGGCTTCAGCCACACATTCAGGCCCAGTACCACCCGCTCATCGAAGGGCAGCAGCACCAGGGCCAACACCACCAGCGGCACGTGGAGCCACCCGGCCCCCGACAACACCGGGTTGGAGCGGTGCAGCACTGTGAGCCACTGCCGCACCGGCCCCATGCTTTCGGGACTAGTAGTAGCGGGAGAAAGTTGGGCAGAAAGAGTGAGCATTTTCATAGCCAAAAGGGTTATTGGGAACGGAAAAAGCAGAAAGCGGCAGAAGTCAGGCGAGGGTCGGAGCCGCCGGAGTTGCCCGCGGGTAGAAGCGGCGCAGCAGGTGATACAGCAGAAAGCCGACGGGACCGAGCAGGAACGTCAGCACCAGTGTGGGTACCAGCAGCAGGTGGGGCACGCCCCGGCGCTGGGCGTCGCGGCTGACCCAGGCACCCACGACCAAATCGAAGCAGAGGTAGTGTACCCAGCCGGCCAGCAGGGCCCACGGGTCCTGAAACAGCGCGGCTACTTCGGGTAAGGAGCTAAAGCCGCCCTGCTGGGCTGCCCCGCTGAAGTAGTGCCAGCCGATGCAGGCGGCATAGATGACAGCCAACACCAGCGGCAGCGCCCCGCTGCCCACCACCCAGCGCGTCACGCGCCAGCGCGGGGCAACAATCAGTAGCAGCCAGCCCGGCAGCACCAGGTTGCTGGCCAGCAGGAACAGGGATTCGGGAGATACGGTCATGGCAGTAGCGGGAAGAGGATGGTCAAACTTCTGGAAAGGGTGGCGGTTATCCAGCCAAAAAATGGGTGAAGCAGCCCGTTGCGGGGGTGAACCGGCGCCAGGGCGCGGGTGAGCAACTCGCCCCAAATTGCCTTGTTGTGCACAATTCCCCCGCTTGCCTTTCGTACTTTGCGCCCGTGAAACACGCGCTGAAGAGTTGGCTGCTCCTGGGAGCCCTAGCCGGGGCCCTGCCTCTGGCAGCCCAGGACGCCGATTCCACCTCCTCGATAAAGAAGCAGGCGCACCGCCGCATTGTGTTCCAGTTCGATAACCGCTATTCCATTATCGACGGTAAGCTAGTGGGCATCAACGGGCTCAAGCTGGCCGTGGAGTGGCGGGGCCGGCTGCGGGCCGGAGCCGGGGGCTACTTGCTCAGTAACGGCATTCCGTCCCAGGAGGAAGTACCGGCCCACTACCCCAGTGGCACCCGCTCCGAGCTGCGGTTTCGTTACGTGGCCGCCTACGCCGAGTACCTGTTTATTCGCTCTAACCGCTGGGAGCTGAGCGCTCCGCTCCAACTGGGTGTAGGCCGCTTTTTTACCAATTTTACGGAGCCTGGCGGGGCCCAGAGCAAGGATGCCAAATCCACGGTGTGGCTGATGGAGCCTTCCGTATCGAGCCACTTCCGGGTGTTTCCCTGGTTCGGCATCGGGGTGGGTGCGGGCTGGCGCGAAACCCTGTTCGTGGAGCGCAACCTCGACGAAACCCTCGATGGACCCATCTTCTATGGCCGGGTCAAGCTGTTTCTGGGGGATTTATACAAAACGGCCCGCTTCAGGCGCAAGCTCTTTTCCCAGCAGCACTTCCGCTACCAGTAGTGAGTTGGTGAACTAGTGAAATGGAGAGCTGTCGTTCCAAGGGCTTCCCGCTTGCTGATAGGCATAAAAAAGCCGGCCTCCCGTACGGAAGGTCGGCTTTTTTAGTGAATCATAGGAAACCGAAATCTACTTCGGGCCCGAGGAGGTAGTCAGGCGGCGGAGCAGAATGTGGGTGGCCTGCTGGTTTTTCTGGCCGTTGGGCAAGGAGTATACCTGCACCACTTCCCAGCCTCGCTTGCCCATGTAGTTGAGCGTGCTCAGCGGGGTCGAAAACACTTCAATGTCGCCTACTTCGCGCTTGGCCATGTCACTGTCGCCGAGCTTTTCGTAGCCAAAGCCGAAGTCCACGAAAATGTCGCCGCCTTTAGTCTTGGTGGGCTCGTTCAGGAACTCAGTTTTGAGCAGCTCGCAGTACTCGTAGCGGGCCGCGTTGATGTTGGTGGTCTGGGCGTGAGCGGCTGGTGCGGCCAGGGCACCGGCCAGCAGCAGGGCTGGAAATAGCAGTTTTTTCATGGAGTCAGGGTTCGGCCCGAAGCCTTAGTTGTAATTAGGTAAAAACTTGTACTTGCGGCTGTACTCCAGCATCTGCTGGGCAAAATCGGTAGGGTATTCGACCTTCACGTCCACGATTTTGCCGCCCTGCTCCACGGGTACCAGTTTGGGCTGGATAAAGCCGGCGTAGGGCGCAATATTGAGCTTGGCGTAGCGGGCCAGCACTTCCTTGTGCAGCACGGGGTCTACTTTCACGCCGTAGGTTTCAATCAGGTTTTTGGCCGCCGCGTAGTCGCCCTCACTGGTCAGGCGCTGCAGCTCGCGCAAGAGCTGCCCAAACAGGCCGCGCAGCTTCTGGTAGTCGTTGACCTTGAAGTAGGTTTTGCCATCCTTGGTTACCTTTTCAATGACGTTAGCCTTCTTGCCTTTCTCGTAGGCCCATTTGGCTACCATCTGGCGGTTGCGCATGTGGGCTTCCTCCACGGTTTCGCCCAGGGGCAGGCGCACGAGCTGGCCCATCAGGCCGTTGCGGATGTAGTTGTCGTACTCGGCCTTGCCCACTTCCAGGCTCGGCACCACGCCCAGCTGCACCAGCTTGGGGTCCATCAGGTAATACAGGGCCACTAGGTCGGCGCGGCCTTCCTCAATGGCCGAGGCGTAGCTTTTCAGGGTCTCCTTGGGCGTGCCCACGCCGGGGTTAATCTGGCCCGAGGCGTGGCCGATTACCTCGTGCATGTCGGTGTGAAGCTTACCGGCCAGGCCGGCGTACTTGCGGGCCCGGGCTTTTTCCTCGTCGTTGTAGGCAAACTCGTCGAGCGAGCCGCCGGCATCGGCCTGCCCGTAGGCGTCCACGATATTGCCCAGGTTTACCGACTTCGAGCCGTGCTCCTTACGAATCCAGGTGGCGTTGGGCAGGTTGATGCCGATGGGCGTGGCCGGGGCCGCGTCGCCGCTTTCTACTACGGTCGTAATTACCTTGGCCGTGATGCCCACCACGTTCTTTTTCTTGTGCTTGGGCAGAATCGGGGAGTTGTCTTCAAACCACTGGGCCTGGTCGCCGATGGCCTTGATGCGCTTGGTGGCCTCCAAATCCTTGAACGATACCACCGACTCGTAGGAGGCGCGGTAGCCCAGCGGGTCGCCGTACACCTCGATAAAGCCGTTCACCACGTCGGTGCGGCTCTTGGTGTCGCGCACCCAGGCAATGTTGTAGTCGTCCCAGGTTTTCAGGTCGCCGGTGGTGTAGTAGTTTACCAGGCGTTGCAGGGCCAGCTTCTGCTCGGGGTTTTCGGCTATTTCGGCCGCCTTGCCCAGCCAGTAGGCTACCTGGGTCAGGGCCTCGCCGTACATGCCGCCCACTTTCCAGGTACGCTCCACAATCTGGCCCTTCTCGTCCTTCATCAGCTTGGAGTTCAGGCCGTAGGAAACGGGGCGCGGGTCTTTCTTGTCAATCTTCCGGGCGTAGAAAGCCTCGGCTTCCTGCTGGGTTACGCCCTCGTAGAAATTGTTGGCCGAAGTAGCCACCAGGTCGGCGTCCTTTTCCTGGTTTACCCGCTTGGCCGACACGTTCGGGTCGAAGATGATGGGCGTCAGGGTAGCCAGATGCTGGTCTACGGATTCGCCTTTTTCCAGCGGCAACGTCGAGGGGTCTACGCTTTTCACCAGCTGGGCAAAATACGCCGGGCTGCACTCGGGCACGAACTTGCGGGTGGAATAGTGGTGGTGCACGCCGTTGCTGAACCACACCCGCTTGGTGTAGATGTTGAGCTTGTTGGCCTCATCTACACGCTGAGTGTTGGAGGTAGCCGAAATCTGCTGCTGGTTGGCGGGCCAGATGGCCTCCAGCGTGCGGCGCACCCGCAGGTTGTGCTTGAAGTTTTGGTCGTAAGAAATGTCGCGCCCGCACAAGGCGGCTTCGTAGAGGTAGTAAAGCAGCTCCTTCTGCTGGGCCGACAACGTTTCGAAACCAGGCACCTGGTAGCGCAGCACGCGCAGGTCGGCAAACTGCTCACTGACCACCTGGAAGGCGGCCGCGTCGGTCATTGTCTCGGGTGCCGTAGTAGTCAGGGCAGCCCCGCCCTGGGGCTGCCGGGTGGCTTTGGCTTCGGTGGCAGGCGCAGCCTCCGTAGCCGCGGGAGCAGTAGAGGCAGTCGTGGTGGCGGTAGTGCTGGCGCAGCCGCCCCCGAACTGGGCGGCCAGCAGCAGCGCGGCTACCGAAATATAGGTACGCTTCATTATAGAAAATGCGGTGGAAAGTTGTACAAATCAACGTCTTTTTTCACATAAGTAAGACGTTGATTTGCGTTAACCGCACCGCTATAGTTCCTCTGGCTGCGTTTCCTGCGGTGCCCGACAGCCAGCTAGGACCCCGGAAAACCGTTTTTTACTTCTGCCAGGTCTCTACCCACCTCGGTTAGCCTTTTTCGCCGCTGCGGGCTGGGCCTACCGGTGGGGCGTGTCGGGGTGGGTGGTGGCGGTGGCCCGGAGCGTATTCAGCCTATCGAGCTTGCCCGAGGCCGTGGTACGAAACTGCGACACGTAGACCAGCTCCCGAGGCCGCTCGTAGCGCTCCAGGCGCTCCGTGAGCAGGGCCATAAGCTGCTGGGCCTGAGTCTCAGAAAGGGGCGCACCTTCCAGAAAGGCTGTTACCTGCTCACCTAGGCGGGCGTCGGGGCGGCCGGCCACGAAGGTGCGGCGGTTGGGCAGGTTCAGCTCCACCAGAGCTACTTCCAGCACTTTTTCCACCTTCTCGGCCTGCACTTTTACCCCACCCGAGTTGATGACGAAGTCAGCGCGACCCAGCCACTCGAAGGTGTGCTCGTCGAGCAGGTTTACCCGGTCATTGGTCGTAATCAGCCGGTCGTCGGTCACGTCGGCGCGCACGGTGAGGCAGCCGCGCGGGTCCTGGTCGATGTGGATGCCGGGCAGGGCGCGGTAAGTAGCTGTGGCATCGGGGCCGTTGAGGCGGCGCAGGGCAATGTGGGAGGCCGTTTCGGTCATGCCATAGGTCAGGTACACTGGCACTTTGAGGGTTTGCAGCGCCTTTTCCAGGCTGCTTTCCACTGTGGCCCCACCCACCAGAATGGCCTTCATCCGGTTCAAACGGGGCAAATTGGCCGACGTGAGCACCTCGCGCATCTGCAGCGGCACGAAGGAGGCAAAGTCGAACTCGGCCGTGGGTGGCACCAACGCCAGCGGGTCGGCCTGGGGCTCCACGATGGTCATATGCAGGTTCAGCTCCAGGCCGCGCACCAGCATCATCATGCCGCCCACAAACTCGCAGTTCAAACACACCAGCATCCGGTCGCCGGGACCCAGGTCGAAGTAGTCGCCGGTGCGGCGGGCCGAAGCCACCAGCTGCCGCCGCCGCATCGTCACCGACTGCGGCTTACCGGTAGAGCCCGAAGTGCGCAGCCCAAATTCCAAGGCCCCATTAAGCCACTGCCGGCAGAAATCCAGCACCTTGGCCTCATAGCCGTTCAGGTCCACGGGGCTGTTGGCGGGATATTGCTTGATGTCGGAGTAGCGGAATTCGCGGCCGTTAAGCAGCAGGGAGTCGGGGAGCAGGGGCGTAGCAGGCATAGGAAAAGCGAAAAGGTCGGCGGCAAAGATTCACGTAATACAACCACAACTGCATACGAAGCTCCCGCCGGAAAGCTTCCCCAATGTGGCACGGGTTGAAAATCAGCAGTCTGGAGTTGCCCGGCGCGCCATCGGCTACTTGCTGCTGTAAAACGAATCGTTGATGAAGGTGGCCTTCTTGGCCATGGCCTGCTGCCAGCCGTTGGGCAGCAGGGTCAGGTTGTTCTTTTCAATCAGGGCCAGCTTCTGCCGCACGGCCGCCTGCAAGGGAGCCGGCAGGCCGTAAAAAGCCTTGTCTACCTGAATGTTGCGTTGAACGTCCAAGTCGCCGTTCTGATGGCGCAAGACTATTTTCTGTCCCCGGTAATAGATGATGATTTTGATGCGGCCGTCGTCGGCTCCCCGGGCCGCGGTGCCATACACCAAAATGGGGTCAATTACCGCATCGTGGTCGTAGTCCTGGAAACTGGCAAACTTGGTCCAGAACCAGATGGACTGCTCCTTTTTCTCGGCCACCAGATAGTCGTTTACTTTCCAGCTTTTACTTAGCTGGCTGCCGTTTTGGCGCAGCGTCACAGCTTTGATGCGGCTGCTGATGGGCTCTTTTTCCTCGTCGAGCCGGTCCCGGCTTTCCATCAGCACGCAGTAGCTTACCCCGGTTTTATCCGTGTTCTTGTACACCCTGAAAATGGGGTAGATCAGGCTCAGCGCCGGCCTACTGGCGTCGGGCAACAGAGCCGCTACTGCGGCTGGCGAGAGGATAACGCTGGTCACGGGCGGGGTTTGGGCGTGGCCCGAGCTCCCGGGCCACATGGCCAGCAGTAACAGAGTACGAAGGTTCATGTGGAGAAAATCGGAAAAAGTGCCGCCTGCCCGGCGGCCGGGCAGGTAGCGGAACAAGAAGCCCAGCTCGGGGGCCTATTCCACCGGGTAAAGTTGCCAGGGAATGTCGCGCCACAAACTCACGTTGGACTCTATCAGGTAGCGCGCTATTTCGGCAATGTCGGCGTGGCTGTCGTTCTGCACGTCCCACATGAGGCGGCCTGCCACGAAGCCGGCAGCAAAACTGTCCCAGGAGTCGTAGTCGCGCAAGGCTAGGCGGGTGCCGGCATCGATAAACGGCCAGGCCTGCTCCCAGCTCAAGTAGCCGTAGTCGTAGCACCAGCGGGCTACGTTTACCATGCGGGCATAGTCCCAGGCGCCCACGTTGGTCACCGTCCGCGACTTCAGAAACGGGTTGGTAGCAAACAGGTTATACCAGTGCAGCGACTCATGTTTGAGCTGATTTTGAAAGTCTTGTCGGTGGCCTCCCTTACGTAGGTTCTGCAGGGCTGTTAAGGCATCCTCGGTGTCGTAAATGCCCCACCATTGGGCCGTGGCGGCCTTGCGCTCTACCAACTCGTCGGGCTTGAGCTGGGGCAGGATTTTGATGGGGTTGTCGCCGTAGAAAAACAGAATGCCGCCAGTAGCCAGCCCCCGGATTTCGGTAGGCGTGGGCTGCCGCACGGGTTTCGTGAGGTCGAAGCCGGCCAGGTCCCGGGCCCCGTAGAGCCGCAGGTTCTCGTTTTCCAGTTTAATGGCGGCAATTTTCTTATTACTCAGAAAAATGGACACGGAGCGGAGCCATTCCCACATAAGCTAGCTGTTGGATAAAGTGGATAAAAGCTATGACAAGCCTGTTTTGCCGCCGCTAAATAGCCAAACTCCCGCAATTACCCCGCACCGTGCTTCTAGAGCCCCCCTGGGCTGGGCCGTGATAAAGGGGGCTTGCGCTTGACAGTGAGCCGGATAAAGTTGTATCTTAGGTAACGTCACCAACTTTCAAACGCCATGCCTGCCACCAGCCCCACCCCGTTTGCCTTGGTTCGTACCTTCGTTTTTCGCCGTTACCTCACGCTGCGCAGTATCGCCGCACCCATCCCGGACCGTGCCGCCGAAGCGGCTCGCAAAGCCCGTAAGCGCCTCAAGAAACAGGCGAAGCATGAGCGGCTACGCAACTTCTTCGGCTGGTGCGAAGGCTGTGCGGCCTACGGGTCGATATTTTAGGGGCGGAATTAGTTTCTAATATACCTGATGAGGCTTGTCCTCACCCAAAACTCAAAAGTGCTGACCCTCCGGTTAGCGCTTTTTTTTATTCACAGAAGGTAGCTTGCGGGCAGGCATGTTTTTAAGAGTTTTGGCGAGGTGTCGCAATGGACGTAAACGCGTTTTGAAGACGTCTGCCTGTTTCAACAAGATCGCCAGTTAGCTGCTGAAAACTAATTGTTCCTACTTCTCCTGAAATGGATATCCCTCAATATGACGGTAATCTGTTACGGGTGGTTGTATTTCGGTTGATTCTACCATGTTATCGTAGTAATTGGCCCCCGTTGCGGTAATCTCCATCGTTGCGGAGTTGCTGTTTACCAGCTTCATGTGGGCCCCGCTCTCGGCTAATATATTCCTCATATTAATTAGTAGATTCTGTTCCTTTAGCTTGGCACTGCGCACAAGTGTTAACTTGTTTTTCGTAGATTCTCTTTCAAAATCACTCCATCTAATTTCTTTCCTCAAATGTTCGCCCAAGGCGTTCAGCATAATAGTAAGCTGGTTTTTAATCTCCGTCTCGTCATCTTCAATGTGACCATTCACATGCGCTACCAGATAGCCTTTATCCGTTTCAGTGTGGCATTCAATCATTACTTCCACGCAGTTAACTAACCCACTTGTCCCCACGAATTGGTAACGGCCATCATTAATGACGATAATAGCTCTGTCAATTGGTGCAAACAGTGTGCGTACGTCAGGATATTCCGTAGTTCTCTTATCTAATTTTATTTCCTCCGTATTGGCTTCGCCTTGCTCGTTTCTTATTTCCTGCTCCGTTTTTACTCGTTCCACGGTAGCTACTTCGAAGCTGTTGTTAGCGTCGTAAACAGTATTCTCGCCAGCCATCCTGTTTATGTCACCCATTCTCAAACTGCCTTTCAGCTCCATGACTTTATCAAATACTTCTTTATTATCCTTGCTGAATAACTCAGGTTTGTTGTATTGTTTTCCGTTATATAAAATAACGCGTTGTAAGGGTTGTGCGCTTCCTAGTGGAGTGCTTTTCAATTGGTGAGCTGGCTCTGCCTGCTGTTCTTTTGGCAGTATGGAAGGAGCTTGGGTTGCCGCTTTGGCGCCCATCACATCGGCTTCCTGCTCCAGCCCCGCGTCATCATTGACTGGCACCCCGGCCTTGAGCTGCATAGTGGGCTGCACGCGGCCCTGCTTCTGCTGCACTACGTGCCAGGCCTCATGGGGCAAGTGCTGCTCCTGGCCCGGCGCCACGTGAATGTCGGTGCCCTGGGCGTAGGCGTGGGCCTGCAGTTGGGCGGGCTTGCTGGAGTTGTAATGCACCCGTACGTCGTCCAGGGAGTGGCCCGAGAGGTTTTCTACTCCGCTTTTGAGCTGGTCGGGTAGGCCCGTCCGGTTTTCCTGGCGCTGCACCGGTGACTCAGTCAGGCTTCCGGTATCGGCCCGGGCTTGGAGTTGGGCCGCGTATTGTACTTGCGGACTGTTATCGGCTTGGGCCTGCAGGCGGCGCTGGGCTACGGCCGCCGGGCGGTTGTCCACGAAGCCTGGCGCCGTACCAGAGGCCTTTAGCGGCTGAGAAGCCGCGTTTACGCTTTTCGGTTCTTTGGTTTTGGCAGAGCGGCTAGCCATACATTCACACTTAAGCAGATAAGATAAAACGGGATAGCCGAGCCGGCTGCTTTTTGGCAAGTAAGCTAGAGAAAAGTACCGGCTCAGGCATTCTACTCGAAAGATAAAGTCCTTCAGGTCAGCTTGGTTGTCAGGGCTGCCAAGCCTAGCTTCAGCGCCGCGCGGGTTGCACAAACAGCAGCGTTGAGCGGTAGGGCTTCTGGGGGGTATACTTGTCGTTGATGACAAAATAGCCCCGCTTGTAGGCCGCAATTCCTTCCCAGTTATAGGTCATATACTCGGCCGGAAACTCGGCCAGGGGCTGCCAGTGGTAGGTGTTGCCACGGTAGCGTAGCTCGATAAGCCGGCAGTAGCTGCGGTAAGCGTCGCCAGGCTTGACGAGGGCGGTATTTGGGTCGGTTTGGGCGGGGCGGTAGGCTTGGTCGTCGTCGCCCCGGAAGAAGTAGTTGAGGGCCGTAAAACGGTTTTTTCGGGTTGCCGTGACGTCCGTAATGCGGAAGGGCAGGGGCTGAATCCCAACCGGCTTGCCCGGACTGATAGAGCCGGCGCGCAGCTTGTCAAAAGGATAAGCAAAATTGCCGGCCGGAAAGGAGTTGTATTCGAAAAGAGCGGTAAGGCTGCGCTTGTTCTGCAACAGGGCCTCAAAGCCGGCGTTGTAAATGCGGCTGCCATCAGCAGCGGTAGGCTTGGCAAGGCTCACCAGAAAGTCGGGGTTCATCACCACGGCCGAGTCTTGCAGCTGGCCTTGCAGCAGGTAGCAGTTGGGCGAGGCCGTGGCCGTTTCCACCGCGAAATACACCATCGAGTCGTCCACCAGCATGGCCTCCAGTCCTTCGTATACCTGTCCGGCGGCCGTAATCTTGTCCTTGAGCAACTCCAGACCGGCCAGGTGGTACTTGCGGTAGGGCAGTACATAGGCCGTATCCGTCAGCTTGCGGTCCAGGTCGGGCAAGCTGATGGTATAGAGCTTGCCCTCCGGCTTGTCCGGGTCTAGCAGGCGGCTTTCCGACAGCAGAAACAGCCTTTTCTGACTGACAAACAGGCCCGAAAACTGATTGTCGGGACTGGCTAATTCCCGGGGCAGAGTCAGGGGCTGCACCCGCAGCTGGGCCGGCTGCTGAGCCTGACTATTCAAGGCCAGCAACGTGAGCAAGGCAGCCGCAATGCTCGATTTCAGCCCACGGCGGTACGAATGGAAAGAAGGCAAAACGGCTAAATAATAGTTGTCGTAATAATGGTGCTTGCCATCGTCATGTAGTAGTTGGCGCAGTGAATGGCCGTCAGCACCAAAGCCTCTTTGGCGGCGTAGGTATCGAACTGCTCGGAGCTGACCACCGCGTAGTCGTGGTTGGCTTTGTTCCACTTGAAATCGGGCTGTATCGTCAGCAGCTCCTGACCTTCCTTATCAAGCAGCACGTAGCCACCTTGCAGGCCCCGGTTTTTGAGCACAACGGCGCGGTTTGTGCCACCCAGCCGGGACTTGAGCACGATGTTGCCGTCCCAGTTCATCTTGAAGCTGAGGTGCACGGTTTGCGCCTCATCCTTTACCTCGATGGTAGTGCCCCAGAATCCTCTGGGCTCGATGCGGAACGAGGTGCCATCGGTCAGGGCCAGGATGGCCTTGAAGGAAAACCACTCGGTGTATTTTAGCTCGCCCAGCACAGCAGCCCCGGCCAGCAGGGTGAACGTGCGCTTGTCAGTGGATTTTATTAAGTAGTCGGCCATTGGTTGAGAGGAATGACAGGGAACGCCGTCGGCGGCAGCCGGCAGCCGTATGCAAGAGCAGCGTGGCAACAGTGCCGCGCTATTTGCCCTTGGGCGCGGCGGGCAGCAGCTGAAAGGAAGTGGCCTTAAACCGGTTATCAACGATTTCGCCCTGCACCTGCGCCTGCCGGATGGTCTGGCAAAAGCCGTCCTTGGCGTGGGCATCGCCGTGGGAATCGATGGTGGTGCCGTCCACGAAATAGGCTTTACCATCGAGGCGGATAGCCAAGTCACAGCTTTTGCCCGGCAGCCCGAGCCGGCATTGTCCGCAGGCGGCCTCCACTACGCGTACTTCCCGGGTTTTGTCGGGCCCGGCCGGAGCCGCCGCTACTGCAGGGGCCGACTGGGCACGCGCCGCCACCGCCGAGAAGCCGAGCAGCAGCAGCAGAAATAGCAATGGTTTCATAAGCCAGGAAGTAAGAAGTAAGACCCAGGCAGCAATATAGCGAAGGCGCGGCCCAGCGTAAAAAGAAAACTGCCGGCCTCTGGTAAGGGCCGGCAGTTTGGGGTAAACAGAAGAAGCCGCTCGGTTACGGGAACTTCGGGAATTTCGAAAAGTCGGGCTTGCGCTTCTCAATAAAGGCGTTTTTGCCTTCCTTGGCTTCCTCCGACAGGTAGTAGAGCAGCGTGGCGTTGCCGGCCAGCTCCTGAATTCCGGCCTGCCCGTCGAGCTCGGCGTTGAACGAGGATTTGAGCATGCGCAAGGCCAGGGGGCTTTTTTCCAGAATTTTCTTGCACCAGGCCACAGTGGTTTCCTCCAGCTGCTCCAGCGGCACCACCTTGTTTACTAGGCCCATATCCAGGGCTTCCTGGGCGTTGTACTGGTCGCAGAGAAACCAGATTTCACGGGCTTTCTTCTGACCAACCACGCGGGCCAGGTAGGAAGCGCCAAAGCCGCCGTCGAACGAACCCACGTTCGGACCGGTCTGGCCGAAGCGGGCATTTTCAGCGGCAATGCTCAGGTCGCAGACCACATGCAGCACGTGCCCGCCGCCGATGGCCCAGCCGGCTACCATGGCTACCACGGGCTTGGGAATTGAGCGGATCATTTTTTGCAGATCCAGCACATTCAGGCGTGGTACGGTGTCTTCGCCCACGTAGCCGCCGTGGCCCCGTACGCTCTGGTCGCCGCCCGAGCAGAAGGCCTTGCCGCCCTCGCCGGTCAGAACCACCACGCCGATGTCGGTGCGGTTGCGGCAGATGTCCATGGCCTCAATCATTTCCTGCACCGTGAGCGGGGTGAAGGCATTGTGGACCTGCGGACGGTTGATGCTGATTTTGGCGATGCCCTCGTGGAAGGTGAAGAGGATTTCGCGGAACTCCTTAATCGGGGTCCAGGTGATTTGTTCGGCCATAGTTGGTCAGGTTTTCTTCAGCGTCTTCAGCGTTTTCTTCTGCGCCTTCTGCGGGCTAAATCGTTGAACGATGGTTCCCGCCGAGGACGCAGAAGAAAACGCTGAAGACGCCGAGTTGTTCAGGAGAAGGAAGTGCGGACTGCTTTGCGGTATTCTTCGAAGAAAGCGGCGTTGGTGGCGCTGTCGGTGGTGATTTCCAGCAGGGCCGCGCCGCTTACCGGTGCAAAGAAAGCGGATAGCGCCAACTTCAGCTCGGCGAAGGTGCTGGCCGTGAAGTAGCGCAGGCCAAAGTCGCGGCAGGTGTTTTCGGCCGTCAGGGGTTGGTGAGTTTCGAAGAACTCCTCCAACTCGGGCTGCTGCCGCGGCCCGTCGATAAGGCGGAAAATGCCCCCGGCGTGGTTGTTAAACAAAATTACCCGCAGGTTGGGCGTGGGGTAATTTTGCCAGAAGGCGTTGCGGTCGTAGAAAAAGGCCACGTCGCCGGTCATCAACACCACGGGTCGCTCGGGCTGGGCCAGGGCCGCGCCCACGGCCGTGCTGGTGCAGCCGTCGATGCCGCTGGTGCCGCGGTTGGCAAATACCTCCACGCTGCGGTTTTCCGGAATTCCCAGAATGTTGGCGTAGCGCACGGCCATGCTGTTGGCCAGGTGCAGGGCCGTACCGTCGGTGAGGTGGCGCAGGGCCTGGTGAAAGGCGGTGAATTCGTTGAAGGGCTGGTCGGGCTGGGCCAGGAACCCGGCCAGAAACTCCTTGGCCCAGCTTTCGGCCTTGTACCAGGGCGTGAGGTAGGCTGTTTTGGCCGCCGCGTCTTTTTCCGTCAAAGCCCAGCCACTCGTCGGCCACGTCAGGCGGGGCGGATTCGCGACGGGAATCGAACCCATATCAGGATTTCCAGAGGCTTGTATCTTATCCGTCCCACTAGCTTCTTTGGCCGCGGCGGTGTCTTCGGCCGAGGTCAGGCCGCCGAACAGGGAGTAGTCGGTAGCAACCAGCAGCTCGAAGAACGTGGTCGGCTCCAGCCGGATGACGTGGGTCAGGGACTTGAACGTGTCGGCCACGGGGCCGGCGGCCTGCACGTGCCAGTGCTGGGCCGGCTGAGACTCGCGCAGGTAGAGCTTCAGGGCCTTGGAAATCAATGACTGCCCGAAGGTAATCAGTAGGTCGGGCCGCAGGGCTTCCTTCAGGCCCCGCTCGGGCACGGCCATAAACACGTCTTGCTTGCTCAGCGGGGCCGTGCGCAAGTCGTAGTTGGCCCCCACGGGCTGGTGCAGGTTGGAAATAACGTCGCCCACGACTGGAATCTGGTAGGCGGCTGTGAACTGGCGCAAGGCCAGCAACAGGGCATCGGTGTGGTGGTGCTGCCCGGCCACGACCAGCACCCGGGGCGTTTGGCGCAGGGCATGGCGCAAGGCCACCAGCTCGGGGCCCGGCAGCATCGGCAGGCTGGCCGTTTCCTGAATCACCCGCACCGTTTCGAACGTCAGTTCCTCGCCGGCTTTGGGGTAAAACGGCTCCCGCAGCGGCACGTTTACCTGCACCGGTCCGGCCGGAAACTCCTGAGCCAGGTTGATGGCCTCCGACACAATCCGGGCCGAGTGCCACTTAGCGTCGGCGTGCGAGGTATCGGCCGGAAACGTGAACGTGCCCTTGGCGTGCGCCCCGTAGAGGTCGGTTTGCCGGATGGTTTGCCCGTCGAGCTGGTCTATCCATTCCGGTGGCCGGTCGGCGGTAAATACCACCAGCGGAATCTGCTGGAAATAGGCTTCGGCCACGGCCGGGGCGTAGTTCAGCCCCGCCGTGCCCGAGGTGCAAACCAGGGCCACCGCCCGCCGCTGACTTTGCGCCAGTCCCAGCCCGATAAAGGCCGCGGCCCGCTCATCAGGCACGGTGCGCACCTTGATGCGGGGGTGGCGGGCAAAGGAAATCGTCAGGGGTGCGCACCGGGAGCCCGGCGACAACACTACGTCGGTAATGCCCATCTGCGCGCAGATTTCCGCAATGTTATAAACAGCCTGCATAGGTGAATTAGTGAAATAGTGAGATGGTGAACTGGTGAACTGGTGAGTTGTCGTTGCGGCGGCGCGGTTCTGCGCGGATTGAACATAAAACTCACCAATTCACTAGTTCACCATCTCACCGCAAGATGGCCCCAATCGTGCTTAGTTTCATTTCGGTTTCCTGCCATTCGCGCTCGGGGTCGGAGTCGGCGGTGAGGCCGGTGCCTGCGTACAGAACCGCTTCGGCGGGGTGAAGTTGCAGGCAGCGCAAGTTTACGAATAGCCGCGAAACACCGGCCTGGGGCACGTTTACCGGGCCCAGAAAGCCGCTGTAGTAGGCTCGGTCGTAGCCTTCGTGGGCCTGCAGAAAGTCCAGGGCTGCCTGCTTGGGCATACCGCCCACAGCCGAAGTCGGGTGGAGCAGGCGCAGCATGTCAGTGCCCAACGTGGGGAAGGGCACCTGGCGCAGGTTCACGGCAAAGTCGGTGCGCAGGTGCAGCAGCTGGCCCGCTACCACCGTGCGCGGACCGGTTTCCTCGTATTCGCGCAGGCGCAGTTGCTTGAAGCAGCTCACGATGTAGCGTGCCACCAGGGCCTGCTCCTCAATTTCCTTTTGTCGCCAGATGGCGTGCTGGGGCAGCGCACCCGGAGCCAACGCTTGGGTGCCGGCTAGCGCCATGGTCCGGAACACGCCCTGCTCATCCACTTCCACCAGCACTTCCGGCGAAGCGCCCAGCCAGGTGCCCGCGCCCGGTGCACTCACCAACGACACAAACGCCCGCGGGTAACGGGAGCACAGCTCCCGAAAGGCCCGCAGCGCGTCGAAGCCCGCCGGTAGGGGCCGCCGCGCCGCCCGCGACGACACCACTTTCACCACCTGCCCGCTTTTAATAGCCTGCACGCCGGTTTCGACGAGTTGATAATACTCGGCTTGACTAGCTGTGTGCGGCACGGGCTGGGTGCTGAGGTGCCAGGGCAGGGGTGTGGGGTCGGGGGCGTGCTCGGTGGCCAGAAAGGCCAGCAGCTGACTGGCTCGGCTGTCGGTGGAGTCGAGCTGAAGCTGGGCGGGTGTTTCGGCGTGCCAGTAGATGTCGGCCGGCAGAAACAAAGCCGGATTGTGGTCGGAGTCGCGGAAGGGGAAAAACGCGAAGCCCGCCGGGGCTTCGGGTGAGAGGGCCGGGGGCAAACCCGTTAGGGCCGCGTCGGCCGACAAGCTCAAGCACAACTGCACGTGCTCGGTGCCGGGCAGGCGCCAGGCCGCCACTGGCAGCTGTTGTTGCAGGGCAAAAGTGAGCAACTGCTGAAGCTGCTCCGGCGGGGTGGGCACCCGGCCTGGCCAGGTTACCGTCCGCGGCTGCGGCTGGCTCATGCCTTGGGCTCGGCGCTGGCCGGCAGGTCGATGACGGCCATGGTGATGCGGCTCACGCAGACCAGCACGCCGGTTTCCTCGTGGGTAATGCGGATCTCCCAGACCTGGGTGCTGCGGCCTACGTGCAAAGCAGTGGCCCGGCCTACCACCCAGCCCGAGTGCACCCCTTTGAGATGATTCGCGTTGATTTCCAGCCCTACGCAGGCTTTTTTGCGTACATCTACCTGCAGGGCCGCGCCGATGCTGCCCAGCGTTTCGGCCAACGCTACCGAGGCCCCGCCGTGCAGCAACCCCATGGGCTGGTGAGTGCGGCGGTCCACCGGCATGCGGCCGACCAGCAGCCGGTCGCCGACTTCAGTGATTTCAATACCAAGGTGTTCGCCCAGCGTATTGCGGCACCAAGCGTTGAGCTGGGCCAGGTCGGCGGTAGGATGTGCCATGCGGTAAGTGCGGAATTAAACGGATTCAGGGCCCAAAAGCAGTACTTTCGGGGCCAAACAACAAAGCTAGCGGGAAAGTGAGCGTCAAAAAAATATACCTCATCCGGCACGGACAGACCGACTTTAACGTGGCCGGCATCGTGCAGGGTTCGGGCGTCGATTCGGACCTGAACGCGGCCGGACGCCAGCAGGCGGCCCGCTTTTTTGCGGCCTACCAGCACCTGCCCTTCGATAAGGTGTATACTTCTACGCTGAAGCGCACTCACCAGTCGGTGCAGGGCTTTCTGGATCTGGGTTTGCCCCACGAACAACACAGCGGCCTGAACGAGATTAGCTGGGGCGTGCGTGAGGGAATGCGCATCACACCCGAGGAAGACGAGGAATACAACGGAGTGCTGCAGCAGTGGCGGCGGGGCGAATCGCACGCCCGCCTACTCGGGGGCGAAAGTCCGGACGAAGTGGCGGCCCGGCAGCGGCCCTTTATTGAGCTCCTACGCAACCGGCCCGAGGAAGAAACCGTGCTGGTATGCATGCACGGCCGGGCCATGCGGGTGCTGCTCTGCCAACTGCTCAACTACCCGCTCAGCGCCATGGACAGCTTCGAACACCGCAACCTGTGCCTATATAAGGTGCACTACACCGGCAGCATGTTTTCGGTGAACAGCTTTCTGGACGTAGCCCATCTGCAGGATTGCCCCAGCTGAGGTAGTATGGCATAGGAAAGCCAGGTTGCAGACTCACTAAGCTGGCGGAAGTCGTTGGGTTAAAAGCTTCTAAAGCAGATCGCCGCCCGGTTGACCAGCAAATAGCAATATGCCAATACTACCGTAGCTGCTGAGAAGGCGAAAATTCGCTGTTGCGCCTATCCAGCCGAACGCTACGTTATTGTTTGCACCCGAAGATTTTCGGGCTAATTTTGACCCTACACAACACACTCGAAGACGCAGATGGCCGAAATCATAAAAATGCCCAAAATGAGCGACACTATGACCGAAGGGGTCATTGCGGCGTGGCTCAAAAAGGTGGGTGATAAAGTCAAATCCGGGGATATCCTGGCCGAAGTAGAAACCGACAAGGCCACGATGGAGCTGGAGAACTACGAAGACGGTACCCTGCTCTATATCGGCCCCAAAGAAACCGAATCGGTACCCGTGGATGGCGTGTTGGCCATTGTAGGCAAAGAGGGTGAGGATATTTCCGCGCTGCTAAGCCAGATTCAGGGTGGCGCTCCGGCTCCCGCGGCGGCAGAAGCACCCGCAACAGCTCCTGCTCCGGTTGCAGAGGCTCCGGCAGCACCCGCCGCTGCTCCGGCTCCGGCTCCAGTAGCTGCTGCCCCGGCCGCTGCTCCCGCCGGCAATGGCAAAAAAGCTACTGTCATCCGGATGCCCAAGATGAGCGACACGATGACGGAAGGCACTATTGCCTCCTGGCAGAAAAAAGTAGGTGACAAAGTGAAGTCCGGCGACGTGCTGGCCGAAGTAGAAACCGACAAGGCCACGATGGAGCTGGAAAACTATGACGATGGTACCCTGCTCTATATTGGCCCCAAAGAAGGCGAAGCCGTAGCCGTGGATGGCATTCTGGCCATCATCGGGGAAGAAGGCGCCGACATTCAGGCCCTGCTCGGTGGTCAGTCGGGTGGTGCAGCTACGCCGGCCGAAACTGCCCCCCAGGATGCTGCTCCCGCCTCGGCCACCGCTCCGGCTGCCGCGGCAGCTCCCCAGGCTGCTACCACAGCTAGTGGCCGCTTGTTTGCCTCCCCGCTGGCCAAAAGCATTGCCCGCGAGAAAGGCATTGACCTGAACACCATCAAAGGCTCGGGCGAAAACGGCCGTATCGTATCGCGCGACCTGGAAAGCGCCCAGCCCAGCGCCACTGCCGCTACGCAGCCTGCTGCTGCCCCGGCTGCCGCTCCCCAAGCCGCTCCAACCCCCGCTGCCGCACCTCAGGCCGCGGCTCCGGCTCCGGCTGCCGCCCCGGCCGCTCAGCCCGCCGAAGGTACCTACACCGACACGCCCGTGTCGCAGATGCGCAAGGTTATTGCCCGTCGCCTCTCGGAAAGCCTCTTCACGGCCCCGCATTTCTATCTGACGATGGAAATCCTGATGGACCGAGCCATGGAAGTGCGTACCCAGCTCAACACCCTGTCGCCAGTGAAGCTCAGCTTCAACGACTTGGTTATCAAGGCTGCCGCTGTAGCCCTGAAGCAGCACCCGGCCGTCAACTCCTCTTGGCTCGGCGACAAAATCCGCCAGAACAAGGTGGTTAACATCGGCGTGGCCGTAGCCGTGGACGAAGGTTTGCTGGTGCCCGTCGTGCGCAACGCCGACGGCAAAGGCCTGGCCGCTATTGCTACCGAAGTGAAAGAGCTGGCCGGCAAAGCCAAGAGCAAGAAGCTGCAGCCCGCCGAGTGGGAGGGCAGCACCTTTACCATCTCCAACCTGGGCATGTTCGGCATCGACGAGTTCACCGCCATTATCAACCCCCCGGATGCCTGCATCCTGGCTGTGGGTGGCATCAAGCAGACGGCCGTGGTAAAAGACGGCGCCCTGGCCATCGGCAACATCATGAAGGTAACGCTTTCGTGCGACCACCGCGTGGTAGACGGCGCTACCGGCGCGGCCTTCCTGCAAACGCTGAAAGCCCTGCTGGAAGACCCGATGAAGATGCTGATCTGATAAAGGCCATTAGCCCAAGGATACAAAAAAACCAGCCTGTGCGGGCTGGTTTTTTTGTATCCTTGGGCTAATGGCTAGGCTAACAAACAAGGAGACTAAAGGAGCCAAACCTTGTAGGTTTGGCTCCTTTAGATCGGAATAAAAAAGCTGTTAGGAACCTGTCGGGGGTTACTGCAGCAGCAGCTTTTGGCTAACCGTAGTTTGTCCGGTACGCATTCTCACAATATACAGCCCGGGAGCGTGGCCGGTTAAATTCACCCGGTAGGTATGCTCACCCAGGAAGGAAAGGTCAATCTTTTCTACTTGCTTGCCTAAGCCATCATAGATAGTCAGCGTGCCGCCTACATAACTCTTGGCAGTGATGGAGAACTCACCCTGGGTCGGGTTAGGATAGATAGCCAGTCCAGTTAATGCTTGCTGTAGCGGGGCGGCAGCCAGGATTCGGTAAGCGTCCGGGTTGTAAGGGCATTGATTCGGCCCGTTGCTTTCTACCAGCGCTTGCCCTCCTTGCTTCCACCCTTGCAGCGGAGTCGTAGCAACGAAGTTGGTGCCAGCCCGCACGGAGAATCCTTCTCCCAGGCTTATACCGGTGTTGGATAGCAAGTATGACGTGCCATTGCCGGGGTGGTCGAACGTGGCGGAACTGCCCGCGGGGTTTGTGCCGGGAAAAAGAATATCCTTCGCCGCTGAGACGACTAAAGGCGAACTGTAAGTACCCGCTGGGAGCGTGTAGTCTGACAAGAACTGCCCCGGAGCATTTTGAGCCAATCCTGACAATAGATTGCTAAAGGCAGGCTCGATGGGGTTACCAGTCCAGAATGGCGTGTTATTTACTCTGGGATTGTAAACTCCGGCACTGGGGCCTTGATCAGTAATGGCATAGTCTTGCACATAATAGATGGGAGCTTCATCCAATGTTGCATTCTTTCTTTGTAGGATGGCTTTAATCCGTACACTTACCTTGTAAGGAGAAGTGTAGTAGTTTGGCTTATAAGACAGCTCGGATAAAGCATAGTTAGAAGCCACAGTTATAGCCTGGTTGCGGAAATTTCCCAGGTCGATAAAAGGCGTTTGATACATCACCGTCGTGTCATTATCAACGTCGATTACGATTTCGCCCGACGCAATCTGCTGACGCATGTAGGGGTCTGCGTATACGTCCTCTCGTTTCTGCTCAACCACAATTGCTGCTTGGGCAGAAACCAGCTTAAGCCCGGCCGCTTCATTGTACGTGGCCACTAGATTGTTCGCCACTTGCAATGACGTGCGGTCATAGAATAGCTCAACGTAGTAATCTTCGTATGGAGCCGTGTCGTAGGTGTAGCGCCAAGTAGCGCTATTTACCCGCGGGGTGTTCTTAATACTGAAAAGGCCAAGGGCACAATTATAGTAAGTCTGGCTTTTTCCATCATTGAAGTGCTGGGCACCCGGCGTCTGGACCGTTATACTGTACAGCGGGTAAGTCGTCGTGATAGAGCCGGTCAGAATGATGGAGCCATTAGAAACAGTGGGCGTAAAGGGCGGGGCAACGGCCGGGGCTTTTTCCTCCGGCCATAGCAACCCCACTACGTTACCAATAATACCAAGTGCTGTACCCGTGGCGCCGAGCACGTTCAGTACTTTCTTAAATACGCTGGGGCTCGTTTTGTCCGCAGTTGCTATTGCCGCAATTTTAGACGCCGCATCACTGGCGCTCGGACTGACGGCCGCCGTGTTTTTTGCCGTCTTGGTGGCCTTGGCCGCAAACTTGTCAACAAACTTGGTGATGTCATCGACGACACCAAAAACCTTCTTGCTGTTGGCCAAGAACTTCCGCTCTGATGCTGTAGGACCGCTACCGGTTTTTTGGGTCTGAGAATCCTTGCCGGCAAAACTTATTCCGTCGTCCTGCGAAGTTTTAAAATTAAATTCTCCCTTCAGGTTTATGTTGTTAGTTACCACGCCCTGCACTTTGAACTGCAAGGCCGTACCGTAGTAAGCAGACGAACCAATGTTAGGATCAAAACCGATAGTAAAGTCGGCAACAATCCACCCTTCCTGGTCCGTCATCTTTGTCACATACGTCACAATTTCATCATTGGCGTCCGTAGCGGCAGTATACGCTTCGGGCGTAAGCAGTGTCTCCCTGGACATGGCCAATACACCCGGATTTCTAGAACCATTGGCACTGCTGTGCCCCATGGTCACGGTGGCCCCGGTAGTATAAGTGCCGCCCTGGTTGTTCAGGTAAAAAAAAGTTCGGAGCGTGCCGGTGTACTTGTTATAGAGAATAAAGTAAGGCATTGGGTTGGCCGTAACACCCCCAAAGTCCATCCGCAATAGCTCCCAGCCTTTGGCTTTGGTGTAATCTTGGTTTCGAGCAATCAGGGCTAAGATGCCGTTTCGTGGGCCTACCCACGGCGACTCAATAACCACCGCATCACTTCTGCCATCGTTTGGTCGTCGAATTGCCCATGTCTTGCAATAGTTAGGATCAGACCGGGGTATTTCCCAATTCCAGTTGGCAAACTGGTAAATCATATCCCTATAGGGAACTGAGGGGCATTGGCTCTGTGCAAAAACGCTTGGACTCCTGCCGGCTAACAAGCAGCAGAGCAACAGTAGTAGCTGTAACTTCTTCATGCTAAGATGGGCTTTTAAAGGAATGATATAGGAGCGACACCCTGGGCTGAAAAAGCCAGGTCCTGCTTCCTGTCAAATAGCTAACGACGCTGAACCGGCCGCCAATGGCGGGCAGCGAGGCACTGTTAGCGGCCCACCTTGGATGCTGATAAGGCCTTTTCCAGCTCGGCCGTGCGGGCTTGGAGCTGCTGGTTCTGCTTATTGAGCTCAATGACGTACAGGGTCAGCTCCTCCACGGACTGCAGCAGCTTTGCGTCCATTTCGCTTACATTGTATCCTTTGCGTTCTACCTCGGCGGCTGCCGGAATAGCTGGCAAGTGCTTATTTTGTAGTAGGTAGGCTTCCAAGTCCGCCAGAGGCATACGCCGGTAAGTTGGCGCAAATACATAGTCGGCCCAGGTGCTGGGGTTTGTGATGTAGAGCGACTGGGCCACGAGCTTGCCATCGACTGCCAAGCGGTAATCATTGTGCGGAGCAGCCGGCTGCCGCTGGCCAATCTGGATTTGGCCGTTCTGCAAAACCCGCATGTGTGAAACCCAACTGCCCCCGGCAGTACGCGAATAAAACGTGTGCGAAATGCCAGCGGGATTCGCCGCGTTAAAACCGGCAATGTAGCCGATGCTGCCAGCCCGTTCCGGGTTAGCCGAGGAGTTGTTAACCATCTCCACATAAGGACCTTCCCCGTTTGCTGGAGCCGCCGTAATATAAAACGGAGAGGTAGTCTGATTCCCAGTAAGGCTGTTGCCGTTTAGGGTAGGGGTTGTCTGGGCAGCAGCAGATTGCATGGCCACCGTGCTGACAAAAAGAATAGAAGCTAGCTTACGCAACATAGGAGGGTATATAAGAAATTAGGTGAAGGATGAAGTGCCCAAAAATTGGATCCAGGTAAAGCTGTTGAGTAAACGACCATCCTCCAAGGACAGAACAGCTCGAATCGGGACGGCGGAGCCAGTTATAATTGATTGTGAATATCATATATATAACATCATTCATTCTACCTCTGCTGCCACTTTATGCTTTCTGGGGAAGAGTATTTGTTGTGTAATTGCTTGAATCAAAGATAATTATAGTCAGCGTGCCATGTGTAGCGGAGAAAGCAGCTGAGCGGCGAAAAAGTGACGTCACCAGCCATGGAGCAGCAGTAAAGTACAGCGGTCGGCGGTGCTTCGTTTTGGCAGCCTCGCTTTCCAGGCTGGTATTAGGATGGCAGCCTGCTCGGAACCGTGGCGCAAAACAGATGGCGAGCTGCTGCTGGTATAAGACAGGGAATGAAACGGTGGCAGTGCAGTGCTTTCGGAACTCAAACAGGTCTTTGTCGTCCTGCATCAGCGGTACTTAGGGCTTATCCAAAGACGAGAATCAACCGCCGCTTCTGGTTTAAATTACTTTATTGCAATTAATCTATGTTCTGCGGGCATAGCCATTTCTCATCCTGCTTAACTCACCTCACCATCTACTCTGCTATGAAACAACTTGTCTTTATGTGCCTGCTCTGGCTGGCGAGTATGGCCGCCTGGGCCCAAAATCAGGAGCTAACCGGCCAAGTTCTGGACGAAAACGGCCGCCCGATTATTGGGGCTACTGTGGTGGAAAAGGGAACCAACAACGGCACCGCCACCGGCAACGATGGCCGGTTTTCGCTACGCGCCCGCACGGCCCAGCCCCGGCTGGCCATTTCCTCTATCGGCTACACGACGCAGGAAGTAACGCCGGGCCAAGGAGCCACGAGTGTGCGCCTGGCCGTGGCTACCACCAGCCTCAACGCCGTGCAGGTGGTCGGCTCGCGCAGCCAGAACCGCTCGGTAACGGATACTCCTTCGCCGGTCGACATCATCGACGTGCGGGAGGTGACGGCCAAAACCGGCCAGCTCGACGTGAACCAGCTGTTGCAGTTTGTGGCGCCTTCGTTTAACTCTAACCGTCAGACCGGGGCCGACGGGGCCGACCACGTAGACCCCGCCTCCCTGCGCGGCCTGGGTCCCGACCAAACCCTGGTGCTGGTAAATGGCAAGCGTTGGCACCAGTCGGCGCTGGTAAACCTGTTTGGCTCGCGCGGCCGCGGCAATACCGGCACCGACCTGAACACGATTCCAGCCGCCTCCATTGAGCGAATTGAGATTCTGCGCGACGGGGCCTCGGCCCAGTACGGCTCCGATGCCATTGCCGGCGTCATTAACATCGTACTCAAAACCAGCACCAAGGAGCTGACGGCCAACCTGAACTACGGCGCGTACGATGCCCGCTACCGCTTCGACGACCAGAAATTCGACGGCGGGAACTTCAATGCCAACCTCAACTACGGCGTGCCCATTGGGGAAGGCGGCTTCGTGAATGCCACTGTCGACTACAACCAGCGCCAGCACACCCAGCGGGCCAACGTGCCCAACACCGAAGGCATCCAGCGCCGGCAATACGGCGACCCCAAAGCCAGCAACACCTCGGCTTACCTGAACAGCAAGCTGCCGCTCAGTGAGCGTGTGTACGCCTACGTGTTTGGGGGCCTGAACTTGCGCAAGGGCGAGGCCTACGCCTATACCCGGTTTCCCTTTTCGGATAGCACCTACATTCAGGGCGACGATACTATCACGGTGAGCGTGCCCAACCCGCGCAGCAACATCCAGATTTACCCCAACGGCTTTGACCCCATCATTACCAGTACCCTCACCGATGGGCACGGCGTGGCCGGGCTACGCGGTACCTTCGGCGGCTGGGATGTGGACCTGAGCAACGGCTTCGGCTCCAACCGCTTTGAATACGGCGTAGAGAATACGCTCAACGCAACGCTGGGGGCCAAGTCGCCGACGAGCTTCGATGCCGGCGGGTTTCAACTACAGCAAAACGTGGTGAACCTGAGCCTGAGCCGCAATTATAAGGGTGTGTTGCAGGGCCTGAACCTGGCACTGGGCAGCGAGTACCGCCGCGAGTGGTACCAGATTTTTGCTGGGGAAGTGGGCGCCTATGAAAACTACAACCGAAACCTCGTTTTGCAGCCCGGGGAGCCGGAGCCAAACCGGCCGGCTGGCTCGCAGGGCTTTCCCGGCTTCCAGCCCCGCAACGAGGTGAAGGCCAGCCGCAGCAACATCGGCGTGTATGCCGATGCCGAACTGGACGTTACCAAGGCGCTGTTGCTGGCCGGCGCCGTGCGCTTTGAGAACTACTCCGATTTCGGCAGCACCGTTACCGGCAAGCTGGCCACGCGCGTGAAAGTGAGCGAAACCTTCTCGCTGCGGGCTACGGCCAGCACGGGCTTCCGGGCCCCATCGCTGGCGCAGATAAACTTCAACACGGTGTTTACCAACGTGGTGAAAGGCCAGGCTATCGACATTCTGCTCGACCGCAACGACGGCCCGGTATCGCGGGCGCTGGGTATCCCGGCCCTGAAGCAGGAACGCTCGCAGTCGGCCAGTGTGGGCTTTACCGGCCGGGCTGGCTCGCTGCTGAGCTTCACCGTGGACGGCTACTTTATCCGCATCAAAGACCGTATCGTGCTTACCGGCACCTTCGACGCGGAGGAAGATACCGTGGTACTGCGCCCGATTTTGCAGCCCCGCGGCGTAGGGCAGGCCCAGTTTTTCGCCAATGCCGTGTCGACCGACACCTGGGGCATCGACGTGGTGCTGGCCAATACGACGGGCGTAGGCGCCGGCCGCCTCACCACCACGCTGGCCGCCAACCTGAACCGACTGCTCGTAGTGGGAGCCGCCAAAACCACTCCGCTGCTGCAAGGCAAGGAGGATATATTCTTCGGTACGCGCGAGCAGGCATTTGTGAAGGCTTCGGCCCCTCCGTATAAAGTTAACCTGACCTTCGACTACAACATCGGCCGCTTCGGAGCCTTGCTACGCTTTGTGCAGTTTGGCGGCGTGCGGCTCTATGACTACGACGACCAGATCAACGACTACTACGCCCGCCTGACCACCGATCTGGCGCTGTCGTATGCGCTGACCAACAAGCTGCGCCTGTCGGTGGGCAGCTCCAATCTGTTTGACGTGTACCCCAAGTTCTTCAATCCGCAGCTCACGGAAAACGGTGGCGCCTGGGACGCAGTGCAGATGGGTTCGAACGGCCGGTTTTTGTTTGCTAAATTGCAGGCCCGTTTCTGATACGAGTTGTCAGTTGTTCGTTGCTAGTTGTCAGCTGATGCCTGGTTGCTAGCGTAGAATTGGGAGTCAGCCGTAGGTGCGTAGCGTGCCAGCGGCTGACTTCTTTGTTATCCACCACTCTGACAACTGACGACCACCAACCGACAACAACAATGAGAATCCGCTCCACTACCGTGCTCGGCATCCGCCACAACGGCGAAATTGCCCTCGGCGCCGACGGCCAGGCTACCATGGATAAGCACGTGGCCAAGAGCAACGTGCGCAAGGTGCGCAAGCTCCAGGACGGCAAAGTGGTAACCGGCTTTGCCGGCTCCACGGCCGATGCCTTCATGCTGCTCGACAAGTTCGAAGAAAAGCTCAACGGCTACGGCGGACAGCTGCGCCGGGCCGCCATTGAGCTGGCCAAGGAGTGGCGCAAAGACCAGTACCTGCGTAAGCTCGAAGCCATGATGGTAGTAGCCGACAAAGACGAACTGCTCATTATTGCCGGCACCGGCGACGTACTGGAGCCCGACTCCGACGTAGCCGCCATCGGCTCGGGGGCTATGTACGCCCAGGCCGCGGCCCTGGCCCTGAAGAAGCACGCCCCCCACCTCACGGCCCGCCAGATGGTGGAAGATGCCCTGCACATTGCCGCCGACATCTGCATCTACACCAACCACAACCTGATGATTGAGCAGCCCAGCTAAGGGGTGATCTTCATTAAGAGCTGCCAAACGCCTTGACCGTGTCGAAAAAGAAAAAGTTTGATTTTCAGGCCTTGGGCGAATCAGTACGGGCCGATACCCAGGCGTTTCTGGATTCGTACGGGACCCAGTACCCCGAGGACGGACCCATTGTGGCGTTTTGCCTGTACTTCGATTCGCAGGGCTCCATCAATAGCCTCGTGCTGCCCCACAAGGGACTGGCTCAGCAAATTGACGTGAATGACCCGGCGGCCTGGTACCAGTATGCCGACCACGTCGAGGCCCCGCAGTCGGAGCGCACCGAAGAGTTGCTGAGCGACTACGAAGAGGTGTTTTGGAACGAAGACGAGGACGACAACGAAGCGGTAATCCAGCAGTTCCACGAGACGATAACCGCCATCATGCCGCGCCTGTCATTCGACAAGCTGCCCCGCACCGACGACTTCGTTTTCTACGCCACTGGCATGGACGAGGACTACGACGCCTGGAATGTCACCATTCCTGCGGCCCTATTGAAAAAGCATTTCGACCAGTAAGCCGCCCTACACTGCCTTTTTTGTGAGCAACCCAGCCGCAATGGTACGCTATTCAGATTCTTCGATATAGCGCCCCGCCATTGAACGATTCCCGGTTGTAATTTGATTGTAAACCGCACACCCACTACATACAGAACCCACGATTTCGATGAACGTAACGAACTTCCTCAAGCACCACTACCGCCACTTCAACGCCGCTGCCCTGATTGATGCCGCCGAAGGCTACAACAAGCACCTGGCCGAAGGCGGCAAGATGATGATTACCCTGGCCGGTGCCATGAGCACCGCCGAAATGGGCATCCAGCTGGCCGAACTGATTCGCCAGGACAAGGTGCAAATCATCAGCTGCACCGGTGCCAACCTGGAAGAGGATATCTTCAACTTGGTAGCCCACGACTTCTACGAGCGGGTGCCCAACTACCGCGACCTGACGGCCGCCGACGAGCAGGCTCTGCTCGAGCGCCACATGAACCGCGTCACCGACACCTGTATTCCCGAAGAGGAAGCCATGCGCCGCCTGGAGCACTCGGTTCTGAAGTTCTGGGAGCAGGCCGACAAAGCCGGGGAGCGGTACTTCCCCCACGAGTTCTTCTACCAGATCCTGAAGTCGGGTGAGCTGGAGCAGTACTACCAGATTGACCCCAAGGACTCCTGGATGCTGGCTGCCGCCGAGAAAAACCTGCCCATCATCTGCCCCGGTTGGGAAGACTCCACGCTGGGTAACATCTTCGCTGGCCACGTTATCAGCGGCGACATCCAGAACGTGCACACCGTGCGCACGGGCATTGAGTACATGATTTACCTGGCCGACTGGTACACCCAGCAGGCTACCGAGGAAAGCAAAGTCGGCTTCTTCCAGATTGGCGGCGGCATTGCCGGCGACTTCCCCATCTGCGTGGTACCGATGCTGCACCAGGACCTGGGCCGCACCAGCGTGCCGCTGTGGGGCTATTTCTGCCAGATTTCGGACTCCACCACCTCGTACGGCTCGTACTCCGGTGCCGTGCCCAACGAGAAAATCACCTGGGGCAAGCTGGGCCAGGACACGCCCAAGTTCATCATCGAGTCGGACGCTACCATCGTCGCGCCGCTGGTGTTTGCCATGGTGCTGGGCCAGTAATTGCCGGCTTAACATAAAACAAGAAAGCCTCCCCACATGGGGAGGCTTTCTTGTTTTAACCCATCGGTGTAGCGCCGGGCGTTTATTGTGCGGAGGTATTCAGGTGCAGGTTTAGGCCCGGAGTGGCGGCATTCCTGCGGCGCACGAAGGCCTGAATGCGTTCCGGAGAGCCTGAGTAAGTTGCCAGGAATAAAAGTGCCCGGTACCCATTCGGTACCACTGGGGGCTGGAGCAGGCCGTTGGCGGCAATGGTGAACCGCGTGTAAGTGCCCGGGGGCAGGGTGGTGGGGGTAGCCCCAAGTTGCTGCAGGGAGTCGCGCAGCACCTCGCCGGAGGCTTGGTCGGCCGGCAGACCCGTGGTAGCGTCGCCCCACACGAGGTTGGGCGGCATCAGCCGTAGTTCGGGCTGAGTGACCTGCACCAGGTTGGGGTTATCGGTCTGCAGGCGGACGTAAGAGCTCTGCAATTCGAGAACCCCGGTGGTGGTGCGGCTGCCTACTTGCAGGCGCAGCGGGTAGGTGCCCTGCGGCAAGTTGGTGATGTCGACCTGGGCGCGGGCCGTGCCAGTGGCCGTCAGGCAGATACCGGTGGGCTCCGCTACGCCGCTAAAAACGAAGCTGAGCTGGGAGCCGGAGCGCTGGTAGTCAGTAATCAGACCGTAGTTGGAACAGGGATATAAGCCTTCATCATGAAAAGTCAGAAACAAGGCGCGGCCTTGTACCCCGCGGCTTTCCAAGGCCTGCACCTGAATGCGCCCAGTGATGGGCAGGCCGGGCTCCGGAGTTGTTTCGGAGTCACAGCTGCTGAGAAGAGTCAGCAAAACAAACGCGGAGTACAGAGTACGCATATACAGGTAGCTTAAAGTGGCGGATAGGGGCACTATTTGCCTCCGAAATAGGAGCTTCTGGCCGCGCCAAAAGTTGCATGTCCGTTTTGCCGGACTGAATACACAAAAGCCCGCCGCTAAATATTAGCGGCGGGCTTTTCTTGTCGAAATACAGTACTTATTGGCCTAGGTACAAACGGGTAGTATATTTCAAATCACTCTCGATTCGATGTATGACGTCATTCCTGTACCGAATAATAAAAGCAATTAGTGCCTCGCGGGTCAAGGCGTTGAACGTGTTGTTCGAAGCCCACTCAGAGAAAAACTGAAAACCAGCCCCCTCATGCCTGAAGGTGAACAAATCTTGTTCTTCCGCATCCATACACTGATAGTGGAAGTCGCCTTGTAGCCCTGACCTATGCCACTCCGCTAGTTGTACCGCCAACTCACCAATATTCCAATGTGGCTCTTGGAAGACCTGTTCAGCATCAATCCAAAACTCAAAATCGGCCTCAATACTACAGAAGGCAGCATATTGATTTTTGCGCTCCAGAAGCCAAGGTGCACCCAAAACCAGGTTCTCTATTTTATGATGCAGTTCCATGCGGGTCAAAAACTGAAAAAACAGCTACTCCTACGAATCACTCGGCCCAGCCACAAGGATGCACGACGCATTAAGAGGCAGAAGCTGTGTCAGGCTCCAGCTCCGCCGCCAACATCTCGGCTTCGCACCGCAACCCCGCCAGGCGGGCTTCCAGCAGCCGTTTGGTCGTAGCCCCGCAGGTGGTGCGCAGCTGCTTGCGGGCTTGCAGTTCAAAGAGGGTAATCCAGTCCTGGTCGTCTTCCACATTGTCGACGGGGCCCGGGTAGGCCCGCAGGGCCGGCACGGCCACCAGCCGCGCCTTGAGTGGGTCGGCCCGGCGGCGTAGGATTTCGAGCTCCAGCTCCAGGCCTTGAATACTGAACTGGCACACGCGCAGGCGGTACCGCAGCTTGTCCTCGTTGGGTTCGGGCTCAGGCAGCGGTGGCGGGGCCGGGAAAGTGCCGCCCTCCCCATCGTACACGAGGCCCTGAGCTGCCAGCTCCAGGCGCACCTGCTGCGCCCCCCGCGACGAGGTAGTGAATTGGTAGCCCCGCTCCGTCAGGGCCAAACTCGACCGGGCCACGCCCAGCCAGTCGGCCAGCATATCCTGGCTAAGCCCAAAGTGGGCGCGTAATGCACGAGTATCCATAGGGGTAGTTTTTAACTGCGGTGAGGAAGCTAAACAATTCTGGCCTAAACATTTTGAAATTGTTTAGGCCAGAATTGTTTAGGGTAATAGCCACCAGATCAGGCAAGGAATACAAGCTGCTTACCAGAGCAAATAACTCACGCTTATTAACACACATCCCGCCGCTGAGCATCAGCGGCGGGATGTGGTGGTTGGTTGATTCGGCGGTATATCCTTAGTGAGCGGGGGCCGCTAGGCGGGCCGGCGCGGGCATTGACTTGGCCTGCTGCTGAAGCCGCTGCTGTTCCTGCATACTCTTTTTGATGGTATCCCAGTTGAGTGCCACCCCAATTGCTACGGCCAGCAGGGACGGGAGGATGATGCCCAGTACGAAGGGAAAGAAGCCTCGCAGCAGCCGGCCAGCCAGGCTAAGGCCGGTGTGAGCCAGCATGGAGCTGTAAGCCCAGGTGGCGTAGCCTATGCTTACGGCCGATACGACGGCGCCCACTTGTTGAATCTGGGGAGTGCCGGAGAAAAAATACGTCAGGGGCAGGGCGAGCAACGTCAGGAAATTGCAAATGGCCGTGATGAAGGCCACGATCACCAGGCACTCGGCGTAGTTGTAGCCGCCGCGGCGCAGAAACAGGCGGGCAAAGGCGGCAATGATGGGCACCAGCGCCACGTAGTACCAGCTCATATATTTGGCCAGAAGGTCGGTGGCCATCTTTTGCGTCTGCCACACGGCCTCGGGCATAGCCGGGTCGCGGGGCGGCATGATGTCGATGTGCAGCACGGCGGAAATAAAGGCGTAGGCCCCGGTTACAATTAGCAGCAAGGACAGGGGCGGGAAGTGGTACTTACGCTGCCCGGCCAGGTAGCTGCGGATAGTAGTGCCGGGGCGGCGCAGAATGTTCCAAAGGGAGTGCTGAATGCCCTTATCCACGTGCCAGATGCTGTGCGGAATCTCGTGCAGCATGTGGGCCAGGTTGAGGCGGTGGGTGTGGTGGGCATCCTGCCCGCAGTGCCCGCAGAACCGCTCGGGCACCAGCGTGCCGCAGTTGAGGCAGGTGGTGGGGCCGTGCCCGGAGGCATGGCCCGCCGCTGTCCCGTGCTCGGGTTGGGCTAGGGCTAGGTCGATAGCGAAGGTAGAGGTGGCTTCCATATAAAGCAGAGTGGATATTTTTGAAAGAAAGCCACTTATTCCAGGAATTGCAAGCAAAAAAGCCCGCCACTGACGGACAGCGGCGAGCTTTTAGCGCAGCCAATAGACGGTTGGCTTAATAAGGCAGGCTAGCAGGCACTTTGCTAGTGCAGGGAATCAGTAAGCTGTCAACTAGGGTATCGGCTAGCTCATTTTCGCGGCGGCGTAAACTATCGTAGCTCATCACGTGTAGCGTCTCAAAGTCGTAGCGGCTGATTTTCGTTGTGCTGCCACTGCCGCTACCGGTCATGAAGAGACCCACTACATGCCGGGGCGGCTCGTGCGGGTTCTTTTCCAGCGTGTAGTCCTCATTAAAATCTTGCTGAATAAAGTGGGGTACCGAGCTGGTTTTACGGCCTTGACTGTCCACAAAATAGTACTCACGGTTGAGGACGCCTTCTTCCATCGGCGCTTGCAGCAGCAGAATTCCACTGGCTGGAATCCGGTAAACAAGCCGGTTGTTTTCGGTGCGGAGTGTTTCGCCGCAGGGCTGGTTGTAGAACAGCGTGATTTGGCCTCGGAAGTCTTGCGGAATCAGAAAAGTGGCTGGCCTAGCCTGAGGGCTGCCAAAGTACAGCAGGCCCCAAACGCCCGGCAGCCAGAGCAGCAGGGGAGCGGCAGTCAGCCAGGATTTAGTTGCCAGCGACTTTGCCGACAGCCAAATGAGCACTAAGCCCAGCACCACCACGGGCGCGGCAAACAGCAGAACGTAGTAGTTCAGCGAAACTATCCAGCCGACCACAAGCAGGGCCAGGCCACTATAAAACCGAAAATCTTTTGGTGAAGCCATGGCTACCCGAGGCCCGGAGTCAAGCTGAAAGTAAAAATAGACTGGTTGAGCACATGGCCGCTGCAACCATCTGCTCAACCAGTCTGCGCCGTTGTGCTCGGCTACGCGGTTGCCCTACGCCAGTTCGGCCACTGCCACTTCCTGCGGCACGCCCACGGCCTCGAAGGCCTGGCTTAGGTCCAGCATCAGGTCCTGCGGGTCTTCCACGCCGATGCTGAGGCGAATCATTTGGGCAGTAATGCCCATTTCGAGCTGGTCGGCGACGGTGATGTCGGAGTGGGTCATGGTGGCCGGGTGCTCGGCCAGGCTTTCGGTACCGCCCAAACTCACGGCCAGCTTGATCAGCTTCAGCGCGTTGAGGAAGCGGAAGGCCTCGGCCTCGCCCCCGCGGATATCGAAGGAAATCATGGAGCCGGGTGAGAGGCAGTGGCGCTGGTAGATGTCCTGCTGCACGGGGCAGTGCTCCAGGTGGGTTAGGTAGTAGGTGCGCGCTACCAGGGGGTGAGCCCGGAGCCAGTCGGCAATTACCTGGGCCGAGGTGGCGGCGCGCTCCATGCGCAGCTTCAGGGTTTCGAGGCTTCGCATCAGCATCCAGCCGGTGTTCGGGTCGCACATAGTACCCATAAACGTGCGCATGGCCTTGATTTCCTTCATCAGGGCCTTGGAGCTGAGCGCGGCACCGGCAATGAGGTCAGAGTGGCCGCCCAGAAACTTAGTGGCTGAGTACAAGACCACGTCGGCGCCGTGCTTCAGGGGGTGCTGAAACACGGGGCCCAGGAAGGTATTATCCACCACGAGGCGCACGGGCTTTTCCGCCGAGCCATACTTGCGGGCCAACGTGGCGCAGGCTTCCAGGTCCACGAGGTGGTTGGTGGGGTTGGCGGGCGTCTCCACGAAAATCATGGCCAGGCGGCCGGGGTCAATAGCCGCGGCCTGGGCTTCGAGCTGCTCGGGCGTAGCAGTAGGCAAAAAGCCCTGGGCCTCAATGCCGAATTTGCGCAGCACGTTTTTGAGGAAGAAGTCGGAGCCGCCGTACACGGGCTCGGAGTGCAGTACCACGTCGCCGGGCTGCAGCAGGGCCAGCAGGGTGGTGCTGATGGCGGCCATGCCCGAGGCGAAACTCGCGGCTTCCTCAGCGCCGTCCCAGAGCGTGAGGCGGTGCTCCAGGATTTCGAGGCTGGGGTTGTTGAGGCGGGAGTAAATCAAACCCATTTCCTCGTCGGGGTTGGCCTGGCGCAGACCATAAGCCAGCTCGAAGAAAGCCTTGCCTTCTTCGGCGCTGGTAAAGACGAAGGTGGAGGTCTGAAAAATGGGTGGTTTGATGGCGCCTTCGCTCCAGGCCGGCGTGTAGCCGTAGCTCATCATCAAACTCTCGGGGCGCAGCTGCTGGCCGCCGATGTGGGCGTGGTCATGGGGGTTAGTCATGAGAAAAAAGTTGGGTGGGAGAGAGGATTGGGTCCCACGAAGGTAACTTTTCTCGGGAAGTAGAGCGGGACAGAGGCGGGTTGACGGCAGCTTAGCCCTACTGCAGATGCCCAGCGGTGACGCGGAAATTATTCAGGGCCGGTTAGCTCATCGACAAAGGACTGAATCAGCAGGGCATCCAGGGCAGTTGCCGCCGTGGCACTGGTTTCGTCGAGGTTGTTCAGGCGGTTCCAGTCCGGCCGGAGGTGTTCCCACTGCTGCCGAATAGCGTGGCGCTGGTCTGGGGAGCAGGTAAAGCGCTGGGTTTCCAACACGGTCAGAATGTGCATCTGCACTTGCCAATTATTGCCCGCGGCGCTGAACAGTACCGTGAATAAGTCGCCCAGGTGCCGGCGGCACTTCAGCTTTTCCAGGGCATAGGCCAAGGTGCCCCGGTGTTGGGCATTGGCGGGGTTTAGCAACGCCCGCAACAGTGACGAAACAGCCCAATGGCCCTTGTTTTTCCGAAAGGCCAGGGCTGCCGCATTGCGTACCAGGGCGTCGTCCTGGGTGAGCAGACCCAGCAGAAACCGGCGACTTTTGCGTTGGGCTGTTGTATTAAATCCGCCCCCAAAGCGCAAAAGCTGGTCGCACGCCCGGGTAGCCTCAGTCCAGTTGCCTGAAAAAACAGCGGCTTGCAGATGTTCGAACCGGGCTTTTTTACGCATGAGTTGGGCGCAGAATAAACTTACAAGTCGCAAGCGTCGACAGTGCCCGTCAGCTCGGCCCAGCGGGCACTCAGAAACTTGGCGTAGCGCAACGGCGGCAGGCCATAGCTCCCCACGGAGTAGCCTTCGTTGACTTCAATAACCAGCGTGGCTCCGGCATTGGTAATCCCAACGTCGAGGGCGTAGGCCTTGGGCGCCTCGGTGTAGGCGGCCACGGCGGCTTCCACTACGCGTGGGTCGAAGTGGGCGCGCCAGTCGCCGCGGTAGGGCTGGGCGGCCAGCACCTGGCCGTAGCGCACGAAGCAGCGCCACTCGGCTACAAAGTGTACCGGCTCGGCGCACCACACGGGCGTATTTTCGGCCTGGTCGCCGCAGCCGGCCAAGTCGCGAAAATGGCGCACCAGCACGCCGGTAAACTTCTTGCGGGCCAGCATAGGCTTTACAAATACCGGCCACTGTGCCGGGTCGGCGGCTACTTCGTTGATAGTGGACTGCCACATCCGCCGCCCCAGAAACGGCTGTAGCTGCTCGGGGTAGTCTAGGGCCGGCGGCACGGTGCAACCCAGGGTCCGCAGGGCGCCTTCCACATGGTCGATGTGGCTGACGACAATATCCTCGGGCTCCGTATTCGGCAGCTCCCGGAAATGGTGGAAGGGGACAATTTCCCAGCCCATCTGCCGGAATCCGTCGGCGGCGGCAAAGCAGTTGGTGTTGGCCCATTCACGGGCGGCGTCCTGGTTGATGTAAGCGCGCATAACAGATGCTGTAATTATATAGTATACAAGGAGTGTGCAGATAAAATAAGTTTAGCGGTCATCTAATTGTGCTTTTATGGAGTTGTATCAATGATAATGACGCCATGCACCATTTTAATTCCCAACATTTTGTATGCGGCGAATCCTCTAAGTATTTCAATTTTGCAATGATCCTTATTAAGGGTTTTTAGCTTTTTTTGCAGAGCATTATTGGCTTTGGGGGTTCTTTTTACTAGGCCATAGCCATCTGTTATTGCTATATGTTGTCGATAAGTCTTGCCGTCAATGATGTAGATAGTGTATGGCTTCTTAGGAAAGTCCTTTGCCCTTATATAAATGATTGACCTATCATCGTCTATGAAGCCTCCGTCAATCTTTGTCAGCGTCAACGTTGACATAAACTCAGGTTGCTGTGCATAAATACCAGCTGGTGGAGTGCCTTGGGGTATAGGTTGATTTACTAGGATTTTAAGTGTGGTGTCGGTTGACTGGTATGTATAAACTGCTTTTGAAGATGGACTCATGTGTCGTGGTATGGTACTCATTTCCACGGTTGTGTCGCTAAGCAATTTGAGCCTGTTAGGCTGGGTATTGTCCATAGTAATAGAAACGTAGTAATCACCCAACTCCTGGCCATGCGAGGCTGTCTGTGAGAAGAATATAAGAAGAGGAAGAAGATATCTCGCCATGGCTTTTAATAGCAGGATGCCGCAGTAACTGTAATTGCATAAGGAATCCAGAAAATTACTGTTAACGGCACGACTTGTCAGCCCACCTGCCAGAATCAGTTGGCTGCAGCTTGGTTGAGATAAGCGCGCATGAGCAAGAGGGAGTTATTGGCGAAAAGCAGAGCTTACTTCTTGCCCCGGTAATCGGCGATGATGCCCTCGGCTATCCAGTTGGCCAGGGCCTGGCGGTTGTCGGCCACCACGAAGCGGCGCTGGTCTTTCTGGTTGCGGATGTTGCCCAGCTCCATGAACACGGCCGGGGCGTGGCTGTTGCGCACCTCATAGAGCGTGCCGCGCTCCGACACGTTACCGGAGTAGGGGCGGTTGGGCTGGGCGCGCTTGTAGCGGCTGGTAAAGACCCGGTGAATATTCTTAGCCAGGCGCAGGCCAGTGGCACTGTTGGGGTGGTGGTAAAAGAACACGTCGATGTTCTGACCCTCGCTGCGGCTATCCACGTGCAGGGCCAGCAGCCGCTGGTAGGCGCCCTTGTGGCGGGCATACAGGGCATTGACCTGGGCAATACGCTGGCGCAGGCGCTGCACCTGGCTCAGTGGAATCGGGCGGTTGGGGTAGTGCACCTCGTCGTAGTCCATGGGCAGCACGTTTTCGTCGCGGATACCGTCGTTGGGGTCCTGCACCATCACGTAGACGGTAGCCCCATTTTCAATCAGCACCCGGGCCAGGCGCACGGTCACGTCGTAGGCGTACTCGTCTTCGGCCAGCTTAAAGGAGCCGTACTTGCCGATGGCGCCGGGGTCGGGGCCGCCGTGACCGGAGGACAGATAGAAGACTGCGCCGCGCAGGGTACCGTTCTGGGCCCGGGGCGTGCCGATGCGGGGGCCAAATAGCTGGGTGCCGGATAGGGGAGCCTTGCTGACCGGCAGGCGGGTAACCACCGCCGCGGTAGTACGCTTGCGGGTAGAGGCCTTGCGCGCCGTGCTTCGGGCCGCATTTCGGGTGGTGGCTTTGCGAGCCGTGGCGGCCTTGGGCAGCACATACGTGCGGCCGGTAATCAGGCCGTTGCCGCGCCGCAGGTTTTTCTGGTTGAGCTGCTTAAACTGCCGGCTATACAAGCGTGGGTTCAAGCCGTAGCGGATGAGCAGGGTTTCCACCCCGTCGCCATTTCGGGCCTTCACACGCCGGTAGGAAGACTGGGCCAGGGCCTGAACCGAGAGCAGGCAGCAAAGAACGAGTAGATAGACTGTGCGCAAAAGCAAAAATTGTAGGAGGGCTCCGCAAAACCCATGGAAAGGCAACCAAAGCAGCATCAGTTGCTGCCGACGACGCGCAAAAGCCTTGCGTACGTGGTTCGGCTGGTTATTGCCTATACGAACCTACAAAAGAGGCGGTAAATCTTCGGAATATTGAATATAAAAAGGTCCGCGCCAAGGCGAAACTCTCCTGTGTCCTTGCGAGGCGGGAGCCGTGGCCATCCGTCCGCTGCGTAATACGACACTGCCTTTTACCAGAAAGCCCTTTACCACCTAGCGCGGTAAAGGGCTTTTTACATAGGGCAACTGAGCACATTTCAGCGGACGGATGGCTTCATCCTTCGTCCTTGCAATGACACGGGCCTGATAGGCTTACTATGCGAAGCCCGTAGCCGTAGCCTGGGCTTGCCACTGCTGCATATCCTGCTGCACGGCTTCGATTTTCAGGGTTGCCATCTGGTAGGCATCTTCGCCCAGAAACAGGTGCAGGGGCTGGGTTTCGGCCTCACTGACCTCAATCAGCAGGGCGGCGGCTTTGGCCGGGTCGCCGGGCTGGTTGCCGTTTAGCTGCTCGGCGTGCAGGGTCTGGGAGTCGCGCACCGATTGGTAGGCTTCGATAGGCGCCTGGGGCTGGCCCATCGAGCCCGCCGACAAAAAGCCGGTGCGGAAGTAGCCGGGCTTTACCGTGGTGGCCTGAATGCCGAAGGGCTGCACCTCGGCCGCATACGACTCGGTGAGACCATCGACGGCGAATTTGGTGGCGCAGTAGATACCCCAGCCGGGAAAGCTGCCGAAAAAGCCACCCACTGAGGAAATATTAAACACCCGGCCCGCGCCCTGGGCCCGCAGGTGGGGCGTGGCGGCCCGCAGCACGTTGAGCAGGCCAAAGACGTTGACCTCAAAATTCTGCCGGGCTTCCTGGTCGCTGAGCTCCTCCAGGGCACCCACCTGCCCGTAGCCCGCATTATTGACGACCACATCGAGGCGGCCGAATGTGTGGATGGTGGCGGCAATGGCCTGCTGCACGCTGGCTTCGTCGCCCAAATCCATGTGCAGAGGCAAAAACTGGGGATTGTTATGCGGCCCGGCTTGCTGAAGCTCGGTCAGGTTGCGGGAAGTGGCTGCTACGCGGTAACCCTGGCTGAGCAGCATCTGTACTAAGATCAGGCCCAGGCCCTTGGAGGCTCCGGTTACAAACCATACGTTGTTGGGATTCATCTTCTGGATAATGGAATTCTGGATCAGAAAAAAGCGGGGTGCTCAGGGCCAGACTGGCGAATAGGTACAGCATAGGAAAAGCGGGTAAGGCTAGGTAGACAATCAACTCAAGAGACGGACAAAGCCGCCAGATATTGTAACCGGCCACCAAATAATCCGACTTGCTCGCCTAGGCGCACGACGTGCCGTTACGGCCCGGAGCCGGCGGAAAGGTCAGGGGTGGGGCCCGGTAGCTGGTTTGCAGGGGTAGCCGCGCCCGGCCCGGCTCCTGAATGGTGCCGGCGCTAAACGCAAGGATAAGAGGGTGCATACTCGCTCAGTTGGTACAGTACAAAAGTAGAGTACCCACTAGGCGAAGAGCTTGCCGGAATCAAACCAATGCTTGCGAAAATCAAACAGCGCGTACGGCAGTAGGTGTGGCCCCGGCCTGTTTCTTGAAAAAGTTGTTGAAGTGGGCCGGCTCCTCGAAGCCCAGGCAGTAGCTGATTTCCGCCACGTTCCAGTTGGTGTGGCGCAGCAGTGCGTGGGCTTCCTGGGTGAGGCGGGCGGCAATGAGCTGGGTGGTGGTTTTGCCCGTCACTTCCTTCAGGGCCCGGTTCAGGTGGTTCACGTGCACGGCCAGTTGCCCGGCAAAGGCGTGGGCGTTGCGCAGGCGCACCTGCTGCCCCGGCGTTTCAATCGGGAACTGCCGCTCCAGCAGCTCCGTAAACAGCGACGCAATACGGGTGGCGGCATTGCTGTCCTTATATAACGTCGTAGCCGGCTGCAGCTTCAGGGCGCTGTGTACGAGTTCAAACACGTAGTTGCGCAGCAGGTCGTACTTATACGCATAGTCCGAGTCGATTTCCACGAACATCTTTTCGAACAGCTGCTTAGCTGCCGCCAGCTGCTCATCGGTCAGGGAGTAGAGCGGCTGCCCCCGGGCCGGAACATGGGCAGCTCCAGGGGGCCGGCGGTTTGCAGGTAGCGCTGCAAAAAGGCCTCGGTGAAGATGCAGAAATAACCCGATTGATGGTCGTCGAGCGGCTCCCAGTCGTAGGGCACCATGGGGTTGGCAAACAGCAGCGCGTTACCACGGATTTCGATGGTCTTATCGGCGAAATGATAGTTGCTGCGGCCCGAAACCAGCGTTATTTTGTAGAAATCCTTGCGGCTGTAGGGCAGGTGACAGGCATTGGGTCCCACGAAGTCGTCGAGGCGGAAGACGTTGAAATGGCCGATGTCCTGCTTGAGGTTGTCGGGCAGCCAATGAATTTTCTGCTGGTAGAAATCTTCGAGGGTCAGGGGCTTGCTCATGGGGTGAAGTTACGTAAATCAAACTATCGGGCTTACCTGCCGGTTGCCGATACACAATCCCGCGGCAGAATAGCATCTTTGGCTTCGCGTCGTATCCACGCGTTTACTTACCCGTCTGGCCGCCCTTCGTCAGGCACGGGTTGTTGCTGTACTACCTTATTTTCCGCTTATGCCTACGACCCCCATCCCGAAGAAGCTGCTGGCCCGGCAGCACGAAATAACCGCCGACTTCCTGCGCGCCCTCGACCGGCACCTGGCCGATATTGCCTCCGGCGAAGCCACCGAAATGCTCGAAATCCGGGATTTTGCCGACCAGCTCCACATTCATCCCACCCACCTGAGCAATACTATTAAACTTACCACCGGACACGCGCCCTGCTACTTTTTCGAGGCCCGCATCCTCGACCTGGCCCGGCTGCTCTTGCTGGACTCCAGCCGCTCGGTGGCCGACGTGGCCCAGAGCCTGACCTACGACCCGTCGAACTTTACCAAGTTCTTCAAGCGCTTCGCCGGTGTCACGCCCAAACAGTACCGGGAGCAGGCCTGGGAAGCGCAGCGGCTGGCAAAATCGGAAACTGTCACCATTTAAACTGAAGCTCTCACCATACCCGGGGTCAGGCAGTGCCGCACCTTTGTCTTGTTCAAACTTCATAACCAAGACAAGCCATGAGCACTCCTAAAATTGCCCTCGTCACGGGCGGCAGCCGCGGGCTGGGCCGCAACAGCGCCCTGCACCTGGCCCAGGCCGGCCACGACCTGATTATAACCTACCGTACCCAGCAGGCCGAAGCCCAGGCCGCCGTAGCTGAGATTGAGGCCCTGGGCCGCAAAGCCGTGGCTCTGCCCCTGGATGTGGGCCTGGTCAGCAGCTTTCCGGCCTTTGTGGCGGCCGTTACCGAGCAGCTGCAGCAGCACTGGCAGCGCCCCTCGTTCGACTTTCTGATTAACAACGCCGGTATCGATGCCCGCTCACTCTTCCTTGAAACCACCGAGGAAGATTTTGATAACCTGCTCAACGTCCACTTCAAAGGCGTCTACTTCCTGACCCAGCAGCTATTGCCGCTGCTGGCTGATGGGGGCGGAATCGTGAACTTCTCCACGGGCTTGGCCCGCTTCACCACGCCCGGTTACGCGGCCTACGCGTCGATGAAGGGCGCCATCGAAACCCTGACCAAGTACATGGCCAAGGAACTAGGCGGGCGCGGCATCCGGGCCAATATTGTGGCTCCGGGCATTATCAAAACTGATTTTACGGCCCCGGTGCGGGATGCCCACCCCGAACTGGAGCAGTACATGAGCAGCAATACGGCCCTGGGCCGCATCGGGGAGCCCGATGATGTTGGGCCCGTAGTGGCCTTCCTCTGCTCCGACGCGGCCCGCTGGGTAAATGCCCAGCGCCTAGAAGCTTCGGGGGCTATTCGCTGTAGTTACTTCAAATTTAACACTGAAAGCCCGGCTGACCTGCAGTCGGGCCTTTGGTGTTGGCGCTAGTTGTGGGTTGATCTTAAAACAAAAACTGCCATTCCTGGCAAGGAGTGGCAGCTACCGGAGGGCATACTGGCTAGGTGCTATGCCTGGCGCAGGCGGGACTTCTGAAAGGCCTCAAAACTGGTGCGCAGGGCGGCCAGTACCGCCGCGTACTGCCGCCGGGCGTCCTGACTGGACTCCAGCTGCTGCAGATGCGTGTCAATCAACTCGCAGAACTCATCCCGCGAAAACCGGGAGCTCGAAGGGTTCTTTTGCACGGGACAAGAGGAGAAAAAATGCGGCAAGTAGGTGGGGTGTAAAGTACAATAATAGCATTTTATTCTACGCAAGATGGCAAGAAGAGTCGGTGTATCTCAAGCTGAACCGTGGCAAAAGGCGCCGGACATGCCCCAGAGCCCGTTAAACAAAAACGGCTCCCGGATAAACCCGGAAGCCGTGGTATGCAGTTTGGTACGCTACGGTTGAGCTACACCCTAAAAGCGGAACAGTGGACGGGCCGGATTCCAGATGCCCCACGGAATCATGAGCAGCACCAGAATCAGGGCTACGGTGAACCATACGAAGGCCCGCTTGTGCTTGAGTACCGGGTCGGTAGCTTTCTTGGACAGGGTGCGGCCGACTTGGGCGGCAATAACAGCCAGAATCATTGTGGCAATGTGCTCGACGCCCCAGAAGCGGCCAATCGGGTCTTTCATCACGGTGCTCCCGGCGGTTTCGAAGGCTTTCACCCCGAACGGACTCAGGCCGAAATACAGAATCAGGCCCAGCAGCAGCTGCAGGTGCATGGAGCCCACGAAGGCAGCGCCCATGCCGTTGTCGGCGCCCAGGTAGGGCTTGCGGCCTTGCCAGCCGCCCAAGGCGCGGAAAATGGCAATCAAACCAAAAATCACCACCAGCCAGCGGCTCCAGGAGTGTAACGTGAGTACGGCGTTGTACATAAGCAGAAAGGAAGAGTGAAGCGGTAAAGGTCGGGTGCAGAAGCCAGAATGCCGCGCCCGGACCGCAAAAAGTGGCCGCCACGCCCGCCGGGCCTATTTCTTGGTTACGGTTACCTGAATCTGCTGCCTTACCACCGTGACGGGGATAGGGGCCGGCGGGGGCGGGAGTGGGGCGCCTTCGAAGGGAAACAGCTCCTCGCACAGAAACAAGTCGCCTTCCTGCCGCAGAATGGCCAGGTTGTCGAGCGTAAGCTTGAGGTTGAAGGTTTGCTGGTTGAGGTATTGCAGCACGGGGCCCAGCAGCTCGGGCGTGGTATCGTGCAGGGCCAGGGAAATATGCGGCAGCCAGCATTCGGGGCCGCTAAACTTATCGGTGCGCAAACACAGCGGCGCCGTGGCCGTGATGATGCGCTGGTGCAGGTGGTTGAGCTCATTGGTGCGCAGCACCGGAATGTAAATCACCGGATTGGGCCCCGGAAATACGCCCAGCCCGGTGGTGTGCACCTCGAAGGGCGTGGTCGTAGCAGCCACGTCGCGCAGCACATCTTTCAGGGCCGAAAGTTTGCGCACGCCGGCCAGCTGGTAGGTGATGTGCGGATCGGGCGTGGCCTGCACGTCATCCAGGCCAAATTCCATTTCCAGCCCCTTGATGATGCGGTTGATGCGGGCCGCGTACTGCGGCGTAAGCAAAGTGGTAATGGCGAGCATACTTCGCTAAACTCCGGAAGGGGCCGTTGGGTTGAGGCGGGCCCGCATTTGTTGGTTGAATTGCTCACTCTGCCCACGGGGCACACTCAGCGTGGTCCAACTCTCGCCGCGCAGCTGCTTGGCCAGCTGCACCACCTGCCCGCAGTGGTAGGCGTAGTGCGTGACTTGCCGCTCCAGGGCCGCCAGGGCCGTGTGTCCCTCGCCCCGAATGGTAACCATCCGCAGCAGATCGGTGGGCTGCAGCGTGTCGAGCAGGGTGAAGAGGATGGGCCAGGCGGTTTCCCAGCGCTGCTGCAGGCCGGGCACCTCGGCCTCGGTGGCGGGCTGGTCAAATTCCTGGTCGCGCTGCCGGTCGGGCTTTTCGCCGTCGGTGGTCAGGAAATCGGTGAAGCGGGAGCGGAGGTTACCCGTCATGTGTTGCACGATGACGGCCACGCTGTTGGCGCCCGGTGCGGGTTCGGCCAGCCACTCGGCGGCTGAAAGCTGGGCCAGGGCCCGGTCGGTGAGGGTTTTGTAGGTTGTGAAGTTGTGGCGCAGGGTGGCCAGCACGGCCTGGCCTAGGGCCTCGTCAGGAGTCGACATAGCAAGCGGTGTTTAGCAAGAAAGCAGAGCGGGAAAGGAAGGCAAAAACCCACAGTTATGCACTCCTGCACCAAATTCTTAACGGCAACTGCACTTCTGCCCGCTCCGCTGCTCCCGAACTGGCATGACGGGGCATAAAAAAGAGCTGTTCCGGAGCAGGAAGCAGCTCTTTTGCTGATTATGAGCTTTAAAATCAACCGTTGCCGCCTTCCTTCTGGTCGTCGTTGCGGATGCTCTTTTTGGGGCGGGCAGGTCGGTTTTCGATCTTGCCAAACTGGTAGTTGAAGCTCAGCCGCAGGTTACGGTTCAGGAAGTAAGAATTGTCGGTGTAGGTGAACCGGTCGGTGGCCAGGTCGTTGCGGAATACCAGTTGGCGGTTGAAGGGGTTGATGATGGCCAGCGTCAGGCTACCCTTTTTTTGGAATAGGTCCTTCTTCACGGCCAGGTTGTAGCTGCGGTAACCCGAGGAGCGGCCCTGCAGCTGAATCCGACGCGAGTTGAACAACCCCGTAAACTGGGCGCTCCAGCCCTTGTCAAACTGCCAGGACGAGGTGAGGTTGGCGTTATGCATTGTGCCGCCGTTTTCCAGGCCCAGCGCCGGACTTTGCACCCGCATGTAGTAGTAGTTCACGTTGCCGCTGATGGTCCACTTGGCCGTGAGCTTGGTCGAGCCCGACACGCTCAGGCCGTAGGTAGCATTGCGGGCCACGTTCTGAAAGGTGGTGAGCAGCAGCTGGGCCGAGTCGGTGGTGGCTATAACGTCGCGGGCCGCCACCGTGCGCGACACGGCTTCAATGGCATTGTTGGTCTGGCGGGAGTAGGCCGAGAAGGTAAACGAGCTTTTGTTGAGGTAGGTGTTGTAGCCCAGCTCGTAGGCGTCGGTCAGTTCGGCGTCGAGGGCAGGGTTGCCTACCAGCACGTTGCGTGGGTTGCTGGTGTTGAGGTAGGGGTTCAGGTAAAAAATGCTGGGCCGCTGAATCCGGCGGGTGTAGCTGAGCTTGAGCTTCTGGTCCTTGGTTACGTCCCAGGCGGCCTGCACGCTGGGCACCAGGTTGGTGTAGCTCGTGCGCAAGGTCGTGTTGTCGCTGCGGAAGTCGCCGTCGATGCGGGTGTGTTCCAGGCGGCCGCCTACCTTGAAGGTCAGAGTTTTGCCCACGGCAAAGCCGTAGCTCAGGTAGCTGGCGTACACATTCTGGTCGTAGCGGAAGTTGTTGGAGCGCGAGGGCACCAGCACGAAGCTACGGCCGTCGAGGCTGTCGGCTTCCACGCGGTAGTCGCTGCTCACGTTGCGCAGAATCGTTTTTACCCCGATTTCCAGGGTTTGGGTGCTGTCCAGGGGCTGTACGTAGTCGGTCTGGAAGGTGGCTTCGCGGTTGCGGCTGGCGTTGTAGCTGTTTTCGAGGTAGTCCACATAGGCGCGCCCATCGGCCCAGCGCTGCTGCTCCAGGTTGTAGTCGGTGTCCCCGGTATTGACGGTGTAGAGGGCCAGAAAGCTCAGCTCCTGCCGGGGCCGGGGCAGGGTCTTGACGTAGCCGAAGTTCAGGTCAAGGTTGCGGCTGTCGTTGTGGGTGTCGATGTCGCGGTTGTACTCGTCCAGCGGGGCCGTGGGCAGACGAAAACGCGTGAACTGGGAGCGGGCGTTGGTATAGCCAAACACGTTGCCCCGCACGCTCAGGTTTAGCGCGTCCTTGGGCGTCAGGTCGTAGTCGAGGCCCAGCTGCCCGTAGCCGCCACCGCCGAGGTTGGTGAAGTCGCCGCGCTGCTCAAGCAGGCTCTGCTGGCCTTCGGGCAGAAAATCGGTGCGCCGGCTGTCGTTGCGGGCAATATTGTAGAAGAGGTTGGCCCCAACGTTGGCGTTGAGGCCCAGCTTGCCCCGGCGGCTGTTCAGCGTCAGGCTGTGAAACGAGCCCCGGGTACCCACGGCCGAATTTTCGGAGCCATTGAGGCCTTCCAGGTTGTTCTTCTTCAGAATGATGTTGACGATGCCCGCCGAGCCTTCCGCGTCGTACTTGGCCGAGGGCGAAGTAATAACCTCTACGCTCTTGATCTGGTCGGCCGGAATCTGGCGCAGGGCGTCGGCCAGGTTGGTGGCCATGATGGCCGAAGGCTTGCCGTTCACCAGTACCCGGATATTGGATGAGCCCCGCAGCTGCAGATTGCCGTTGAGGTCCACTGTGAGCAGGGGCACTTTCTGTAGTACATCGGTGGCCGAGCCGCCCGCGTTGGTGATGTCCTTTTCGGCGTTGTAGACGATACGGTCCACCTTATTCTCGACCAATTCCCGCTCCCCGGTAACCTTCACCTCGCCTAGCTGCTGCACCGTTGGCGTCAGCCTGATCGGGCCCAGGTCCACTACCGCGGCATTTGCTTCCACCACGACGCCCGCCACCGTGCGCGGCTGAAAGCCCACGAAGCTGACCACCACCCGGTAGCGGCCCGCCCCGATTTTGGCGAGGGCAAACCGGCCCTGATCGTCGCAGGCGGCCCCGTCCAGGGTTTTGCCGCTGGCCTCGTCCAGCAGAGCCACAGTGGCAAATTCCACGGGCTGACCGGTTTTCTCGTTCACCACCTGGCCCGTCAGCCGGCCGGCGGCAGCGGCTGCCACGCTGCTGGCCGCGCCGGCTGGCGCCTGGGCCCGCACGGCTGTGTTCGTGACCTGAGCCAGCAATAAGGCCCCGGAGAGCAGCCACAGCCCACGCGCCCAGCCTGAGGGCAGGGGCCGTAGCTGGCGGGGAACACTGAGTAAAGCGGTAGCTACACTGCGGGTGGGGTAGAGGGTTGGGGTCATGGCGCAGTCGGGAAGTGTTTTACGAAATATTTCGTACTGCAAACATATACGAATCAATTCGTATATTGAAAGAATATATACGATATTTTTCGTATGTATATTATTCCAACAAAGGCAGCAGGAGGGAAGGGAGTAAGGTAAAGACTCGAGCTTCTCTATATAGGATGCTTAGAGTAGGCAGATATTTTTAAATATCGATTTCAGGGTCTTCTGGTCATGACCATGGTCCTATTGTATTAAGCAGTTCGGCTAACTCGTAGTCGTACGCCCATCTCAGCTTGAGGCTCGGTATTGCAATTGTAATATGACTATTCCGGTGTAGGTTCCCAGCTGATTCTTCGTAGTAGGTATGATCTGGCCCAGTGGTGGCACTTAGCCGGGTACAAAATATATCCGAGTGAAAATCAATAGGAACTGAATATTCCCTAATAAGCTCGACAGGTAGGTGAACTTTTGCGGTTCCCTGACGTTGGGTCCAGTAGTATATTTGTAAGAATCAACTTCATTCCTGGGTCTGTTACTGTTGGGCTCGTTTGGTGCCCTGGCCAAAGCTGAAGCTGATAGACTCTTGTTTACGCATGGACGAAACCTTATTCGACGTCAATCTGCAGCAGCTTCCCGATGAGTACCTCACTGGGGAGTGGTGCGTGGCTGAACGGGTGCTCAACCGCAATAGCCCGGACAGTGCCCTGGCCCAGGCCACCCGGCTGCTGCTGACGCCCGGCATGGTGCAGGTACACGCTCCCGCCCTGCACGATTCCGGCCAGTGGTCGGTGCAGCGTGACTCGCTGCTCAACCGCCCCTACCTGGAGCTGCAACTGCTACAGGAGGAAACCAAGGCTCTTATTACCCGGCTCCGGCGCTCCGCCGACGGGTTGCAGAGCCAGCTTAACTTATATTTCCAGTCGGGCATGGAGTTGCAGCTCGCCCAGCCTTGTTGATTACGTTTCATGGTCAATTCTGAATTTGTCTCGAACGAGGAGCTTACCCGTCGGCAGGCCGAGGAGCAGTTCCGCCTTTTCGCTGATTTTATCCCCCAGCTGGTCTGGTTCACAGACCCCACCGGTTTTCATACCTATTTCAATCAGCGCTGGATCGACTACACTGGCTACTCGCTCAAGGACAGCGTAGGGCCCGATATGTGGAACAACCTGCTCCACCCCGACGACCAGCAGCGCGCCCGGCAGGTGTGGGGCCATTCGCTAGCCACCGGCGACTTCTACGAAATAGAATACCGCTTCAAAGGAAAAAACGGCGAATTCCGTTGGTTTTTGGGCCAAGCTCAGCCTCAGTATGATGAAGCCGGCAACATCCGGCAGTGGTTTGGCACCTGTACCGATATTCACGACCAGAAGCTTACCGAGCTGGCCCTGCGCCGCCGTGAGCAGGAACTGGAGCGGGCCTACGCCGACCTCGAAGTAAAAGTAACTTTCCGCAACCTGGAGCTAGAGCGGCAGGTCCAGGACTTGCGTCGGCGCTTGGGCGAAGAAGCCTGAGCCCCTGAGTTCGAACACAAAAAAAGGTCTCCCTTGCCGGGAGACCTTTTTTTGTGTTCGAACAAAGCAGCGCGTTAAGCGGTAAGCATTCCCGGACGCTGAGTCCCGAAGCCGAACAACCTCGGCCGTAAGCTTCTGCGGTAAAGTCATCTTCTCATTCTTTCATTCCGGTGAATCCAACTTCCCCTGCCTCTTTCCCGCACGAGTCGTTGGCTTCGGCCGGGCCGCCCAGGCGTCGCTGGCCCTACTGGGTTGGGGGTGTATTCCTGTTGCTGGTGCTGCTAGTGAGTCTGGCCCTGCTGCTGCTCGACCCATGGCTGCGCACTACCCTGGAAAAGCAGGTGGCCACCCAAACCCAGGGGCGCTACCGCCTGCAAATCGGGGAGCTGCATACCAGCCTCTGGTACCGCTCGGTGCAGTTGCGCAACATCCGGCTCCGGCCTGCCCAGGCCGGCTCCCAATGGAGCCAAGCCAAGCTGCCCCGCCTACTGGCCGATGTACCTGTCCTGCGCATCACCGGTATCGGCCTGGGGGCCCTGCTGCGTGGCTCCGTCGTGCCCATCGACTCGGTGGTGCTGGCCGGCGCCCGGCTGCGGGTGCTCGAACTGCCCGGCAAACAGCCGGCCGGGCAGCCCCTGCACGAGCAGCTACCCAAGCATCTGGACGGGCTGCGCATTGGATATTTGGGTTTGCTGGGCTGGCAAGTGGCGTATGGGCCCGAGCGGCTGCCGCTGGCTAGTGTGCGTCAGGCCAGCTTCACGGCCCAGGATATGCTGCTGACGGCCGCCGGTGCGGCCGACTCGCAGCGGGTCGGCTACGCGGCGGCCGTAGCGGGGCAGCTGACCGGCGCCGTCGGTACCGTGGCCGAGCACCGGATACGAGTGGGGCACGCCGCCTATTGTACCCGCCGGCAGCAGGTTGCCCTCGACTCTGTGCGCGTGTGGTCGTTGCAGAATATCCAGCAGCAGGGGGCTGCTATCCGGGTGCAGCTGGTGCTGCCGCGGCTGCTAGTGAGTGGGGTGAGCAGCGCCGAGCTGCGGCGCCGGCACCTGCGCCTCGACTCCGTAACGCTAACCCGGCCTTGGGTAACGGCGGCCCTGCCCTTGCAGCCCCCGCCGCCTCTGCACGAAGTGGTGGCTCCCGTGCTCAACTACCTGGAAATAGCTCACCTGCGGGTAGAGCAAGGCCAGCTCCGGCTAACGGCCATCAAACCCAAGCCCCGGATTCAGGATATTCAACTGCAGGCTGAAAACATATTGCTGACGGCGGCTGGTGCCGGGCAGGCCCGGCGGATATGGTATGCCCGCAGCTGGACGGTGCGTACGGGCCGGGTCCAAAGCATGGTGTCGGCGCCGGTGTACTGGCTGGGTATCCGGAGCACCGAGCTGCGTACCAGTACGGGCCTGCTGCGGGCCAATGGCATCACGATTCGGCCTACAATGAGCCCGGCGGCCCTGGCCCGCTACAAAGGCCACCAGACGCCCCACATAACGGTGCAGGCCCCGGGCGTGCAGATTTCGGGGTTCGACTTCGCCGCTTTTAGTCACCACAATGCCCTGCTGGCCCAGACCGTGGAACTGAGCAAGCTGCGCGTACTGGTAGCCGGCGACGGCCGTTTCCCACTGAACCCGGAGCCTTCGATGGTTACCCAGGAGTCGTTGGCCAAGCTGCCTATGCAGCTTAACCTGCGGCGTATTATGCTTACCAACGGCTACGTGGCTACGTCCTACGTAGGTCCTAAAACCGGTGAAAGCGGCCACGTAACCTTCAACCGCATCGGCCTAACGCTGCGCAACGTGACCAACAACCCGCGCCTGATGACTCGCGCCACGCCCTTGCTAGTAGAGGCCAGCGGCTGGCTGCAAAACAGCTGGTACGCCCGGGCCACCTTCCGCATCCCGGTGCTCGACCCCAGCGGCGCCCACAGCGGGGAAGGGTCGTTTGGCCCCGGTTCCATCACCCTGCTCAACCCCGTAACCGAGCCCAGCCGCCTGGTGCGCTTCGCCAGCGGCGACGTGCGCCGGGCCACGGTGCAGCTGCGCGGCAACCGCCAGGGTATTACCGGCACCATGCGGGCCGAGTATTCCAACCTGAAACTGACGCTGCTCAGCCAGCAGGGCGGCGCCGATCAAAAAACGCTGACAACCAAAATCGGCTCCAAGCTGCTCAACGGCATCCTCATCCGCGACGAGAACCCGCGGGGGCTGGGACCCGACCGGCTCAAGGTTGGCTCGATGCAAAGCCGCCGCGACCTGCGGGTGTCGGTGTTGTCACTGTGGCGGCAAGGGCTGGTCAGTGGTTTGCTCAATAGTATCGGGGTGCCCAAAAAACTAGCGCAAAGCATTAGTGAAAAGCCTTAACGGCCTGACACGGCGGCTTTGCGCTAGTGGCTTGAGACGGACGAAGGTACTGTTAGAATTTCAGCTTGACGATGCTGTAATTCGCTGTCGGCGGGGTCGTCTGGGCCTGCAGCGCGTTGAGGTTGGAGTAAAGCACGTAGGTTTCCTTCTCGTTGCGGCGAGCCAGTGTGGTTGGGTACTGCGGCAGGGTTTCAAAGGTGCCCGTCACGGCCGCATCGGCGAAGGCGTTGGTGGTAGCCAGCCGGTATACTTTGGCCTGCGAATTAGTTACGGCATAAACCGTGGAAACATCCTGAAAGGCCAAGCCATCGAGGCCGACCAGGTTTTGGCTGACGGTGACCTTGGTGAAGGTCGTGGGGGCGTCGAGGGGCACTTTGAACAAACTGCCGTCGTCGGATTTGGCGACTAGCAAATAGCCGTCGGGGTGCAACTCGATGCCGTTCAGACCAAACTTGCCGGCGGGAGCCCGCAGGCGCTCATCTTCCAGAAAGACGGAAGCTACGCCCGTTTCATCGACTTTGTAGATGATAGGCGCGAAACTGTCGGTGATGTAGGCGTTGCCATTCTGGTCAACAGCTACGTCGTTGGCGAAATGATTTTCGTCGGGGCGTAGTCTACCCAGATCTACGAAGCTGAGCGTACGGCCGAAGCTGTCGAAGCTGGCCAGGGCGGCGAGCTTGTTCTTGGTGGCCGCGCTGGTACGGGTTGTATTGTAGCCCGGGTCGGAGACGGCTACCAGCAGGCGGTTGCGTAGCTCATCGATTTGCAGCCCTACCGTCGAAATCAGCCGGGGGTCGGTGGCAAAGACGCTGTAAGTGTTGTTGCGGACCTGGCCCACGGTGCCATTGGTTTGGGAGCTTACCAGAAACCGGCCGTTGTTGGTATCCAGCTCCACGCCCTCGGGATAGAGGTTGTTTTGGGTGAAAGGCACCACGTCGGGGCCGTCCGGCACCACTACGGTGTCCGGGTCCACGGGGTCGTTCAGGCAGGCCGACAGGCTCAGGGTACTGATCAGCAGGGCAGCCCGGGTGAGCGAGCTGCGCTGCCGGAGAAGGGAAGGAATAGAACTCATGCTAACTAGCGGGTGGGTTGAAGTTACAAGTAGGAGCGGTGGCCGGGAAATGACGGTCGAGGTCAAAACCTTCTGCCCCTGCTTAAAGTTGCCAGGGCAGCTACTCTTGGTTTGTATGGCCCCGTCATCATCGTCTCTGCCCCGTAAGCTGGTCAAAGGTAATCTGCCGACCAAAATATGCCTCACTTGCGGCCGGCCGTTTGAGTACCGCAAGAAGTGGCGCAACTGCTGGGATGAGGTGCGCTACTGCGGCGAAAAGTGCCAGCGCAACAAGGCTGGAGCATCCACGGCCTGAGCGGCTCGCCTAGCGCCGCAGGGTACTAACTGTCGCTGTCGGCTCCGTATTGCCTATAACCATGCGGCGGGTGTATATTGACCGCAAAAATCCCCATGAACCGACGTCTTTTTCTGCGCAACAGCGGCCTGGCCAGCGTGGCCCTTTCCACCTGGACGCTGAGCGGCTGCACCGCCGAATCCAAAGAGCCGGCCGCGGCCCTGGCCGTCGACCCCGACCAAGCCGCCGCTACCAACAGCTTCGAGCTCCAGGAAGCCACCATCAGCGACCTGCAGGCCAAGCTCAAGAGTGGGGAATACACGGCCCGCCGCCTGACCGAGCTGTACTTGCAGCGCATTGAAGCCATCGACCAGAACGGGCCCCGCCTGCGCGCCGTCATCGAAGTAAACCCCGACGCCCTGAAGCTGGCCGACGCCCTGGACCAGGAACGCAAAAACGGCAAAGTGCGCGGGCCTTTACACGGCATTCCGGTGCTGATCAAAGACAACATCGATACGGCCGACCAAATGCAAACCACGGCCGGAGCGTTGGCCTTGGCCGGCCACAAAGCCAAGCAGGATGCCTTTATCGTGCAGCGCCTGCGGGCTGCTGGGGCCGTGCTGCTGGGCAAAACTAACCTGAGCGAGTGGGCCAACTTCCGCTCCACGCGCTCCACCAGCGGCTGGAGCAGCCGGGGCGGCCAAACCAAAAACGCCTACATCCTCGACCGGACACCCAGCGGCTCCAGCTCAGGCTCGGGCGTGGCCGTGGCCGCCAACCTCTGCGCCGTGGCCATCGGCACCGAAACCGACGGCTCGGTGGTGTCGCCGGCCTCGTGCTCGGGCATTGTGGGCATCAAGCCCACCGTGGGTCTGCTCAGCCGCTCAGGCATCATCCCGATTTCGGCCACCCAGGACACGGCCGGTCCCATGGCCCGCACCGTGCGCGACGCGGCCCTGCTGCTGGGCGCCCTCACCGGCGTCGATACCGCCGATGCCGTAACTCAGGAGAGCACCGGTAAAAATGTTGCCGATTACACCACTTTTCTCAAGCCCGACGGGCTGAAGGGCAAGCGGCTGGGGGTGGAGAAAAACCACCTGAAAGGCAATTCCGACGCTATTCCGTTGCTGCAGGCGGCCCTGGAAGTACTCAAAGCGCAGGGTGCAACCATCGTGGAGGTGGAAGTCGAAAAGCTGACCGACCCGCTGGGCGAAGCCGAGTACGACGTGCTGCTCTACGAGTTCAAGGATGGCGTGAATAAGTACCTGAGCACGGCCGGCGCCTCGGTGAAAACCGTGGCCGACGTTATGGCTTTCAACCTGCAGAACAAGGCCAAGGCCATGCCCTTCTTCCAGCAGGAAATTTTGGAAGCGGCCAACAAAACCGACGGCCTGAGCAGTGCCAAATACCAGGCGGCCCGCAAAAAAAGCCAGGGCGGGGCCCGGCAGGCCCTCGACACGGTGCTGCGCGACAACCGCCTCGATGCGCTGGTAGCCGTCACCAACGGCCCCGCGCCCTGCCTCGACCTAATCAACGGCGACTCTTGGAAGGGCCCGGGCTTTTCGTCGCCGGCGGCTATGGCGGGCTACCCGCACATTACCGTGCCCATGGGCCAGGCCCACGGCTTACCGGTGGGGTTGTCGTTCGTGGCTGGGACCTACCAGGAAGGCCCACTGCTGGGCCTGGCCTATGCCTACGAACAAGCCTCGAAAAAGCGCGTGATTCCACAGTTCGGAGCCCCATTCGTGGGCTAAGGCATTGGTAGCAACCTGGGTAATGCCGCAGTAGCCTGTTACTAGGCTGCTGCGGCGTGCGCCATTGCTATGGTGAGCAGAAAGGTGAGCCCGCCGACCAGAACGAGGAAGCCGGTCCATTTCTACGGTTCGATAAGCCTGATCTTAAACCGGCCATGCTTATCCTACAGCCTATTGTACCAACGTTTCGGTGAGTAGGCCGTTGAGCAAGGCGGTGAGCTGGCTAGCTTCGTGGTGAATAGCCAGCGTATCTACCGGGTTGCCGGCCACATCCACGGCGGCTCCGGTACTGCCAATTTCGGCCAGCATCGTCAGGCTGTGAACCAGGGAAGGCACGGTCAGGTAGGGTTGTCCGGCAACGGCCAGTAGCGTAGCCCCCACGCGGCGCAGCTCCAGCAGCAGCATTACCGTTGTGGCCAGCTGTCGGAGCAATTCCTGCTCGTCGGCAGAAAAATCCCGGACCTGATGGTCGATAACGCAGAGAGAACCGATGTTGAAGCCGTCGGCGGTTTGCAACGGGTGACCGGCGTAAAATTCCAGGCGCAGGGCCTGCTGCACGGTGGGCTCAATCAGGGTGCAGGGGTTGGCGCTCAGGCTCTCAAACACCGTAACCTCATCGTGCAGCACGGCTACCGAGCACAGGCTTTCCGAGCGGTGCACCCGTCCGGCATCGGGCAGGCCGAAATTGGCTTTAAACCATACGCTGTCTTCCTCCACCAACGACACCAGGGCAATGGGCGCCCGGAAGAGTTTGGCTGTCAGAGCGGCCAAGTCGTCAAAAAGGCTTTCTGGAGCCGTGCCCACCACCTGATAACGGCTCAGCGCCAATAGTCGGTCCTCTTCGTTGCTGGGAATCAAGGACGAGGGCGAAAACGGCATGGAAAACTACGTAGAAGGCAATACGGGTTTGTACGGGTAGAAAAGTTATTCGATGAATAGGATTTGTTGAATGTTTTGTGGATAGAGCAGAGCCAGCTCACCTGAACCTTCTCTTTATCAGTAAAGCACGCTGCTTTTCCGTCTCGGGCAAGGTGGCCGCTCCTGCCAGCACGGCAAGTTTTGTACGCCGAGCGCTATTCCGGTGACCGGGCTGCTGGAACTGCGGCTGGAGTAGGCAGAAACGGTTAAGGAGGTGTTGTTATTCTACGGCAACTGAGCTTCAATAATCCGCTTTTCTACGTCTAAGCTGATCAACGTAATGGCGGGTAAATGACTGCCTAACTCATTCTTGCTTAAATAGCTGTTAAGTGAAACTGCGCCTAAGTGCACAACCAGCTTATACAGTTTCTGACTGGAATTTCCGCCCTTAGTGCGGCCTTCATCCAGCCAAGCCCGCAAAGTAATCCGTCGGCTTTTCGCTACGTGTTCGGGCCGATAGTCTTCCGCCCACTCGGGGCCCAGGATTCCGTCACACCAATAGCCCTTGATAGTGACAAGCAAGGCTTCGGACAACTGCCATTCGAGGTGCTTAAGAAAATCCTGGTCTATCATATAGCGGAAAGGAGGCTACCCCCTAAGGGGTTTGCCGTGGACGTACTGATCGAATGTTACGGACAAGCCGAGCCGTGCAAGCCGCACAATATGGCTCTTGGCGAGATATAGCTGAGTAAATATCCCGGTGGATATGTGGTAACGCAGGGTAATAAAAATATCATTGTCGCCAGTGTGCTCGGCAAGGGCGCTTATGCCAGGAATATCCTGTTCCAGATAGGTGAGGAATTCGTCCAGTTTCTCTTCGAACGTACCGGGCGTATCGGCTGACTCGAACGACAAGCCGCTGTAAGTGTACTCCCCTGCCTTGTTGGTAAATAAGTCGCCCTTGCGGATAATTTCACTTGGCGTAAGCTGCGTCAGGCCCAGCAGAAACTCGCTGTTTTGCTCCTCTAAGGTAGCTAAGTAGTATAAGTGAATGCGCGGCTCTGCATCTACTCCATTAAGCTCAATAGATCCTTCTATATCAAAACTAACCCCAATATAGAACGGCTCATCCTTCACGGCAACGTATCCGGTGGCCCGGCCAATATCCTGCCGGATAACAATGCCTTCTATCTTGGGCTGCTCGTCGGCCAGCTCTACCTCCATGCAAGTCAGTAACTGCTTGGTCATTTCCCACGATGGCGTAAGCAGTTCCTGATGGATGAGTTTGGTAATGGTGTCAGTCATAGATTTTGTGGCCGAGCGGTAAGCAGAAATGGCTTCTAAAAAGAAGATGTTCAGTCTTTGGAAGAAAGCAAGTAAATCAGCTCCTGCTCAACCCGTACCTTTGCGGCTTCAAAGTCGCACAAAGCAGGTGCTAGTATAGAAGGTAGCCTTATTTTTTAGGTCGATTATACCACCTATAGTCCTTCCACTGCTTCAACTTGCTCCACTGTTTGGGAGGGTTCTGGGGTGTTTTGCTGGTGAAGCCTAGATATTCACCGCCTAAATCAACCAGCACTTTAAGCAAAGAGTTAACGGCGTATTCCTGGTCAAGATACTGATACACCGTAACGGCGTCAGGTCTCGCTGTGAATTCTATTGAGTAAAAAGGCCCGTACCATGAACCCGCGGGAGAACACACTTCAAGCTCCATATTCTGGATATGGTTGTAGGCTAGCTTACCGTGCTTAATTCTGTCCCTGATGGCAGCGGCTTGTTCGTACTGCTGCGCTGATAGGTAAGCTTCCTTGTCTATGGCATACTTAGATTCCAAGTTCTGAACAGCGGCTGCATCTGCAATGAGCAAAGGCAGGATTTGAGAAGGTTTCGTTTGTAATTCATATATGTCAGCTAAGTCTGCGTAGGCAACGTGAACCTTGGCTGTAAGGAAAATGTCTAGCCCGGTCTGCACCTCATATTGCCTCTTGATGACTGAAAAGCTAGGTAGGCCTTGTGGAAAGCGGATGGTGGTAGTGCTTAAGCCCATAGTAATCGGAGTATGCCACCAGAAAGTCGGATCCAGTGGATAGGTATTGTAATTGATTGTAAATCTATAGGCTATAGTAGCCCGCAGAAACCCGTACCTTTGCGGCTTCAAAGCCCCGCAAAGTAGGATGATTTCTATTACTGACCTCGATTTTCACTTCGGCTCGCGCACCCTCTACGACAAGGCCAGCCTTCATATCAAACCCAAGGATAAGATTGGCCTGATCGGGCTCAACGGCCGGGGCAAATCCACGCTGCTGCGCATTCTGGTGGGCGAGTACAAGCCCGACGGCGGCAGCATCTCCATGAGCAAGGACGTGAGCCTGGGCTTCCTGAACCAGGATTTGCTCAGCTACGACTCCCACGAGCCCATCCTGATTGTGGCCATGCAGGCCTTTGGCGAGGCGTTGGAAGTGCAGAAGAAAATCGACGAGGTGCTGCTGGAGTTCGAAACCAACTACACCGATGACCTGGTCGAGAAGCTGGCCGACCTGCAGGAGCGCTTCGAGGCCCTGGGCGGCTACACCATGCAGGCCCGCACCGAGGAAATTCTGGAAGGTCTGGGCTTTACTACTGAGGAGCTACAGAAGCCGCTGAAGCAGTTTTCGGGCGGCTGGCGCATGCGCGTAATGCTGGCCAAAATCCTCTTGCAGCAACCCTCTCTGCTGCTGCTGGACGAACCAACCAACCACTTGGACTTGCCCTCCATCAAGTGGATTGAAAACTACCTGGCTGGCTACGAAGGCGCCGTTATTATCGTGAGTCACGACCGGGAATTCCTGGACCGCACCACCAATACCACCGTGGAGGTTACCGGCGGCAAGCTGGTGCCTTACGCGGGCAACTACTCCTTCTACCTCGAAGAGAAAGAGGAGCGCAACGCCATTCAGAAGGGCGCTTTCGAAAACCAGCAGGCCCAGATTCGCCAGGCCGAGCGCTTTATTGAGCGGTTTAAGGCCAAGGCCTCGAAAGCCAAGCAGGCCCAGAGCCGGGTCAAGGCCCTCGACAAGCTAGAGCGCATCGAGGACGTAGCTGCCGACGACGCCAAGGTGAACATCAAGTTCAACTTCACCGTGACGCCCGGCCGCCACATTTTGCGCATGGAGCACGTGGGCAAGAAGTACGGCGAGAAGCTCATCTTCCGCGACACCCACGTCCACATCGAGCGGGGCGACAAAATCGCCCTTATTGGGGCCAACGGTAAGGGCAAGTCCACGCTGATGCGCCTGGTGGCGGGTCAGGAGGCGCCCACGACCGGCAACCACCAGCTGGGCCACAACGTCATCATGTCGTTCTACGCTCAGCACCAGCTCGAAAGCCTGCGCATCGACAACGAGATTCTGCAGGAAATGGTGGAGGCCGGCTCCAAGCGCTCCGAAATGGAGCTGCGCTCGGTGCTGGGTTCCTTCCTGTTCACCGGCGACGAGGTTTACAAGAAAATCAAGGTGCTCTCGGGCGGTGAGAAAAGCCGGGTGGCGCTGGCTAAAACCCTGATTTCGGAGGCCAATTTCCTGCTGCTCGACGAACCGACCAACCACTTGGACATGCAGTCGGTGAACATCCTGATTCAGGCCCTGGACCAGTACGAAGGCACCTACATCGTGATTAGCCACGACCGGTTCTTCGTGGAAAACGTGGCCAACAAAATCTGGTACATTGAGGACTACCAGCTCAAGGAGTACCCTGGCACCTACGCCGAGTATGAGCAGTGGCAGGAAGACCGGGACAAGGCGGCCAAGAAGGCTGGCCTGCCCTCGCCTTCGGCTCCGAAGCCTTTGCCTAAGGAGGAGAAGAAGCCGGTTTCCAGCTCCGAGCGCGAAGCCAATCAGCAGGAGCTCAAGAAGGTAAACAAGGAGCTCAAGGAAATCGAAGGCAAAATCAGCACCCTGGAGAAGGAGCTGGCCGTGTACGAAAAGCAACTGGCCGACCCCAATATCTACAACAACACCGCCCAGCTCAAAGACGCCACGGTGAAGTTTGAACAGGTGAAAAAAGAGCTCAACCGCACCAACGACCAGTGGGAAAAGCTGGCTGAGCGCGTCGAAGTGCTGGAGAAGTAAAGCGCGGCCCCTAGTAAAAGCCCCGCCCGAAGCACATAGCTTCGGGCGGGGCTTTTTATGTTGCAATGGTTTCGGCTTTGGGTTCGGGTGAGTTGCGGAGCAATGCGCTTTCCCTGCCTGCAGGATTGGTAGGGCTTATTCCGCAAGCACGTTCAGTTCACTTGCTAAGATGTCGGTCATCAGGTAATGCGCCCAGATACCAGCATACCAATTGAAAGGCGTGTTGATGTAAAACCGGCTTGAAAGCACCAGCCGGGTACGGCCTCCAGGTAGGGAGTGCAATTCATAGACATCTTCCAAGATGTCGAGGTGTTTGCCCCCAATCAGGATGTGTTCGTCCATAACAGCCGCCGGAGTGGCGTTGGGGTTTGCATCGACGCGGAGCACCAGTAAGCGTTCCGACTCGTATTTGGTTACGGTTTCCTGGAAGTACAGGCCCTTTTCGTAATAGGCCATTCGGGTGCCGCCAACACGTAGCGTATCCAGGGTAGTACTCACGTGCTTAGGAAATCCGAGCAGCGCTGCAAAAGACGTTTCATCGGCGTGCTGGCGTAGCTGCTTGTTGCTGAGTAGCTTCTTCCATACGTCGGCAGCGGGGGCATTCAGTATGACGGCTTTTTCAATTACCATTTGCTTGGGTGTCAAGGCTTTTTCTCCTTCGATGGAACCCAGCAGTAGCGGCACAATGAAGACCAAGGACACATTCAGGGTGTTGGGTTTTTGCCAGTTGTCTACGCCTTTCGTTTTGGGCTTGCGCAGCCAATAGGCGACTACGCCCCCAATGCCAGCAGCTACCGCGAAAATAGGGAAAGCCATCAACCAGCAGATAGTCCCCTCCATATTCAGACAAATAGTGACTACCAGCAATACTAGGCTGGTAAGCCAGGGCGTGAAGAATGCCGCGGCGCCAGTAGCTATTTTTCGGGCCGGCATCAGTATCACAGTTAGAAACCCGATGAGCGACGGCACAAAAAACAGGAAGGTGACACTCATAATTTCCAGCAAGCCACTCGCGGAGCCAAACAACAGCCGAATCAGTAACCCATGCGCAGCGGCCAGGGCAATAGCAAACAAGGATTTCATGGGCTTCTGAGATAGGGGTGAAAGGCTTTAAATGCTTGGATAGCAGGCGCTGGCTGCTGGCTGTTTGCTTCAGATTAAGCGCTTGACGGTCACGAAAACAACGTCTTTCTTGCAGTTGTACCGTATCGGGAGCGTATCGCCCAAGCCCTTGCTGATGAGGTAGAGGCAACGGCCAACCGTTGTTTTTAGAATATTCCACCGGTAGAATAATCTGCCGGGGAAAAGGCCCTTGGCGGACTGCCAAAACACGAACTGGCTGCCGTGCAAATGACCGGCAAATGCCAAATCGGGGAGGCTGCGCAGTTTAGTGATGTTGATGGGCTTGTGCAGACACAGAATGCTGAAGTCTACGTCCTCGGTCAGCTTGGTGGGGTCGGCGGAAATCCGAACCTGATAGCCATCGAGTGTGATGTGAGCTGCCGTATCGGTCAGCCACACCAGCTTGTTGCGTTCGGCCAGCTGCCGAAGCCGCTCCACGCCAAAGAAAACGTCATGATTACCCGCTACGGCAAAAACCAGCTCCCGATCTGCCAGAAACTCCAGTAGCCGAGCGAAGTGCCGCAGGCCTTTGGCGCAATCCACATAGTCGCCGCCGAGCAGCAGTATCCGAGGATTCAAGCGGGCAATAGTCTGTTCGAGTTGGTGGATGGTAGGGCCGCTCCAAGAGGTCAGGTGCAGATCGGAAAGATAGAGCACAGTGAAGCTGGGCCCAGTGGCGGTCAGGTAGGTTTCTTCTCGCACCTCGAAGTCATGATTGTACCCTATTTCTAACCTCATATCTGTACCAGAGAACAATCGACAAACAACCAATATGCCATTTGCGCCACGGATTTCGACGATCCAGCAGCCCGGACAGCATGTAAATGGCAATGATAAATACCCACAGCAGGGCCTTGCCGAAACCGATTCGGTAGGTTTGTTTGATGCTGGCTTGAATGGGATTCTCGACCCCATCAATCAGCAAGGGAAACAGGAATAGAAAATGCACTTCGAACACGTAAAAAACCAGGACTGCCATCGGCGTCAGCAGCAAGTGTATCTTCCCCAAGGCGAAACAAGACGTTAGGAAGGCTAGTAGGCTAAGACCATATTTCAAATAGCCGTAGTAACTGAAATTGGTGGATGCTCTAAACACTGCTGCGGACTCCGGCTCATCTACATGCAACTTTTCGAACATCCAGCGTGCCCCCGCGTCGAAAATAGTGCTGGGAAAGACCTGCTGCACCTGCGCGGGCCGTTTATTGAACTGCCTTTCACTCTCGCTAAGTAGGCGTCCGACTGTCATTGGCAGAAGATAAAATGAAACCAGGCCAGCCAGGCAGCTCCGTTGCCGAATACCAGCATTCGATGGTAGAGGGTTTCCCGGGGTCCACACCGTTTGATGTGAAAAACGAACTCATCATAGCTAATGGCTACTACAGTGTAAATCAGCACTAGCAAGATGGGAATAAGCCAAATGGTGGGGTTGGAGTGCATCATGGCCAGCCACATCAGAACAAACATCGGCACGCCTCCCAGGCCCAGCGCTGCTGCTTCGGCATCCCGCTCTTTCTTTGGAATTTTCATATTGAGCGGATTGCGGTGGTAGCGCCAGTCCAGCACGCCGCCAACCGTAGCAATGCCCCCCGCAACACCCATAATCAGGAATTGCCACGGCAGGTAAGGCAGGTCAGGAGTAAGCCCCAACTTGTCGTTGCCTTGGAATAGCAGCAGTAAAAGTCCGAATAAAATGGGCGGAACAAAGAGCAGGACCAGGGAAGCATAGGGTCGATACGGCTTGAGGTAGAGCATTTTATAGAGCTGCGCGGGTTAGCAGGGTTGACAGGCGGTCGAGGTTGTGCCGGTAGACGCCTGATTTTGGGCTTTGTATGGGAAGAGTACGTAGGGTCGCTTTAGTAGTAAAAGAACTTTGTATTTCAAAGTAAATGTATTCTCAGGTAATTACCAAGCGAGTCGTTGAAAAACCGGTTGCGACAGCCAATCCGGGTTTTTCAACGACTCGCAGTGGCCGCTAAGACTTTTGGTAGCTAGTAAGTTAGCTTGGGTGGGGGTGTAGCTGCGGCAAGTTTGTAGCTCTAAGAGTTGCTAAAAGCCACGCGCCGCGTGGTGATGCCAGTCTTTCTTTACGGTCTTCGGCACCGCCACGCCGCTTTTTAGTTTATTGACCGTACTTCTCTACGAGCTTGCTGCCACGCGGCTTCTCAGTCACTGGAGGTAGCCAAAACTCTCCGCATCAAAATCAATACGCCGTTTCCCGCGCATCGTTCAGCGCTTTGAGGAAGGCAATGACGGCCTGCTGCTCGGCGTCAGTTAGGCCCAGCGGGTCGGCGGCCAGGGTTTGGGTGGGCACGTCGAGGCCCAAGCCTTGGCCGCCGCCGCGGTTGTAGAAGTCGAGCACCTGTTCCAGAGTTTGGTAGGCGCCGTTGTGCATGTAGGGCGGCGTGAGGGCCACGTTGCGCATGGTCGGCGTTTTGAAAGCGTGCTTCTGGTGAGCAATACCGTAGAGCAGAAACTTGCCCTGGTCGGCATCCAGGGCCGCCGCCGTGGCTGTGGCGGGCACGCCCAGTACTTCACTTTCGGTTTTGTCGTAGAGTGGGGGCACGCTGCCGTTGAACAGGGGCATGTAGTGGCAGGTGCCGCACTGGGCCTTTCCCATAAACAGGTTGAAGCCCAGTACTTCCTGCGAGTTGAGCACGGCCGTGTCGCCGCGCATGTATTGGTCGAAGCGGCTGTTGAGGCGCACTAGGCTGCGCACGTAGGCGGCTACGGCCCGGCGGATATTGGGCTCCGAAATAGGTTGCTTATCCGTGGCAAAGGCCTGGGCGAAGAGTTTTTGGTAGGTAGGCTTTTTACGTAGCAGGGCCGGGGTTTCGCTCAGCTGCCCGCCCATTTCGGCCTTATTCGAGACGACGGCGTGCACCTGGTCTTCCAGAAAATGCACCCGGCCATCGGCAAACTGCTCGGTCTGCAGCCCCGCGTTGAACAAAGTGGGCGTGTTGCGGGGCAACTCGGCACCAGCTTGCAGGGAGCGGTTAACCCGCAGGCCGTCGGTGTAGGCGCGGCTTGCCACGTGGCAGCTGCTGCAGGAGCGGCCCCCCCGCCCCGACAGCAGCGGCTCCCGAAACAGCGCTTCGCCCAGGGCCAGCACGGCCGGCGTGGGTGCGGCAGCATCGGTAGGAGCAAAGTAGGCTGGGTCAAAGGCGTCGGCGGCGAAGTAGCTGACGGCTTCGGGCCGGACAGCCCGCCGTGCCGCCACGTACGGCACCTTGAGCTGGTGCTGAGCCTGCTGCAGGGCGGTCAGGGCGGGGTTGAAGCAGCGCACCAGAAACCGCGCCCGGTCAAATTGGTTGAATGTCAGGCCGGGGGCTGTTACTGCCGCCTCGCAGCGGGCCAGCTGCGTGAGCAGAGCCGGGGGCACGCTGAACATAGCCAGCACCTGACGAGTGGCCTGCAGCGTAACGGCAGCCTCGGGCAGGGAAGCGTGGGCGGCGGGGGAATCGAAGCCGGAGATGCCCTTCGAGGCCAGGCGGTAGAGGTTCAGGCGCAACGCATCGAACACCTCCGCGTCGGTGAAAGCCAGCATGGGGACCTGCTGCTCCAGGTGGCGTACCTGATACAGCATATTGTCGATTTCCTGGTGCACCAGGTCCCGGTTGGCCCGGTCGTCGGGGGAGGCGGCAAACACGTACTCTTCCAGCACCTGAAAGCCGGTGGGCGGAATAACCTCGTCGGGGTCCCCGGCCTCGGTTTCGGGCAGATTGGCTCCGTTCAGGCGCTGGGCCGCGTGGGGGTAGTAGTATTCCACAGCAAACTCTAACTGCTTGTACTCGGCGCGGCAGGCGGCAAACTGCCGGCGCAGGGCGGTGGTATCGGCCGAGTAGGCCACTTCCTGAAAGCGGGTCAGCTGGGTGTGGAGCTGGCGCAGGTGGAGCGTGTAGTAGTCGTGCGCCTGCTCGACGGGCGTTTTGAGCAGGACGGCAAAGGAAAACAACAGCCCGGCCAGGCCCAGCAGCAGGGCCCGGACCGGGCCGGAAAAGCGGAACAAGGGGCGGTTCATTGGAAGTAGATGTGGGCCTGGGGCAACTGAGCCTGGGCGCGTTGGCGGGCCGCCGGGTCGAAGGCGTTGCCCTTCACAATGATGGTTTTGAGCTTCGGAAGCCGGCTTAAAGAGCGAGGTAGGGCCCGAAGCTGGTTGTCGTTGGCAATCAGGATTTCCAGGTTTTGCAGCTCGCCCAGGCTGTTGGGCAAGGCCTTCAGCTGGTTGCCCGACACAATGAGCACTTTGAGCTCTTGGCAGCTGCCCAGGCTTTTGGGCAGGGCTTCGAGCTGGTTGTTGGCCAGATTCAGCTCCTGCAAACGGCCGAGCTGCCCAAGCTGTTCGGGCAGGCGCTGGAGCTTATTATCGTTCAGGTACACGTAGCGCAGGCCGCGCAGGCGGGGCAGGGTGGCGGGCAGAAACAGCAGCTGGTTGTGGGAGCCGTCGAAGTACTCAAGCTGGCTGAGCTGGCCCAGCTGCTCGGGCAGCGAGGTGAAGTTGTTCCAGGCCGTAAGCAGGAAACGCAGACTGTCGAGCCCGCCGATGCTGGGCGGCAGCTCGGTCAGCTGGTTCTGGTCGATTTGCAGTTGCTGCAGGCGGTGCAGGCGGCCCAGGTCGGCGGGTAGGTCCAGCAGGCCGTTCTTGTTGAGAAACAGCACCTGCAGGCTGTCGAGCTGGGTAAGGCTGGCGGGCAGGTGACGCAGATGGTTTTCGTGGGCGTAGAGACGGCGCAGGCTCCCGAGCTGGGCCACGCTGGCCGGCAGCAGCTCCAGGCTTTGGCCCCGCACGTTGAGCTCCCGCACGCAGGCGGGTCTGCTCAGGGCCTCCGTCAGGGTGAAGGCAGCCGGATTAGCGCAGGGTGGTGCCGATTGGGCCAAACAAGTGTTGCCCTGCAGAGCCTGCAGGGCAACACCGAGTAGTGAGAAGAGAAGCTTGCCGAGGCGCACTATTGCTTGATAAAGGGGCGAGTCGTGGAAGTAGTGGCAGTTTTCACAACCAGCGTGTAGTGGCCACTGCGCAGCTTGCTCACCGGTACGCGCAGGCTGTTAACACCCTGGTTCAGCACCGTGGTTTGCTCCAGCACCCGGGCACCGAGGCTGTTGAATACCTGCAGCGTGGCGGCTTCCTTGCGGTTGTTGGTCAGCTCCACGGTCAGCTCAGCACCGGTAGCGGGGTTGGGGAATACATCGGCTTTGGCCAGCTCAGGCTGAGCTTTTTCCGTGGCCAGGGTCGTGCCCAGCACGCCTTTGCGGCTGATAACCAGAGTCGTCGACTTGTTGAATACTACGGCCTGACCGGCGGCATCTGTCGTAGCCAGCGTGTTGGTCGGGTCAGGGTTCTGAATGGAGATGAACATGAATTTCTCGTCGGGCGAGAAGGTCATGCCGGTGGGCTCACAGCCGTTGGGCGTCACGGCAAACAGCTCCACGGCCGGGTTGGCCTGGGTGTGGCAGGGGCGCACCACCCACACGTGGTTGCGGCCGCCATCCTGCAGAATGTAGAGGTTGCCCTGGGAGTCGAAGGTCAGGTTGTCGTTGCCGGTACCCCAGGCCTCGTTTACGGTAGCTGTACCGTAGTTGATGGGGTAGGTGCGGTTGGTAACCCGGGCGAGTTGCCCACAAAGATTTCAAAGTTGCTGACCGTCGTGGCGCCGTCGGTGAAGCGGTAGGTGGTACCGGGGCCTTTAGCCGCGAAGTAAATCTGGCCGGTCACGGGGCTGATGTCCACGTCTTCCACGCCGTTGAAGCTCGTCGCGCCTAGGGCCAGGGCCGTAGCGGCGGTGTTGTTGCACTCGGCCGGGGTGGTGTTGGGCACCTGAATCCAGGTGCCGGTGGTAGCCGTACCGATGGCCCCATCGAGCTTGAGCACGTAGAGGTTGCCGTTGCGCAGGTTGCCGGCCACGTCGGCCACGTACTTATACACGAAGCTCAGCGTGGAGCCTTCGTCGGCACCTTCGTACACGGTTTTCCGGTCGGGGGCCACTACTACGTTTTCGTGCTTGAAGCGGCCCATACGCCAGAGCTTGTCGGGGGTGCCGTTGCCGTCCTGGTCTTTCACGGTGCGGGTGGCCGGGTCCATTTCCACGTTCCAGCCGAAGTCGAGGTAACCGTCGTTGTTGCTATCGGTGGGAGCCGTGGGCGTGTTTTCCTCGCAGGTAACCACAGTGTTCCAGGGCGTCACGCCGCCCGAGCAGTTGTTGAACGTGCCTACGATGGGTGCGAAGTTCACGGGGTTTTTGGCCGTTACGCTCCACAGCTTGGTGGCAGCGTTAAAGCTCAAATCCAGCATGCTCACGCCCGAAGTGGCGGTCGATGAGCCTTCGTGGTTGATGGACAGATAGCCGTTGGTGCTGCTACCGTTGATGGGCACGTAACCGGTGAAGTCGAAGGATTCCTTTACGTTGCCGTCGGCAGCGGTAGAGTAGGCTGCTCCGCCCTGCACCAGCATTTGGAAGGTGTGGGTGCTAGGAATGCGCAGGTCCTGGGGCTGGGTGGAGGGCAGTACCGAGGTGAAGCGGCTGATGTGGTCGGCGGGCAGGGTAGGGCAGGGGCTCTGGGCGCGAGCGGCCAGGCTGGCCAGCAGCGCCGTGGAGAAGAGGGTAAGGGTCGGTTTCATAGGAAACTGGTGAGGGGTTGAATTCGGCCGCAAGTACGAATTCCACTATTGCGCCTAGTTTACGCACGAATTAAGCCTTGGTAAAGCTCCTGTGAAGTTAAGGTTATCCAGCCGCCCCGGGAAATAGTGCGTTGAGCGGGTGAACCTGGCCGGTAAGTCCTTCCCAAACCACGTTGCATAGGTACAAGGCAGACCAGCTACATAGTAGCCGTCGGGCTTCCTGTTGCCTAACCCGGAAGGGACAGGCCAGGAGTTGACCAACGGAAGCAGCAGCTGGTGCTCGGGTTTGGCTTAGTCCTCAATGGCCTCAATGCCGAGCTGCTTCAGTCGCGCAAGGTTGTCGTGCATGGCTTTGAGCTGTTCGGGGGAGTGGCCCGGCCAACCAGTGACCTCCCCGCATACCCGCAGCGGGTGCCGGGAGCGGTACGATTTGGTTGGGTTGCCGGGAAACTTTTTGTCCGTCAGGTTGGGGTCGTCTTCTAGCGGACCGGTTGGCTCTACATGGTAGATTCGGCCGGGTCCTGCACCCTGGGCCAGCTCGGCTCCCCAGGTAGCCGCGTCCAGGGTGGCGGTCAGGTACACATAGGTAGCCTTTTTCCGCTGGCCATAGTTTGAATTGAAGCCCGGTTCAATCAGGTCGCCGGGCTGCAGATCGGCCTTCGTGCCATGATAAAGCGGCTGCTCATTCTCAGTGGGTATCATTGTCAGGTGGGGTAGGGTGGGGTACTCAAAAATACCGGATTTTTGCCGTGACTTGGGCCTGGGAAGAGTAATGCGCCGCCGGGGGCACGAGTGGGTTGCGAAACGTAGCCAGCCGGATGCGCGGTAAGCCGCCGGGAAATATTGCGGACCTCCGGGCGTTGGGTCCGTAGTATAGAAACTCCCAGTTCGCGCTACCTTCGCTCTTATGCTCCGTTATTCCCTGCCCGCCCTGCTGCTGCTGGCTACTGCCTGTGTCCCGCTGGGTACGCCCATCACCGACCCTAACGCCCCGCGCGGCAGCCAGCCGCGGCCCGCAGAATACTACGCCGACAAAACCCTGCGCTACGAGGACTATACCTATAGTCCCGATGTGCGCTCGGTGCAGTGCTACGTCGCTACGGGCCAGAACACCGAGATTTTTCAGCCCCCGGTGGTGCCCATCAGCCAGCAGCAGCCTATCGTGCTGGAGTTTGATCTTCTGGGCAACGGCTCCCAGCGCCTTACCGCCAAGCTCGTACACTGCGACGTGGACTGGAAACCCTCGGTACTGACGGATTTGCAGTTTCTGAGCGAAATCAACGAGTTCCTCATTACCGATTACCGCACCGGCGTCAACGTGAAGGTGCCCTACTACCACTACCGGATGCAGGTGCCCCGGGTCAAGCTCAGCGGCAACTACCTGCTCGTGGTCAGCAGCGGGGGCGGCGTGCCGGTACTCACGCGCCGGTTGCTGGTTTATGAAAACGGGGTGGAAGTAGGCATCCGGCAGGGTATTCCGGTGGCCGGGCAGGAGCGCTATACCATGCAGCAAGTCGATTTTTCCATCAGCTACAACGGCCTGAACCTGGTCAATCCGAGCCAGGAAGTGAAGGTGATGCTGCGCCAAAACTTCCGCTGGGACAACGCCAAAACCAATCTGCGCCCCACCTTCGTGCGCGACGCCGAGCGGCGGCTCGACTACCAGTACTTCAACTTCGAAAACGCTTTCCCGGCCAGCAGCGAGTTCCGTTACTTCGACATGCGTTCGGTGCGCACCATGGGCGCGGGCATAGCCCAGCTGGACCCCACTACTTCGCCCCGCACCGTGGTGCTCAGCCCCGAAGCTACCCGCAACGGGCAGAGCTATACCCAGTTCGACGACATCAACGGGCAGCGCCTGTTTGAAAGCCGGGAGTACGGCGACGGCGACACCAACGGCGACTACGCCAACGTCACGTTTCAGCTGCGCGCGGCCCAGCCCGCGCCGGGCCCGGTCTACGTCTTCGGCGCCCTCACCGACTGGAAGCTCCAGGACGAGTTTAAGCTCACCTACAATACCGAGCAGCAGCAGTACACCGGCACAGCCCTACTCAAGCAGGGCTACTACAACTACTATTACGTAGTGGGCAAATCCACCGGCGCCCCCGACGACGTGTACTTCGAAGGCAGCCACCAGGAAACCGAAAACCAGTACGACCTGCTCGTCTATTACCGCCCCCGGGCACCCGCGCCGACCTGCTTATCGGCTACCAGAGCATCGCCGTCAACAGCCGCAGGCCGTAGGTGAAATGGTGAACTAGTGAACTAGTGAGTTCGACGTTCTGGCGGCGCCAATAACCCCTCTATTATTGCGAAGCTGAAGGCCGAAGCCATCCATTCTCTGCTGGTGACCAATGACCTTTTACCAGAAAGCCCTTTCTCGTTGCTACGGGAAAGGGCTTTTCACTTTAGAAGGCTGAGCACATCTCAGAGGCCGGATGGCCACGCTTCACTCGCCATAACACGCGTCGTTGAACGTCAACTCACCACTTTCCCTCCGCGCCGCCGCCACCCGACTGGCCGCCACCGAACTGGAAGCCGGGCTCGTGGGGCTGCATCGTGGTTTCGGTAACGTGCGACATCACCAACGACTCCAGGTTGAGCTGGCTGAACTCGGAGGGACTGTCGGCAGGCTCGGAGGTGAGACCGTGCCGGGCGGGGCGCAGGTAGCGCAGGGCCCAGCCGGAGAGCAGAATCAGGAAGGCGCCGCCCAGGGTGAGGGCCCATTCCGGAGGCAGCACCGAGCGGTAAAAGCGGTAGGTGTAGATAGAAAAGACCAGGCTCAGCAGACCGGCGTAGAGAAAAATCCGGTCGGCGCGGCGCAGTCCCTGGTAGAGGTAGAGCAGCGGGATACCCACCGTAAACAGGTAAAACAGGGGGGCAAAGCGTATTTGCTCCGATACTAGCAGGTCGTGGAGCAGGGCATTGGCCTCGCGCACCACCAGGTAATTGCCGGCCAGATAAAAGCAGGCCAGCGTCAGGGCTTTTACCGTGCGCACGGCCGGGCGGTAGTAGAGGTAGTCGGAGCGGCGAGTAAGCTGCTGCACCAGCCAGTAGCTGCCGGCGCAGGCCAGCATCAGGGCAAAGGGCAATAGGGCCTTGCCCAGCGGCAGCCGCAGCACCACCGCGCCCACGATGCCCAGGTAAAGCAGCAGCGTGAGGGCAGCGGCCAGCGGATCGGCGTAGCGGATGATGGCCGTGAGCATCACCACGGCCAGTAGGGCCAGCAGGGGCCAGAGCAGCCCGAGCTCCTGCAAGTCGTCGAGGTCAACGGAGTGGGGCATCAGCAGGCTGTAGCTGATAGCCACGGCTACCGCGAAGTAACCCACGCTCAGGTACAGCAAGGCATTGTCGACGCCGGAGCGAAAGAGGTGATTGGAGGAAATCAGCAGCTCGAGCAGCAGCAAGGAGCCACCGCCGCAAAGTAGGCAGCCCAGCAAAATGCGTACTTCCTCCGAGCCGCTTCGGTATTCGCCCACGCCCATAACGGCCAGAAACACCAGCCCGGCTGCCGTGGTATTGGCAATACAGGTGAAGATGAATAAGGCAATGCGGACGAAGAGGTGGGGCTGGTAAAACTCACTGGGAAACGCTGCCCCAATGGCCCTGACCTGCTCGGGAAGTAGCAACTTGCTTTTGCCCCAGCGCCGGGCCGTGTCCTGCACCTCCCGGTTGAAAACCCACTCCTCGTTATAGGCCTTTTTGCTCATGGCTTCCCACAATTTTTTTCAGATTCAACAGCAGCAATATCACGGCCACCGTCGAGGCCGGAAAGTACAGGAAGCCCGTCAGTTCAAAATCCCGGATCAAATCGGAGAACCGGAAGTAGAGGTAGGTCACGGCAATGTAGCCATACAGGGCCCCCAGCAGCACAAACACGTAAGAATGCGTGCGGCGGGCGTACCAATATAGGGCCGCACTGAGCCCGATAATGAGCAGGGCGGCCAGCACGGGCGGCAGGAAGCTCGCCGCCTCGTAGCTGCCCCGAAACATGGCGGTCAGCAGGGCTACCAGGGCCAGATTGCTGCCCAGCAGCATGTAAGTGTAGCCAAAGTGCTTTTTCCGGTCCAGATACTCCGCGGCCAGGCCCGCGCTGGCCAGCAACAAGCCTAGCCCAATGGCTACCGCGTCGAGGTGGGGCAGGGAATAGTTGTTCTGGGTAAAGACCGAAGCCGGGGCTATGGACACGCCCACCCAGGCCGCCAGCCCGGTCAGGGCCATGGATAACACCCCGCGGTGGTCAAATCGGTAAGCGCAATAGAAGAACACCAGCGTGGGCAGGAGCACCAGCAGGCCGTAGCGCTGCCCAAAGATGCCGTACTGGTATTGCAGGTAGCCCACCAGGGTAAGCAGCGTCAGGCAGGCTAGCAGCAGGGCGTAGTCGGCGCTGTTGGAGGGCTTGGGGTTGGCTTGCCAGGAAAACGGCTGCCGTTGCCGGTACGCATACGTGAAGCCCGCCGCCGAAAGCAGGGCAATGAGCGCCACAATCACGCCGTGCCCCAGCGTATCGATGTTCTTGTAAATGAGCAGGCCCAGCCCGGTGCTCAGTAGCGTGACGCCCAACGAGAGCAACGTGCGCAACTCGTAATACAACGAAAAGGGCTTTTCCCGCTCGTAGGTGGCAATACCATCGGCCTGCTCGGCCGACAATAACCCGGCACCCCGCAGGGCCGCCAGTATTTTGTCTATCATAGAATAGGTGGGTAAGAAGGCAGTGCGGGTCGGCAAAGCAGCGCCGGACCAGGTAAACATAGCGCTTTCCGTATTATCAGCTCTGAATCGGTAGTAGGGTGGGTTATCTAGACACCGGGTGTGGCTTAGCCAAGGGCACCCAAAGACGGTTATTTATAGGCCTACAGCTATATTCGGCCCCACCCAAGCTGGGCTGTAACCAAACCACGACGCTGGCGTTGCAGGAACACCTTCCCGTTGATCTACTCTCTCCCTGCCTATGAAACCCACCCTGCCGCTTGCAACCATGCTGTTCCTGGCTTCGGCCTGCTCTGTTAACCCCGTCACTGGTAAAAAGGAGGTGATGCTCGTTTCCAAAGGCCAGGAATTGGCCATGGGCCAGCAATCCGACCCGGCCGTGGCAGCCCAGTTTGGCATCTACCCCGACCAGAAGCTCCAGAACTTCATCAACGAGAAGGGCAAGGCCATGGGCGCCATTTCCCACCGGCCCGAGCTGACCTACACCTTCCGCGTCGTCGACTCGCCGGTTATCAACGCCTTTGCTGTGCCCGGCGGCTACGTGTATTTCACCCGCGGCATTATGGCCCACTTCAACAACGAGGCGCAGTTTGCCGGCGTGCTGGGCCACGAAATCGGCCACGTGACGGCCCGGCACTCGGCCAAGCAGCAAACCAACGCCATTATCGGGCAGGTGGGCCTGATGGGAGCCATGATTGCCTCGCCCCGGTTGGCGCAGTTTGGCGAACAGGCCGCCCAGGGTATGCAGCTGCTCTTCCTCAAGTTCGGGCGCGACGACGAAAGCCAGTCCGATGAGCTGGGCGTGCAGTACTCCAGCAAAATTGGCTACGACGCTTCCCTGATGGCCGACTTCTTCCAGACCCTGCAACGGGAACAGGAGAAAAGCCAGACCGAAGCCGTACCCGACTTCCTCTCGACCCACCCCAACCCGGCCGACCGCTACAACCGCGTGCATCAGCTGGCTGACCAGTGGAAGCAGCAGAACGGCAACCCTACGAACCTGAAAGTCAACCGGGACCAGTACCTGCGCATGATTGATGGTATTGTGTACGGGGAGGACCCGCGCCAGGGCTTCGTGGAAAACAACGCCTTTTACCACCCCGAGCTCAAGTTTCGCTTTCCTGTGCCTACGGGCTGGAAGCACCAGAATACGCCCCAGCAGTTTCAGATGGCCGACCCCGCCGGCAAGGCCCTGATGATGCTGGCCCTAGCCCCGGGCGCCTCCCTCGACGAAGCCGCCCAGGCCCTGGTCAAGCAGTTTAGCCTCCAGCCCACCGACTCGCGCCGCACGACGGTCAACAGCTTTCCGGCCCTGGCCTTCGTGGCCGACCAGGTGCAGCAGGACCCCCAGACCGGCCAATCGGTAGCCGGCATCCGTGCCCAGGTCTACCTGATTCAGGACGGCAAAACCATCTACGCCCTGCTTGGGGCCGCCGCTCCAGCTGACTTTCCGGCCTACCAGCCCACGTTCAGCAGCACCATGGAAGGCTTTGCCCGTCTCACCGACCCCGACAAGCTCAACCGGCAGCCCGAGCACGTGCGCGTCAAAACCCTGAAGCTGCGCAGCTCCCTGAGCCAGGCCCTGAAAACCAACGGCGTGCCCGAAAACCGCCTGGAGGAAATGGCCATTCTCAACGGCATGCAGCTCAACGAGCAGGTAAACGCCGGTTCGTTGATCAAAGTGGTGGGCAAGTAGTTCGGATAGGCTTTACCAGAACGTCAGTTGGAGCGAAGTCGAGAAATTTGGCGGGCTGATGCTGGCGTACTACTCCTATAGCATTGCACCCGGGATGTCTGGCGGGGCTCGCCATGACGCGCAGTATAAAGCAGCTTGGCAAGTTTTTTGGCTTACTGCTCCTAACCACCCATTTTGCGGCGGTCAGGGTGACGGTTCACCCGGCTTGCAACCCTGCCCGCGGGCGGGCCGTTGCAAGCTCATCCTTCCCCACTCCACGCGGCTTCGGGCCGCTTCTCTACCTATATGAAACCTTCCCTGTTGCGCGGCCTTTCCACCGGCGCTTTACTGCTGGCCCTGCTGCCCCTGAGCAGCTCCACTACCTCGGCTCCCACCGAAAAGCCTTTTAGCTACTACCTGGCTCCCTTGCAAGGGCCTAAGCCCGACCCGGCCGTGCTGGCTCAGTTTGGCCTCTACAGCAATGCCACGCTGCAAAAGCTCATCGATACCAAGGGCCAGCAGATGAACAAAGTATCCGACCGGCCCGGCGACTACGGCTTCACCATCGTCGATTCGCCGGTGATTAACGCCTTTGCCACGCCCGACGGCCACGTGTATTTCACCCGCGGCATTATGGCGTACTTCAACAACGAGGCGCAGTTTGCCGGCGTGCTAGGCCACGAGCTGGGCCACATCACGGCCCGCCACGGCCAGAAACAGCAAACCCGCAGCACCATCAGCAGTATTCTGCTGGGTGTGGGTTCGGTGGTGTCGCCGGGCCTGGTGGGGCGCTTTGCCCAGCCTTTGTCGCAGGTAGTGGGCCTGGGTTTGCTTAAGTATGGCCGCGACGCCGAGAATGAGGCCGACGTGCTGGGGGTGAAATACTCCACCAAAATCGGCTACGACGCGGCGAACATGGCCGACTTCTTCCAGACCCTGCAGCGCACCGAGGCCCAGAGCGGAGCCGGCGGCATTCCCACCTTCCTCTCGACTCACCCCAACTCCGCCGACCGCTACACCCGCGTGAAAGGGCTGGCTGCCCAGGCCAAGCAGCAAACCGGCTCGGCCAAGCTGGCCGTAAACCGCGACTCTTACCTGCGCTCCATCGAGGGGCTGCCCTTCGGCGAAGACCCGCGCCAGGGCTTCGTGGAAGGGGGCGTGTTCTACCATCCCGACCTGAAATTCCGCTTCCCGGTGCCCTCGGGCTGGAAAACCCAGAACTCACCCGAGCAGTTTCAGATGGCCGAGCCCAACGGCAAAGCCCTAATTGCGCTGCTACCCGCCCCCGGCAATTCCCTCGATGCCGCCGCTGAGGCGTTGGTTACCCAACTCAAGCTGCAGTCGGCCCAGGCCAGCCGCACCACCATCAACGGCTTCCCCGCCGTGGCCATTCAGGCCGACCAGGTAGGGCAGGACCAGAGCGGGCAGCAGGGCGTTACGGCCCGCACGCTCACCTACCTGATTCAGGACGGCCAGAGCATCTTCGCCCTCATCGGCTTGACTTCGCCCTCGGCTTTCGGCACGTATTCCGGCACGTTTAGCAGCGTTGCCCAGGGCTTCAGCCGCCTCACCGATGCCAGCAAGCTGAACCGCCAGCCCGAGAAAATCCGCATCAAAACGGTGAAAACGGCGACGACGCTCGGCGCGGCGTTGGCTGCCAACGGTATTCCGACTTCGCGCCGCGAGGATATGGCTATCCTGAACGGCATGCAGCTCACCACGAAGCTGCCCGCCGGGACCCTGTTTAAGGTGGTCGGGAAGTAAATACATCTTGATTCAAGTGCAAAAGCTCCGCCGGACGAGGTTCCGGCGGAGCTTTTGCGCTTCGGGATATGAACAGCAGAAGTAGGTAGGTGGGCCGGGCAAAGTTTGCCCAAACAGCCCAGAGCTTATTCTGAATTACCACCGCCTGAAATAAAATTGACACCTTGCGGCCCCGATGAGGCCCCCCGAAACTACCCCGTTTTCTCAGTCTACTGTGAGTGCTACAACCCAGGAAAGGCCGCTGCCCAGGCTTCGCCAGCTGCTACTTTATGCCTCGCTAGGTTTGGTTCTGCTACCACCACCGGTGGCGGTAGCGCAGGCGCCAGGACCAACGACGGACCACCCAGTTCGCCTGGTTGACCAGCAGGGCCGGTTGTGGGAAGCTGTGGTGCCCGGCCTACGGCTACTGGAAGCCCAGCGCAGTACTTATTTCACGATCCGCAACGGCTTGAGCAACGACACCATCACGGCTCTGGCTCAGGACGCTGCCGGGCAGGTGTGGATTGGCACCCGGGAAGGGCTGCTGGTGTACGAGGGCAGTGGCTTTCGGGAAATTACCTTTCAGGAGGGGTTGCCCAGCAAGCAGATAAATGCCCTCTACCAAGCACTTGAAGGTCCGCTCTGGATTGGCACCCGGGCCGGGGCCGTGCGCTACGAAGACCGGCATTTCGAGCCCGTAGCCGAGCTACGGGGGCTAGAGGTGCAGTTTATTGGGGAAGATGCGCACAACTGGGTGTTCGTGACCAGCCAAGGCATTCGGCACCTGCCCAAAGAGCAGTCCTTTGGGTGGCAGTGGCTGGGTGGGGTAGCGGCCGGGGTATTGCTGCTGGGCGGCGTGGTGTGGAGCCGGCGCCGCAGTCGGCAGGGGCAGCACGTGGCGCTCCGCCTGGCCCAAACCGAGCAGCAGGCGCTGTTGGCGCAGATGAGCCCGCACTTCATCTTCAACTCCCTGCAGTCCATTCAGAAGTATATTCTGCGCCACGAGGCGGAGGCTGCCCAGCACTACCTCACCCGCTTCGGCGGCCTGATGCGGCTGATTCTGGAACAGTCGCGCCAGCCCCTGCTGACGGTGCGCACCGAATTGAACCTGCTACGCACCTACCTGGAGCTGGAAGCCCTGCGCTTCGAGCAGCAGTTTGCCTCCGACGTGCAAGCCGACGATGCCCTGCTGGACGAGGAAATTCCGGCCATGCTGCTGCACCCTTTCGTCGAAAATGCCGTGTGGCACGGGCTGGCTCACCACACTGGACAGGGCCGCGTGATGGTGCGCATCAGCGGAGAGGCAGAGTATCTGGTAGCCGTGGTGGAGGATAATGGCATTGGCCGGCAGCGGGCCGCGGGGCAGAGCGGTACGCACGCCGGCTACCCGTCCCGCGGTATGGCCATCGTGCAGGAGCGCGTGGCCCTGCTCAATCGGCAGGCCCGCTTGCCTATTACCATCGACATTACCGACCTGGGCAGCCCGGGCAGTACAACCCAGGGCACCCGCGTAGTCGTGCGCATTCCGCGGCTGCACGCTTGAGTAGAAGCCTATTCCATAAAATTCGGAGCGTCATGTCGACCATTCTGCTTGAGGCGCGGAATAGTTGACACGACCGGTTTTGCTTCTATTGGCATTCCGCGCGAGTCTACCTTACCTTGCTGTCTACTCTGCTGCATATCGAACTACCGACGCCCGTGACCCGCACTATTCTTATCGACGACGAAACCAATACCCGCGAAGCCCTGCGCGCCTTGTTAGAGCATTATTGCCCCGAGGTAACCATCATCGGGGAGGCGGCTTCGGCCGAGGAAGGCTTGCAGCTGCTGCGCCGGGAAACGCCCGATTTGCTGTTTCTGGACGTGGAGATGCCCCTGGGCTCGGGCTTCGATTTGCTCGACATGCTGGGTCGCGCCTCCTTCGACATCATCTTCACCACCGCCCACGACCGGTACGCGCTGCGCGCCATCAAGTTCTGCGCCCTCGACTACCTGCTTAAGCCCGTGGGCGTGGCCGATTTGCGCGAAGCCGTGGCCAAAACTCAGCGGCAAAAAGCCCCGGTAGCCTCTCAGCTCCACACGCTCTACGACAACCTGCGCGAGCGGACCGGCCTGGCTGGCAAGGTCGTATTGCCCACCATGCAGGGCTTCGAAGTGGTGGAAGTGGCCCATGTGGTGCGCTGCCAGTCCGATGACAACTATACGCTGTTTGTGCTCGAAGGCAAAGAGAAAATCCTGGTCAGCCGCACGCTCAAGGAATACGAGGAGCTGTTCGCCGACTACGGCTTTATCCGCGTCCACCAGTCCCACCTCGTCAACGCGGCCCACGTGAAGCGCTACATCAAAGGCAGCGGGGGCTACGTGCAGCTCACCGACGACTCCATTATCGAAGTTTCGCGCCGCAAGAAGGACGAGCTGATGAAGCGGTTCCAGGTCTGAGCCGGCTGCCCGCTACAGCTGCCCCGGCGGAAGAGGGCCTGGTTTACCCATTCAACTTACCGCTTGCCGTATGATGCCACCCGTACTCGTTGCGACTACCCCGCATTTCAAGAAATTTGTCGGCCACCGGTTACAATTGGACGCCAAAACCGGCGGCTGGTTGCTGGTTATTTTCAGCGTGGTGCGGTTTGGGCTAGTGCTGCATGGCCTCGTGTATTCAGGTCAGGGCTGGCATTTCTGTTGTGGCCGAGTGTGTTGTGGGTCGTTTCGCTCTTTGTCAGCTGCCTGCTTTTCTCGCTTGGCCAGGTCAGGAGTGGGTCCATCGTGGGGGCCATGGTTGCGCACGCCTCGTTCAATGTAACCATGAGATACTTTGTTTTCTACCACATCTTTTGATGCATCGTCGGTGCTGTCTCGCACTGCGCTGAAGGGGAAACCCATTGGTCGTCGGGCAGTAGCTAGGGGCGGGGTGGGGAAGCCTAAGCCAACCCTGCCGGATTCCTGCCGGCGGCTACCACTTACTCATTCTGTGTTGCCGAGGCGGGTGAAGCAGTGCATGTTTGGTCCATAAAACCGCGTGGCAGGTGCCACGACACCGCTCCTAAACTCCTTTCAAGCATGGACCTAATCATCAAAAACCTGTCGAAAACCTACCCCAACGGGGTCAAGGCCCTCGACAATGTGAGCCTGACCATTCCGCAGGGTATGTTCGGCCTGCTCGGCCCCAACGGTGCCGGCAAAAGCTCCCTGATGCGCACCATTGCCACCCTGCAGGAACCCGACAGCGGCAGTATCCACCTCGACGCCATCGACGCCCTGCACGACAAAATGGCTTTGCGCCGGGTATTGGGCTACCTGCCCCAGGAGTTTGGGGTCTACCCGCGCGTGTCGGCCGAGGATTTGCTCGACCATATGGCCGTCGTCAAAGGCATCGTGAACCGCAGTGAGCGGCGCGAAACGGTAAAGGCCCTGCTGGAGCAAACCAACCTCTACGAAGTACGCAAGCGCAGCATCAGCACCTTTTCGGGCGGCATGAAGCAGCGCTTCGGCATTGCCCAGGCCCTGATTGGTCAGCCCCTGCTCATTATCGTCGATGAGCCCACGGCCGGCCTCGACCCGGGGGAGCGGAACCGGTTTTACAACCTACTGAGCGAAATCGGGGAGAACATCATCGTCATCCTGAGTACCCACATCGTGGACGACGTGCGGGAGCTGTGCCGCAACATGGCCATTATCAACCAGGGCCGGGTGCTCTACGCCGGCCAGCCCCAGGCCGCCATGCACGAGCTCAAAGGCCGCATCTGGGAGCGGACCATCGAGAAGGCCGAGCTGGCCGAGTACCAGCAGCAGTACAGCGTGATTTCGACCAAGCTGCTGGCCGGGCAGCCCCTGCTGCACGTGGAGGGCGAGGATCTGGAGCCGGCCGGGTTCCAGGCCGTGGAACCCAGCCTGGAAGACGTGTTTTTCTCTGCTATTCAGGGGAAAGCCGTGCAGTCAACTCTTCTCCACGCCTAAGCTCGCCGCCATGTTTACTGCCTTTCTTCGCTTTGAGCTGGCTACTTGGCGCAAGCAGCCGCTTACGTATATTTTCCTGGCCGTCACCTTCGGCCTGACGTTTCTGGCCATGCTCTGGCCTAGCCTGCAAATGGGCCAGGACCTGCGCAACCTGCACGTCAACGCGCCTTATGCCATCCTGAGCCGGGCCGGGGCCATGACCATGCTCTGCCTGTTGTTCATCACGGCCATCATGGCCAGCACTGCCACCCGCGACTCGGGCTCGGGCTACGCCCAGGTGCTATATGCCGCGCCCCTGGAAAAAGCCGGCTACCTCTGGGGCCGCTTTGCCGGCGGGGTGCTGGTAGCGGTGCTGGCCTTGCTGGGTGTGCTGCTGGCCATTGTGCTGGGTACTCCGCTCAATGAGCCGGCCAGGGTCGGGGCGTTTCAGCTGACTCCTTACCTACAGGCAGTGGGCCTTTTCATCGTGCCCAACGTGGTGCTGGCCGGGGCCATTATTTACTGCCTCACGGTCCTGACCCGAAACACGGTTTACGCCTTTATTGCCACCCTGGGCCTGATGGTGGGCTTTTTGCTGGTGGGTTTGCTGACGCCTAACCTGGATACGCCGACTAGCGTGCTGCTGCTCGACCCGTTCGGTCTGCGCACGCTCCATTCCCTGACCAAGTACTGGACCGTCTCGGAGAAAAACAACGCCGTGCTGGACTTCGCCGGCCCGCTGCTTACCAACCGCCTGGTGTGGCTGGGCATTGCCGGCCTCCTGATAGGCCTGACCCACGGGGTATTTTCCTTCACTACCTCCACCGGCAAAGTCAAAAAGCAACGCCTCTCCGACGCTCCGGCCCCGGTGCGCGCAGCAGCTCCCACGCCCCGGCCCCAGGTACAGCCCCGTCACGACCGGAGTGCCGCCCTGGTGCAGCTGGTGCAGCAGGCCCGCCTCGATTTGCTGGGCATTCTGAAAAGCGTACCGTTCTGGATTCTGCTCGGCCTGGGCATGCTCAACCTGCTCAGCATTGCGGCCACGGCCTCGGAGCGGGAGGGAGGGCACTTCTTCCCGGTGACCTACACCATGCTCGACCTGATTAATGGCACCTACGGATTGTTTGTCATTGCCGTGCTGGTCTACTACGGCGGTACGCTGGTATGGAAAGAGCAGGATGCCCGCCTCGACGGTATCCTGGATGCTTCGCCCCGTCCGTCGTGGGTGCCCTACACGGCCAAGATGCTGACCCTGGTCTTCATTGCCGCCTTCCTGACGAGTATGGGCGTGCTAGTGTGCGTGGCGGCCCAGGCCCTGCAAGGCTATACCAACTTCGAGTGGAGCTTGTATGGACAGGCCGTGTTCGGCATCGAGTTTACCCGCTACGTGATGGTGGCCATAGGAACGGTGTTTCTGCACGTGCTGCTGCGCAATAAATTCCTGGCTTATGGTCTGACGGTGGCCATTATCTTGCTGCAGGCCATCAGCGGCGCGGCCCTCGACTGGAACAATAACCTGCTGCGTTTCGCCGATACGCCCGCCTTCACCTACTCCGACATGAACGGTTTCGGGCCTTTTACGGAGAGCATCGTCTGGTTTAAGCTGTACTGGACGGCCTTCAGCGTGCTGCTGGTGGCCCTCACAGCAGGGCTGTGGGTGCGGGGCCGGGCCGTAGGCGGCACGTTCAGTGCCACTCAATTGCGGCAGTCGTTTACGCCCACGCTGCGGGCGGTGGCTGCCACGGGCCTGCTAAGCTGGCTCGGCCTGGGGGCCTGGATTTACTACAACATCGAGGTGCGCAACGACTATACCACCAAAGCCGAAGATCAGGGCTTGCAGGCCGACTACGAAAAGCGCTACAAGCGCTACGAACACGCCCCGCAGCCCCGCGTGACGGCCGTAAATTTGCAGGTCGACCTCACGCCCAAGGCCCGGGCCGCTCAGGTGCGGGGCCAACTCACGCTCACCAACAAAACGGGGCGGCCGCTCGATACCCTGCGCCTCTCGTACGGCAGCTACCTGGAAGACTTCAAATTCAACATTCCCGGCGGCCGGTCCGTACTCAACGACCAGCGCCTGCACTTTAGCAGCTTCGTGCTGCAGCCCGCCCTAGCGCCCGGCGACTCGCTGGTGCTCGGCTACTCGGCCCAGTACCAAGCCCGGGGCTTCGAAAACAAGGTTTCCCGGCCCCTGATTAACGGCAACGGCACCTTCCTCAACAACTTCGACCTAGCGCCCTTCATCGGTTACAGCCGCAACCTGGAACTGGAAGACGCTACCGACCGCGCCAAGTTCGACCTGCCCGAGCGGCCCCGCATGGCCCCGCAGTCCGATTCGGCTGCCTACGCCAATACCTACATCTCCACCGATGCCGACCGGCTGCGCTTCCAGGCCACGGTTAGCACCAGCCCCGACCAGATTGCCGTGGCCCCGGGTGCCTTGCTGAAGGAGTGGCAGCAAAACGGCCGCCGCTATTTTCACTACCGCCCGGCTGCGCCAATAATTAACTTCTATTCCATTACCTCGGCCCGCTACAAGGTGCGGCGCGAGCGGCAGAACGGTGTCGACCTGGAAATCTACTACCACCCCGCCCACCCCTACAACCTGGACCGGATGATGCGCTCCATGCGCGCCTCGCTGGCTTATTACGGCGAGCAGTTCGGAGCCTATCCGCAGCAGCAGGCCCGCATCATCGAGTTTCCCCGCTACCAGAAGTTTGCCCAGGCATTCCCCGGCACCATGCCTTACTCGGAAGGCCTCGGCTTCATTGCCCAAACCAGCCCCGACGACCACGACGTGGACCGCACTTACCGGGTAGTGGCTCACGAAATGGCTCACCAGTGGTGGGGGCACCAAGTAACCGGCGCGGCCGTGCAAGGCGCTACGTTCATGTCGGAATCGGTGTCGGAATACCTGTCGACGCTGATGCTGGAGCGCCACTACGGCCCCAAACGGGTGCTGAAACTGCGCCGCTACGCCCTTGACTACTACCTGCGAGGCCGGGCTAGTGAAAAGGTGCGGGAGCTGCCTTTGCTCACCAACGAAGACCAGCCCCATATCCACTACGCCAAAGGCTCCCTGGCTTTGTACTCGTTGCGAAATTACCTGGGCGAAAAACGCCTCCACGGTGCCCTCGGCCAGTTTATCCGGGATTACCAAAACCGTCCCGCCCCGTACCCCACCTCCGACGACCTCTACGGCTACATCCTGCGGGCCACCCCCGATTCGCTGCAGTACCTAGTCACCGACCAGCTCAAGCGCATCACCCTCTACGACAACCAGGTGCGGGAAGTGGCTTACCAGCGCCTGCCCGATGGCCACTACCAGGTCACGGTGCAGGTGGAGGCCCACAAGCGCTACGCCGACGAGTTGGGCAAGGAAACCGAGGCCCCGCTGCACGACTACATCGACCTGGCTCTGTACGGCGCCGAGGACAAGGTGCTGACTCGCCAGCGGCTGCTAGTTACCAACTCTCGCAAAGTAGTGCGCTTCACTGTAGCTGCCGCCCCTGCGAAAGCCATCATCGACCCGGACAACCTGCTCATCGACCGCAAGCCGGAAGACAACACCCAGGCCGCTTTTGCCCTGAAGTGAGCTGAAAAGCCGGGCTTGCAGTGTACAAAAAACGCCCCGGCCAGAATTGGTCGGGGCGTTTCTCGTTTTATGCGTTCTATAGCCAGAGCCAGGTCAGTCTAAGCCTTTTTCAGAAACTCGGTTTTGAGCACCATCGTCGAGCCGCCGGCGCGGCCCTCGATTTCGGCGGGGCTGTTGGTCAGACGAATATTCTTCACCACCGTGCCGCGCTTTAGCGTCAGCGACGAGCCTTTCACCTTCAAATCCTTAATCAGCGTCACCGAGTCGCCCTCGGCAAGCAGGTTGCCGTTGCTGTCTTTTACGTCCATCAGTTCTTCAGTTCAGAGAATAGAAAAAGAACGACATGTCGAGCCCTAGCGAGACATGTCGTTCTAAGTAACTATCTAGACGTTGAAACGGAAGTGCATGATGTCGCCGTCTTGCACCACGTAGTCCTTGCCTTCCACGGCCATTTTGCCGGCTTCCTTGATTTTTACCTCGGTCTTGTACTCCTGGTAATCGGCCAGCTTGATAACCTCGGCGCGGATGAAGCCTTTTTCGAAGTCGGAATGGATAACGCCGGCGGCCTGCGGAGCTTTGTCGCCGCGGTGAATGGTCCAGGCCCGTACTTCCTGCACACCGGCGGTGAAATAGGTAATCAGGTTCAGCAGTTCGTAAGAAGCGCGAATCAGCTTGTTCAGGCCCGACTCGGTCAGACCATATTCGGCCAGGAACATTTCCTTTTCCTCGGGGTCTTCCATGTCGGCAATCTGCTCCTCAATGGCGGCTGATACCAGCACCACCTGGGCTCCCTCGGCCTTCACATGCTCGCGCAGGGCGGCTACGTGCTTGTTGCCATCGGTGGCAATGCTGGCCTCGTCCACGTTGGCCACGTAAATCACGGGCTTAATGGTGAGCAGCTGCAAATCGGCTACGGCTTCAAGTTCTACTTCGTCGGCCTGCACGGCGCGGGCGTTCTGCCCGGCTTCCAGAGCGGCTTTGAAGCGCTGCAACACGGCCACTTCTTTCTTAGCGGCCGCGTCGCCGGCCTTGGCCGAGCGCTCCGACTTCTGCAGCTTCTTGTCGATGCTTTCCAGGTCCTTGAGCTGCAACTCGGTGTCAATCACGTCCTTGTCGAACACGGGGTCAACGCCGCCGGCGACGTGCACGATGTTGGGATCTTCGAAGCAGCGCACCACGTGAATAATGGCGTCGACCTCGCGGATGTTGGCCAGGAATTTATTGCCCAGACCTTCGCCCTTGGAAGCACCTTTTACCAGGCCGGCAATGTCCACAAACTCGATAATGGTGGGCAGCACGCGCTTGGGGTTCACCAGCGCCTCCAGAATCTGGAGCCGCTCGTCGGGCACGGTAATCACGCCCACGTTGGGCTCGATGGTGCAGAAAGGATAGTTGGCCGATTCGGCCTTGGCGTTCGAAAGGGCGTTGAACAGCGTGGACTTACCCACGTTCGGCAAGCCGACGATTCCGCAGCGGAGACCCATAATAGTGAAATGGTGAGTTGGTGAAATAGTGAGCTACACCCTGGTGGGCGCAATTCGAGGGGCAAAGGTACGGCTGTTTTTCAAGGAATCCTTGGTGGAAGTGAAGGCCGCGTGCCGAGCGCCAAGTAGAACGCATTCCGAGCTTGCCGAGGTATCTCGCTCGGCTGTCGTTGGCTGGAGAACCAAACGTCATATCGACCAGCGGGAGACATCTCGCGTGCAATGCTAACTTCTTCATCTCTCATCCTGAGCAGAGCTAAGTATCTTCCTCACCTATACCTCTGCGGTTCATTCAAGGTGAAAAGCTATTCGCTGTGCCGGTAACAGGGCTTGGTCACGTTGGAACTACTGGTGGTGGGCTAGGCGAGGAAGGGCCTTGGGCTGCACCTCAGGATGACAAGAATACTTGGTATAGCTCACAAAAAACGGCGCGCTTCGACCAAGTAAGTCAAAGCGCGCCGCGCGAAGGGCTGAATACAAATGAATAGTAAAGCAGTGTTTCGCTAAGCTTCGGGGCTAGTAGTTGTCGTCGGAGCGGTTGGGGTTGAAGCCGTTGTCGCCTTCGTAGTTGTCGTAGGCGGGGCGGGGTCGGTCGAGTTCGGCTACTTCCTCTTCGGTGAGCAGCTCTTCACGCACGTAGTCCACGGCGTCCTGCAGGGCATCGACAAACTTGGCAAAGTCTTCTTTGTAGAGGAAGATTTTGTGTTTCTCGTAGGAAAACGTGTCATCATCCCGCAGCTTGCGCTTGCTTTCGGTGATAGTGAGGTAGTAGTCCTGACCGCGCGTTGCTTTTACATCGAAAAAGTACGTGCGTTTGCCAGCTTTAATGCGTTGGGAGTAGATTTCTTCCTGATCGTGACGGTCTTCCACGGTGCCTTCAAATAGGTTGATTTATTCCAAGATGATTGAATTGCCATCCAAAGTAAAGTGTTCCAGCCGTATATAAAAATATTGAGGTCAACTTTTTTCCACAAAATGCCGGGTATCTTTGTTTTAGGGCTTTCCGCGTTTGCAGACGGTTTTTTTGGACGAGGGCGGGAAATACTATTGCAATTACTAAAAGCTGGATTATATCCGGCCCAAACAATGTATTGCAGTAGCCGAGTCCGGTTTACTATTTCACCATCTCATTACTTCCCCGATGTCCCAACCGCTTGATCTGGCTGCTGTCCGCTCGTTTGAGAACCTGGAATTTCTGGCCCGGCAGCTCGTGGAGGGCTTTATTACCGGCCTGCACCAGTCGCCCTACCACGGCTTTTCGGTGGAGTTTTCGGAGCACCGCCTCTACAACCCCGGCGAAAGTACCCGCCACATCGACTGGAAGGTGCTGGCCCGCACCGATAAGCTGTTTGTGAAGCGCTACGAGGAAGAAACCAACCTGCGCTGTCACATCCTGCTCGACGTGAGCCCGAGCATGTACTACCCGGCCCCGAGCCATGACAAACTACGCTTTGCCGTGCTCTGCACCGCCGCCCTCACCACACTGTTGCAAAAGCAGCGCGACGCAGTAGGCCTCGTCACATTTGCCGACCAGATTGAGCTCCAGACGCCGGTGCGCTCCACCTCGTCTCACCGCCACACCCTGCTGCTCACGCTCCAGCAGCTGCTGGAGCGCCCCGCTACCCAGCGCCGGGCCACCGACGTATCGGGCGTGATTCACCAGATTGCCCAGCAGATTCCCAAACGCTCATTGGTGGTGTTGTTTTCCGACATGCTGGGCCGCAACCCCGAGGAGCAAACGGCCAGCCTGGCCGCCCTGCAGCACCTGCGGCACGCCCAGCACGAGGTACTGCTGTTCCACATCATGGACCGGACTACGGAAGCCGAATTTGCTTTTGCTGAGCGGCCTTACCTGTTCGAGGATGTCGAAACCGGGGAGCAGGTGAAGCTACAGCCGGCCCAGGTGCGGGAGCAGTACCGCGCCGCCATGCAGCACTACGAGCAGGAACTGGCCCTGCGCTGCGGGCAGTACCGTATTGATTTCGTGCCGGTCGACATCCGGGAGCCGTTCGACAAGGTGCTGTACGCCTACCTCGTGAAGCGGGGCAAGGTCCGGTAATGGCGCTCTGGTACTGCCGCGTCTGCGGCCTCGATTACGACGTGTCGCCCTGGGGACCGAATGATGACACGCCCGATTATGGCACCTGTGAGTGCTGTGGTGCCCAGTTCGGTGTTGATGACTACTCGGTGCTGAGCAGCCGCGGCTTCCGGCAGCAGTGGCTGGCCGATGATGCGGCCTGGTTTTACGCCAACCTCAAACCCGCTGACTGGGACCTGGAAGCCCAGCTAGCCCAGATTCCGGAGAAATACCGCTAACGGTTTACCCCATTTTAAGCACCCCCGTTTTGATTGATTACATTTTTTTGCTGGTCTTCGTGTGCCTGCCCTCGGCCCTGATTACGGGCTACATTGCCCACATGAACAACCGTTCTTTGTGGCGCTGGATGCTGTTCGGGTTGTGTGTGCCTTTTGTGGCCATCTTCGTGACAATGGTCGTCACGTACTTCGACCAGAAACGGGCCGCCGAAAACAACCCCGATTCGGATTCTGACATGCGGTAGGCTACTCCGCGTCGGGCGTATTGTCCAACGACTGCCACAAATACTTGCTGGCCAGCGTGCGGTAAGGCCGCCAGGGCTCGGCCAGTTCGGTCATGCGGCGCAGCAGAGCCCGGCCGGTTTCCTGGAGGCCGTAGTGCTTGCGCATGGCGTTCTGAATGCCCAAATCTCCTTCGGGAAACACGTCGGGCTGGTCCAGGGCAAACATTTGCAGCATCTGAGCCGTCCAGCGGCCGACGCCCTTTATCTGGGTCAGGTGCTGGGTGAAGGCGTCGGCGTCGAGCTGGCTGAGGTGGGCGTGGTCGAGTTGGTCTTGCTGGGCAAAGTCGGCTATGGCGCGCAAATACCCCGCTTTCTGGCGCGAAATGCCGGCCGCCCGCAGCTCTTCGTCGCTGAGCAGGAGCAGGGCGGCAGGCTCGGGGTAGCCGTCGGGCGGAAACAGGGCCTGCACCTTTTTCCAGATGGCCGCCGCGGCCTTGGTTGAAATCTGCTGGCTGACAATAGCCTTCAGCAGAGCCAGGTACAAATCTTCGTGGGGCCGGGGCTCGATGGTGCGGCCCCGGGCAATAAGCGCAGCCAGCACCGGGTCGGCTTGGCTCAAATGATGCCGGGCTGCTTCTGCTGAAGGAATGGGGGCGGGATTCAACTCAGACTCGGTCACTGTCGAGAGGATTAGTAGGCACGGAAATCACCCGGAGCACGTCGCCATTGGCCTTAATTTTAACCCCAGTCAGGGCCTGGCCATACACGGCACCGGTGTCAATATTAAGCACGTAGTGAATCGGGTCAAAATCGGGGCTGCCGTCGGTGGGTGTGTGGCCGATAACCTGAAGCTTGCCAATGTTGCGCAGCGGTCCGCGCCGCCACAGAATACCGTCCGGATTGTCTTCGTCGAGCGGGTTGGGTGTGTCGGCCAGGCCGGCGTGGCTGACGAAGACAGCGTCACTTTCCCAGAACAGCGGCCGTTGCTGCAGCCAGGGGAGGTGGCTGGCTAGCAAATCTTTGTGCTGGCTGTACTGCGCCAGAGTGTAGCGTCCGCCCCACTGCAGCCAGTTGGGGTAGGGGCCCTGGGGGCCGTAGTGGCGCGTCATGCCGACCTCATGGTTGCCTTTGAGAAAAACGGTTTGCTGCGGGTGTTTTTCGCTCAGACTCATGGCCAGTCCCACGGTATCGGGGGCAAAGTTGCCGCGGTCCATCAGGTCGCCCACCTGGATTAGTAGTTCCTGCTCGGGCTGCCAGTGCTGGAGCAGTTCCAAAAAGGTGTGGTAGCAGCCGTGCACGTCGCCGATAACAAACAGATTCATAGAGGAGGGCTGGGGCTGCCTGTAGGCGGCATCCCGATGGTCATTCGTTCGTACTAGATTTACGGCCCTACCAGTTTGATGGGTGCCTGATTTACCCGATTGCAGGTGCAAGCCCTACGTTACGGTTAGCTTTACTCTGCCCTGTGCGTAAGCCGCGCTGGGTTTCTGCCACCAAATCTACGCTGATGCTTCACCGAATAGTCATTGTTCCAATCCGGGAACTGTCCGAAAGTGGCAAGCTCTCGGGCCTGCTGCTGCTGCTGACCACCATTATTTCTCTGCTGATCAGCAACTCGGCCTGGGGCAATGCCTACCTGCATTTCTGGGAAACCCCCGTGGGTTGGGAGCCGCTGCAGAAAACGCTGGCTCACTGGGTTGATGATGGCCTGATGGTCGTCTTCTTTTTTACCGTCGGACTAGAAATCAAGCGGGAAGTGCTTTATGGTGAGCTGACCGACGTGCGCCAGGCCCTGCTGCCCACGCTGGCGGCAGTTGGTGGAGTAGCTGTGCCGGCTGCTATTTATCTGGCTTTCAATGCCGGCAACGACACCAGTCACGGCTGGGCTGTGCCCACAGCCACCGACATTGCCTTTTCCCTGGGAATTCTGTCGTTGCTGGGCGACAAAGTGCCGCCCGGCCTGCGGGTTTTCCTCACCGCCCTGGCTATCATCGATGACCTGATTGCGGTGCTTATCATTGCCTTGTTCTACACGGCCGGCCTGGACCTGACGTATCTGCTGGCCGCCGGGGGAATTTTCGCCGCGTTGATCGTGCTCAATCGCCTTAAAGTTACCTGGCTGCCATTATACTTTTTGCTGGGTCTGGGATTATGGTTTTTCGTGCTCAAATCAGGAATACACGCCACCATTGCCGGCGTGCTGTTGGCCCTGACCATTCCCACCGATGCCATTGAAAAGCTGGAAGCCGGCCTGCACAAACCCATCAGCTACCTGATTTTGCCCATTTTCGCGCTGGCCAATACGGCTATTGTCGTATCTGGGGAGTCAGTAAGTGAGCTGCTGAGTCCGTTGGGGCTGGGTATTGGGCTGGGGCTGCTGGTAGGCAAGCCGTTGGGTATTTTCGGGGCCACCTGGCTGACGGTGAAAGCCGGTATTTCCACCTTGCCCGAGCGGGTCACTTGGTTTAAGATGCTGGGCTTGGGCCTGACAGCGGGCATCGGCTTCACCATGGCCATCTTCATTGCCAACCTCTCGTTCGACAATCCGGCCTGGATTGACCTGGCCAAGCTGGCCGTAATTGCTGGCTCCCTACTGGCCGCCGTGGCAGGCCTGATTGTGCTGCACTTCGCCGATAAGGCCGACGAAAGCGAAGCTCCCGCCGGCCTCATACTCGAAGCAGAACCGCCGGCTTAAACCGGTACGTTCAGGCTTTGCAGCGCCTGGTTTACCCGCTCTATCATCGTGTCGTCCACGTCGAGGTGAGTCACGAAGCGAATCATCTGGGGGCCGAATGACGAGGCTCTGATTCCTTGCTGCTCCAGCTGGGCCAGGAAGGCTTCAGGTGACATTTCATCTTGGAGGCGGAAGATGACCAAGTTGGTTTCAATCGGCAGTACTTCGGCTACGTAGGGCTGGGCTGTAAGCGTAGCGCCCAGTTCCCGGGCCCGGCGGTGGTCATCGGCTAGGCGCGCCACGTTGTGCTCCAGGGCATACAAACCTGCCGCGGCCAGAATCCCGGCCTGCCGCATGCCGCCGCCCATCACCTTGCGAATCCGGCGGCACTTGTGAATAAACGCCTTCGAGCCCAGCAGCACCGAGCCTACCGGCGTGCCCAGACCTTTCGACAAGCAGACCGAAATCGAGTCGAAATACTTGCCGTACTCGGCCGCGTCCTGGCCCGTAGCTACCAGGGCGTTGAAGATGCGGGCTCCGTCGAGGTGCAACGCCAGGCCGCGGCGCTGAGCTACTTCGGCAATGCTGGCAATGGCTTCCATGGAGTAGCAGCTGCCGCCACCCCGGTTGCTGGTGTTTTCCAGGCAAATCAGGTTGGAGGTGGGGTAGTGCACGTTGTTGGCCGGCCGGATGGCAGCCTCTACCTGGGCGGCCGTCACGCGGCCCCGGTCGCCGGGCAGCAGGGCTACCGAGGCACCTGAGTGGAACGCAATGCCGCCCACTTCCCACAGGTACACGTGGGCTGTCTGCTCGCAGATTACTTCCGACAACGGCTCGGTGTGGGCCTTAATGGCAATCTGGTTGGTCATGGTGCCGGAGGGGCAAAACAAACCAGCCTCCAGGCCGAAGCGGGCCGCCGAGGTTTCTTCCAGCTCCCGTACCGTGGGGTCCTCCTCGTACACGTCGTCGCCGACGGGGGCGTGGAGCATGGCCTGCAGCATCTCGGGCGTGGGCCGGGTGACGGTATCGGAGCGTAAATCGATAATGGGTTCAGACATAGCTGGGAGCAAAACGAAAGGATGAAGACAAGGAAGAAGGAACAACTGTTTCCCGATTCAAAAATAAGACTTACTTTTGCCCCTCCTTTACAAAAAGACTTTAACCGACCCGGATATGAGCGTCACCCGACTGAAGCGTAAGCACCGCAAGAACATTGCGCGTGCCAACAACAAGCAGCGTATCATCAAGCAACTGCTGTTGACCCCCGTTCTGAAGAACGTGGACCTGGATGAACTGAAGTCCCGTTTCAACGGTGGCTCGGCTTCCGCTGCTCCTGCTACCACGACTGAAGCCTAAGCCGTTGCATCCGTCAGGATGCTGACAGCCCGTACGCCAGGCCGATGAGCAGGGCATAGTTTCCAGGTCGGAAAGCGCCCGTTCAGCGGCCCGCTCTCCGCATCGGCGGGTTTCGTACAGACTTCACAAAAGCGCCTTTTTCTCCGGAAGAAGGCGCTTTTTGTTTATCTCAACTCTAGTGTTAATAATTCTGTCCTTGCAAGGACGAAGGACAAAGCAAGGACAGAATTATTAAGCCACTCACTCACCGCCTCCTCGCAGGGCGGCACGCAGGCCTAGCTCTATGGCCTGCAGTTGCTGCACTTTGCCATTGGCTACCTCGAAGCGCAGCATCGTCCGGACTTTGTGAAAACCGTGCAGGCCGGCCGCGCCGGGGTTGAGGTGGAGCAGGCCTAGCTTGGGGTCGGGCATGACCTTGAGAATGTGAGAATGGCCGGAAATAAACAGTCCGGGCCGCTGCTGGGCCACCAGCGGGCGGGCGGCGGGGGAGTAGTGGCCGGGGTAGCCACCAATATGGGTCATAAGTACCCGCAGGCCTTCGATTTCGAAATTCTGCACCAGCGGCTGGGTCTGGCGTACGTCTTGCCCGTCGATGTTGCCGTAAACGCCCCGCAGTGGTGCTACCGTTTCCAGGGCCTCGATGACGGCCGCATTGCCGAAGTCGCCGGCGTGCCAGATTTCGTCGCAGCCGGTGAGGTGGTGCAGGATGCGCTCATCCCAGTAGCTGTGGGTGTCAGAAAGTAAACCGATTTTTTTCATAGCTGCGTAAAAGTAAGGCCTGCTGAAGGCTTACGACGACTCTTGGTTTTTGAAAAGCACCGTTGCGTTGCGGGCCGGCAACAGAACCGGCTGCATCCCGTATCTTGCCCAGCTTTCCCCGATTTCCGTTTGCCGATTTTTATGCTGTGTTTTGCAATGGACCTCGGCGCCACTTCCTCATTTTCTGCCCTCTGATTACCCTGCGATGAACGTCTTCATCAACGATATCCCGCTGATCATCAAAAAGAACAGCGAGAAAATATACAAGCACCGCTACGACCTGATTCTGAACGCGGAGGATGAGTTCAGCTCCAAAGATCTGATCGGCGATGTGCTCGTGCGCGACGTGACGGACCCCTTCATCGACCGGATTCTGCGGCTGATGGAAGTCAAGAAGCTCAAGAAGCTCAAGTCGCTGACGCTGCTGGCCCGCAAGAAAAAACGGCTGATTCTGCACCTGAAAGACCAGTTCCGCATCGTAAAGGCCGCTGGCGGACTGGTGGTGAAGGACGGCATGGTGCTGATGATTTACCGCCTTGGCAAGTGGGATTTGCCCAAGGGCAAGCTCAAGAAAGAGGAAGATCCTGAACTGGGAGCCCTGCGCGAAGTGGAGGAAGAGTGTAACATTAAGGTGGAAATGGGCGAAAAACTGCCCAGCACCTGGCACTCGTATGCCTACAATGGCAACAAAATCCTGAAAAAGACGAATTGGTATATAATGAGCTGCTCCGACGACTCCTTGATGAAGCCTCAGGCCGAGGAATACATCGAAGAAGTGCGCTGGATGACCCCTCAGGAGGCTTTGGGCGTGCTGGATGAAGCCTACGCCTCCATTGCCCTGGTCGTGCGGCATTACCTGGGCGAAACGTCCGGTAAGGAGTCGGCCAAAGAACCTGCTAAGGAAAAATAATTTACCCTCAAACTCTGCTTATGCGCCCGTTCCGCTACTTGCCCTTCGTATTGTTGCTGAGCGGAGTTGCCGCTTGCACCGGCAGCCAAAATGCTTCTGAAAACAGTGCCCCCCGCACCGAGCAGGGCACGGCAGCCAACCCGAGTCAGCTGGATATGCCCTCCTTGGTCGGTAAAAACATCGACCAGGTGCGACGGGCCCTGGGTAAGCCCCAGGAAAGCAAGGACGAGGCTATTGGCATGGAGCCGAACGCCGAGCAGATGAAGTCTACGAAGGGAGCCGACTGGATCAACACCTTCGAGAAGAACGGTTCTACCATCGTGGTAACGTTCAATGCCAAGTCGCGCAAGGTCCTGGACATGGTGCTTATTGGCTCGGATGAGGACGAGCTCATGCGCCGCGGCAACCTGGTGATGACTGCGCCCGAGTACATTGTGCTGCCCGTGCCCGACCCCAAGCGGCCCCAGGCCATTTCGGGCGTGCGCATGGTGTCGCGCCGCTAGCTGGCAGCCGGCGCCTGATAAGCTGGTAGCGGGAAGGGTACGAACGTATCTACGTTGCCGCCGAAGCGGTGAATCTCGCGGATGATGGTGCTGCTGATGGCCGCCAGGGCCGGGGACGTAATCAGGAAAACCGTTTCCAGCTCGGGGTTCATGTGGCGGTTGGCCTGGGCAATCGTGTTTTCGTACTCGAAGTCGGTGGTATTGCGCAGGCCGCGAAGCAGAAATTTCGCGCCCACTTCCCGGGCAAACGTGGCCGTCAGGCCCTTATAGGACTGTACCCGCACGCGCGGCTCATCGGCAAATACGTCCTCAATCATGCCCACCATTTGTTCTACCGGCAGGTAGCGCGACTTGCTGCTGTTATTGCCGATGGCAATAATGACCTCGTCGAACAGGTGGGTGCCCCGCCGCACTACGTCGAGGTGGCCATTGGTAAAGGGGTCGAAGGAGCCGGGGAAAAGAGCAATGCGCTTCATGCGTCGCAGATTTGAGAGTTAGTAGTGCGAAGGTGGTAATTAATGTGCGAATGTGGTTGAACGTGGGTAATGTGCTAATGCTTAAGACGTCTCCTTGCGAGGCGTGAGCCAAAGCCATCCGCCCTCTGAAATGTGTCGAGTGCTCTTTTACCAGAACGCCCTTTACTCCAACTAGAATAAAGGGCGTTCTGGTAAAAGAGCATGACTACCTGCGCCGAGGACGGATAGCTTCGGCCTTCAGCTTCGCAAGGGCATCACTTCACTCATTCACATAAGTGCAGGCTGTAGAGCTCAAAATAGCGGTATTCGAACAGGTCGTTGAGGCGGTAGCTATAGGCCAGGTCAAAGGGGCGGTTGCCGAAGCGGATATTGCGGATGTACTTGCGCAGGATGGTAAACAGCTCGGAGTCGTGCATCAGGTCGCCCCAGACGACTACGCCATCCTGGTCGGGGTTGAGCTGTAGCTCCTGCATTACCAGGATGGTGTAGTAAATCAGGTCCTCGGCCGTGGCAAAGGCGAAAACGTTGCAGAATTCCAGGCGCTTGTCGCGCACGGCTATGATGGTGACTTCCTGCTGGCCCAGGCTCAGGTAGAGCCGGCGTGGGGCACCCACTTCGCTCTGGTGAATGATGCCTTCAAGCAGCGCGCTGGTTTGGTGCAGCATCTTGCCGGTAGAGTACGTGGCGCTAAACCAGCTGGTCAGGGCCTTTTCGGCGGCAAATACACTTACCATTTCCAGGCTGGAATGGGCATAGCGGCCCACCGTTTCGTGCTCTGGCTCGAGGGCGTGGTGCAGCCGCAGGTAAGCCGCCTCGTCACCGGGGCGCAGCAAGGGCGCGGGCAGCAAGGTAAAGGAGCGGTTTTGCACGGCCAGCCGGACCTGATTCCAGTTGGTTTCACCTAGCAGGTCGCTTTCCTGGGCCAGGGCCCGAAATTGCTCGGCCCAGGAGGCCTGCGGGTTCAGAGCGTAATCTTCCAGGGCTACAAACTTGTTGCGCCGGATATCGGCCACGCCCAGCCGCAGACCGTTGGCTCCGGCGGTCAGATAGAGGTTGCAGCCGGCCGGCGACGCTGTTTCCAGCGTTTCGTCGCGCAGGGACTGCAAAGCAACAGGCGGGGCGGGGAGGGGCAAGGTGGCGGCAGACAAAGTGTTAAAAGACACGGCAGAACGAACAAGTAGCGGCAAACGGGCCGTTAAAGGTACGAAAGGCCCGCAAACCGTTTTTACTCCCGCCGTAGCTAGCTAGCCGGAGCCCTACTGAAACAGGATGTGGGGAATGAACACATCGTCGGGGCTGATGACGTGCCGCATGATGGGATGCACCTGGATAGGGAGTAGCTCGCCCAGCTGCCGGGGCGTGAGAAACGCCAGCTCAGTGAGCAGTTGGGTATCGGGGCCGTGTTCGGGGTCGGAGCCCAGACGCGGGGTGGCGGTTTCATCCACCAACTTCACTTCGAAAAACAGCTCCAGGGCCTGTAGGGTGTCGGTTTTGAACTCGTGCAGGTGCAGGAAGCGGCCCACAGTTACTTCCAGGCCGGTTTCTTCCTGGTACTCACGGCGCAGACATTCCTGGATGGTTTCCCCAAACTGCCAGCCCCCACCCGGCGGCGACCAGAACGGCAGACCCGCGGCCAGCAGGCCCCGGTGGGCGGCCAGCAGCATGGCGCCGTGGTGAATAAGCATCCCGCAGGCCCGCACCCGCACCTGCCCGGTGTAGGCTTGCAGCAGGGAGTCGGCAGCGGTGTCGGAAGCAGCAGAAGAAGGTAACATACGCAGGCAGCAATAGGTAATCAGGGAGTAGTCGGCGGGGAACGGCGGAAAATTAGCCGCCGGAACCGGCCAACCAGGTACAGCAGCAGCACGATGACCAGCCCGGCCACAACCAGCGGCAGCAGCAGGCCCAATACAGAACCGACAATGGCCAGAAAGTTTTCCACGGTGGCCAGAATTGGGTTGCCAAAGCCGGCCGTAGTGGCCGTGGAGCCGACTCGAAGCAAGGCGGTGCCGCTCTGCACCATGCCCGCCGTGCCACCGCCTACCAGGATGCCCAGGCCCCAGCGCACCATTGGGTCGAGGTCGGGCAGGGCTGAGGTCATGAGCAGAGTGCCAGCAATAAACGAGGCCGGCGTGGTAATCGTATCCAGCAGGTTATCAATTACGGGCACGTAGTAAGCCAGCATTTCGGCCAGAGTGGCCGTTGCCAATACCCCGAAAGCAGGCCAGGTGCCCAGCCATTCGAAGCCCGCCGAAGGAGCCATGAAGCCCAGGAGGTAAGCTACGTTGGCGGCCAGCAACGGCACAAAGACCCGAAAGCCACTGCTGGCCGCCAGCGCCAGGCCCAGGGCCCCGGCTACCAAATAGTCTAGGTGTTCCATGTTCTTGCCATTTCAATGATGCTAGGCCCATACGAGAATTGCTATCAAAAAAGCGCATTTTCCCGGTAACTAGGCCGACCGAAGGTGTTTTGCCCGGCGCAACCGTACCGGTAAGGTGGTTTTCGAAACCTTGTTGCCTAACCTTTGCCAGCGCCCAATACGTAGGAAACGGCATCTGCTTCACCTTCATTGTTCTGACCCATGAGTTCTTCGCCTGCTTCTTCCTCCGGTGCCGTTACCGCATCATCCGCTTTGTCTACGGTTGAGCAATTAGCCAAGCAGCTCAGCTCGACGGTAAGTGCCCAGGCCATCTACGGCACGCCGGTAGAGCGGGAGGGAGTTACGGTTATTCCGGTGGCCCGGGCGCGTTACGGGTTCGGGGGCGGTGGGGGAGGCGGCGACGCTGAGGATAAAGCCGGAGCCGGCTCTGGCGGCGGGGGCGGGGTTCTGCTGACGCCCGTAGGCTACATTGAAATCCGGGAAGGCCGCACCCGGTACCGGCGTATTTCGTCGTCGGCCGTGCCGCTGGTGGCCGTCAGTGGCCTGGTCGCGCTGCTCTTACTGCGAAGCGTACCCAAGCTGCTGAACAAGCGCGGCTAACTGCGGCTGCTGGCTCTGTGCGTACCTTTGGGCTATGAGTACTTCTGCCCAACCTGAGTTGAACATCGACAGTCTCGAAGTTCGCATCCGCCGCAAGCTTCAGCGCCAGCACTTTATGCACCTCATCGGCGCCGACCTGACCAGTATTGAGTCGGGTCGCGTCGTGTTTGAGCTGCCGCTTGAACAGCGCCACCACCAGAATCTGGGTTTCGCCCACGGCGGCCTGGTGGCTACGATGGCTGATCTGGCCGCCGGCTTTGCTGCCGTGACGCTCGTGCCCGACGGCACCGGCGTAGTCACAGCCGAGCTGAAAACAACCTATCTGCGCCCCGGCAAGGGCCACACACTACGGGCCGTGGGCTGGGTGCTCAAGCCCGGCCGCCGACTGCACTTCTGCGAGGCCGAGGTGTGGTGCGACGACGTGCTGATTGCTAAAGCCTCGGCCACGATGGCCGTCGTAGAGCCTAAGGAATAGTTGGCGGTGCCGAGTAGAACCTGTACTTCACGTCGCTAAACTGCCGCCGGACTTTACGCCGCGGGTGTAGCTTGCGTGGGGCAAATTCGGTAGGTTGGTTATCATTGCTTTCGGGCCATAGTTATGATAAGAAATATCTCCCTCGTTTGGCTTGCCGCGCTGCTGAGCTGTAACCACGATAACCCAACGCAAGCCAGTCCCCCAACTACCGTCGAGCCAGCGGTAGCCCCCGTGCCCGACGACGACAAAGTCCTGCAATACCTCGACAGCTTGGAGTAGGCCGTCGTACGGCGTCAGTCGCTGCCGGCCCTGCGGCAACTTGACTCCGTGGCCTGCGTGAGCGACGGATACGTGGGCGAAGCGCTGAGTGCGGCCACTGCAGAAATCTGGCAGCAGCAGTTTACTCTCCTACTGAAGCACCTGCAGCAGCACCCCCAATCGTGTTTGCGACAGCACCTTATTTGGAGCACCAGCGCCGATATGAGCACCGCCGACAACCGGGCACAGGCTCTGGCCGATTTTCGTAATACCGCACTAGATAGTGCGCGTCGGGCGGGACTTTCTAGCGCCGAAATGGTGTTCTTGCAGAAGATTCTGCGCGAGGTCAATCCGGCCTTGCTCGATTAAACGGTCCAGTTGGCCCGCTTTCCTTTTTACCCTTCTATGCTCTCTGTTCGCACCCCGTCCGTTCGCGACTTTTTCCCCTTCGACCCCACCCAGGACCAGGCCACACTGTTTTATAAGCTCGACGAGTTTCTGAAGGACGATCTGCCCGGCCGCAAGGTGTTCGTGCTGCGCGGCTACGCCGGTACGGGTAAAACTACCGTGGTCAGTGCCCTGGTGCAATGGCTGCACCGTATGCAGCGCAAATACACCCTGATGGCCCCCACCGGCCGCGCCGCCAAGGTAATGAGTGCCTACTCGGGCGTGGCGGCCAGTACTATTCACAAGAAAATCTACCGGCAGACGTCCAGCACGCCGTCCGACAGCCTCTCGTTTCAGCGCCAGCCCAACCGTACCACCGACACGCTCTACATCGTAGACGAGGCCTCGATGATTTCGGACGAGAAGTCGTTCGGCGAAAACGGCCTGCTCGACGACCTGCTGGGCTTCGTCTTTGAAAAGCCCAGCAACAAGCTGCTCGTTATCGGCGACACGGCCCAGCTGCCGCCGGTGGGCCAGCTGCTCTCGCCCGCCCTCGACCCCGAGCTGCTGGCTCACCGCTTCCGGGCCAAAGTCGACGGCGTGGAGCTGCGCCAGGTAATGCGTCAGGCCGAGGAGTCGGGCATTCTGATGAACGCTACGGCGCTGCGCGAGGAATTGCGGCAGGAGCACCCCAGTATCCAGTTTTTCACCAAAGGCTACCCCGATATTTTCCGCGTCGGTGGCGACAAGCTCGAAGACGGCCTACGCTGGGCGTACAAGAACTTCGGCCACGAAAACACGACCATCATCTGCCGCTCCAACAAGAACGCCAACCTCTACAATCAGATGATCCGGCGCACCTTGTTCGACGCCGAGGAGGAAATTGAGGCCGGCGACTACCTGATGGTGGTGCGCAACAACTATTTCTGGCTGCCCAAGGATTCGGAAATGGGCTTTCTGGCCAACGGCGACTTTGTGCAGGTCACCAAAATTGTGCGGCGGCAGGAGGAATTTGGCTTCCGCTTCGCCGATGCCCGCGTGCGGTTCGTGGACTACCCCGACGAGGAAGAGCAGGAAATCAAGCTCCTGCTCGACACGCTGCACACCGAAAGCCCGGCCTTACCCGCCGACCGCAGCAACGAGCTTTACAAAACCATTTCCGAGGATTACGCCCACCTCACCACCAAGAAAGACAAGAGCGCGGCCCTGCGCAAAGACCCGTACCTGAACGCTTTGCAGGTAAAATTTGCCTACGCCCTGACTTGCCACAAAGCCCAGGGCGGACAGTGGCAGGCCGTTTTCGTCGACCACGGATTCTTAAAAGACGAAATGGTTAACAGCGAGTTTGCCCGCTGGCTCTACACGGCCATCACCCGGGCTTCCGACCGTCTGTTTCTATTGAACTTCAATCAGAAACTCGTCGGCGACGCGCCGGTAGAACGAGATTAACCGAGAGTTATATAGCATGTAAATGTGATTTTATATCACATAAAGTGGGCATGTGTGGAGGTGAATGCGGCTGCAACTTGCGGCCATATTCACTTCCACACGTTTGCCTGCTATGAAAAGCTTACTTCTATTTGCCCTGTGCGCTCTACTGACCGCATCGGGAGCCTTCGCTCAAACCCGCGAAATCTACACCAGCCCCAAATTTGGAGCGCTGGCCAAAGGCCACAAGTCGCTGGCCGTACTGCCCTTTGCCGTAACGCTGCAGTTGAGGCCCAATGAAGTAGCCAAAAATGGCGGGCCCGATGGCGTGGCCAAGCTGGAGCAGCGCGAAGGACTGGATGTGCAAAGCGCGTTGCACTCGTACTTTCTGAAGCGCAAGGCCGAAAACGACATGAGCGTGGACGTGCAGGACCCCGCTCGCACCAACGCCCTGCTAACGCAAAACGGCGTGACGGCCATCAACGCTGCTACCTTTACTCCCGAGCAGCTGGCCAAGTTTCTGGGCGTCGACGGAGTCATTTCCGGTACGTTCAGCAGCACTCAGCCCCTGTCGGCCGGCGCGGCGGTGGCTATGTCGGTGCTCGTAGGTGTGAGCGGTCCTACCAACACGGGCAAGCTGATGATTACTATCAACGACGGCGCCACGGGTGAGTTGCTCTGGAAGTACGACAAATCCTTGTCGCGCGGCTTTGGCAGCGACACCAATACCATCGTCACCACCATTATGCGCAAGGCTTCCCGTCAATTTCCTTATTCTAAGGAGTATAAGGGGTAACGGTGCCGCTGCTTTGGTTTTGGAGCTTTGTCTGAACCTCACGCGGCCCGAGCAAGTTGCGGTTAAAAAGTTGGTGGCCGACCCGCTGAAAACTGGCAGGATAGTTGGCTCGCACCTTGAAACTGTTAAATTTGTTAACCTCAACTTCCTAACGAAATTACCTCATGAAAAAAGCACTCATTCTGGCTTTGTCGCTCTCGCTGACGGGCTTGGCCGCGCAGGCGCAGTCGGCTGCCGTAAAGCCGGCCAATGCGCAGGAGAAAGTAGCTGGCCCCCAGATTCAGTTCGATGAAATGAAGTACGACTTCGGTTCCATCAAGCAGGGCGACGTGGTAGACCATACTTTCAAGTTCAAGAATGTAGGCACCCAGCCGCTGGTCATTTCCAACATTGGCGTCAGCTGCGGCTGCACCACCCCGGACTGGACCAAGGACCCCATCATGCCGGGCAAAACCGGTACCATCTCGGCCAAGTTTAACAGCGCCGGCAAGATGGGCATGCAGAACAAAGTGCTGACCATTGAGTCGAACTCGGCCGGTGGCAATGCTATGGTTTCGTTGGTAGGCGAAGTGAAAGACGCTGCCTCCGCCAACGCCTCGCCCACGATGAGCGTGGAGTCGAAATCGAACGGCATCATGGATGAGAAAGACGCCAAGCAAAAGACCAAGATTGGCGACAACAAAATCAAAGCCAAGCGCAAGTCGTCGTAGTCTTGTTCGCTTGAATACAGAAAAAGGGCGTTTCGCAGCTGCGAAACGCCCTTTTTTTATGTGTCATTGGGAGCGAAGTCTCCCGTTCTGTGAAATGCGTTGAGCCCGCTAGGTGAAAAGCCCTTTACTCCCACTGGAGTAAAGGGCTTTCTGTACAAGAGCGTTTCTACCTGCGCCGAGGACGGATGGCTTCTGCCTTCAGCCTCGCAAGGACAGGAGGAGCATTAGCTCATCAGCACATTCTCCACAGTAAGCCTACACCTGCCGGGCGGCGAGCAGCAGACTGATCCAGCCGGCAATGAGCAGCAGACCGCCGAGGGGTGCTACGGCGCCAAGCTTGGTAATACCCGTGAAGCAGAGCGTGTAAAGGGAGCCACTGAAGATCAGCACGCCGCCCAGCCACAGCCAGGCCGTGGTGCCCAGGCCTTTCAAATCGGGGCGCAGGGCCAGCAGGATGCCCACGGCCAACAAGGCCAGCGCGTGGTAGAACTGGTAGCGGACGGCAGTTTCGAACGTGTCGAAGCGGCCGGAGGCTTCCAGCATCTTGCGCAACCCGTGGGCCCCGAAGGCGCCAATAGCCACGCCCAGTCCGCCCAGTAGGGCCGCGAGTTGAATAATGAGTCGAGCAGTCATGTTTTAGTTATTGGTTGTTCGTTTTTAGTCTTCTGTTGCTAGTTGTCAGTTGTCAGGTCGTGCTGATGGCTGTTCTTAACAACTGACAACGACCAACTATCAACTACTGACCCCATAGTTGCGGGCGCCAAAAATAGCGCTGCCGACGCGAATCAGCGTGCTACCTTCTGCCAGGGCCAGGCGGAAGTCGGAACTCATGCCCATGGAAATTTCCCGGAAAGTGGCCTGCTGGGCGAAATAGCGGGCCTGCAACTGCTCAAAGTAGCTGCGCAGCTCCCGAAATTCGCGACGCAGCTGGGCCTCATCGTCGGTGTTGGTGGCTACGCCCATCACGCCCGCAATCTGCACGTGGCGCATGGCCTGGTAGGCCCCCGACTGCAGGATTTGGTCGGCTTCGGCCAAGGACAGGCCAAACTTGGATTCTTCTTCGGCAATGTGAAACTGGAGCAGGCACTGAATCACGCGGCCGTGCTTGGCGGCCTGCTTCTCGATTTCCTGGAGTAGCTTGAGGCTGTCGACGCTCTGAATGGTGTGCACGAAGGGCGCCACGTACTTCACCTTGTTGGTTTGCAGATGCCCAATGAGGTGCCACTCGATATCCTGGGGTAGCTCGGGCTGCTTGGCTACCATTTCCTGCACTTTGTTTTCCCCAAACAGCCGGGCTCCCGCGTCGTAGGCTTCCTGCAGTCGCTCTACCGGGTGGGTTTTGGTCACGGCCACCAGCCGGGCCTTGCTGCCCTGCAGCTGTTGTTCGAAGTAGCGGAGGTTATCGGCAATCATTAGTTAGTGTGGGAAATGTGCTGATGTGGGAGAATGTGAGAAATGAGGTTCTGTCCTTGCGAAGCCAAAGGCTGAAGCCATCCGTCCTCTGAAATGTGCTCAGCCCTCTTTTGTGACCAGCCTTTGGTTATAACAACGCAAGAGGGCTTAGTGGTGAAAGGGTAAGGCTACCTGCGCAGAGGACGGATGGCTCCGCGCTGCTCAAGGGCACGCGTTGTGCATGAGCACCTCAATAGCTGCCTGCACATTCGCCCATTCAGAACTTAGTCTTCCAGGGAGTTAGTGAGGAACGTGTTTTTTAGACCGAGCCAGAGCAGCCACAGGCCTACGCACCAGAACAGGTAAATGCGGTAATAGTCTTTGGTGTTGCGGTAGCGGGTCTGCTTGATTTCGGACTTTTCGTACTGGTCAATGCGGCGGAATACGTTGCGCAGGGTGTTGTTATCGGAAGCCCGGAAGAACTGGCCCTCGGCGGCCTGAGCTAATTGGCGCATGGCGGTTTCATCGAGGCGGGTTTCTACATAGCGGGGGCGGCCGTTTTCGTCCTGGCCGTAGGGCACGTAGCCATCCTTCCCCAGCCCGATGGTGTAGATTTTAACCCCAAACGCGTGGGCTAGCTGGGCAGCGGTGAGCGGGTCGAGGCTGCCGGCGGTATTTTCACCATCCGAGATGAGGATGCAGACCTTGGTGCGGCTGCGGGAGTCGCGCAGGCGGTTGGTGGCCACGCCCAGGGCCGTCCCGATGGCCGTGCCGTCGTTCTGAATCATCCCCAGCTTGAGGCTTTGCAGATTTTCGCGTAGCAGCTCGTAGTCGGTGGTGAGCGGGGCCAGGGAGTAAGCATCGCCGGCAAATACGACCAGGCCGATTCGGTCCCCGCTGCGGCCGTCTACAAACTCCCGGGCTACGCGCTTGGCGGCTTCCAGGCGGTTGGGCCGCAAGTCCTGCAGCTCCATCGACGAGGACACATCTACCAGCAGCAGAATATCAATGCCCTGCCCCGTTTGTACCACCCGCTCGTCGGTGCGCTGGGGCCGGGCCAGGGCCACGATGCCAAAAGCCAGACTCAGGCCCAGGACAATATCGGGTACGAAGCGCAGGGCAGCGCTGTAATCACGGCGCAGCTGCCCGGCCACAAAGGCTACGCCCAGCCGCGGCTGGCGGCGGTGTACTAGCAGCCAACGAACCAGAAACAGCACCGGAATCAGCAGGATCAGCAGCAGCAGGCGAGGCTGTTGCCAGGTGTAGCTCGTGAGCGTGGCATAGCGCAGTCCATCTACCACGGGGGCCAGGAAGCGTTGCCAAAGCTGATTCATGCCGGAAAGGTACGGGAAAAACCAGAGGACCGGCTAGGCCCGCAGCCGGGCCGATACCAATTCGTAGCGCCGCTCAGCAAAGTCGCGCAGCAGCACGAAGGCCATATCCGTTTCGGCTTCCTCTTCCGAAAACTGGTTGCCGTAAATCACCCGGTCGGTGATGCGCAGAGCCGTATTTACGTCGTGGTCGTTCTGGTAGTGGGCTACTATTTCCCTGGTGGTAAGGCTGTTGATGGTGTTGTCTTCGAGGCCCGTGAGGTAGTTTTTCCAAAGCGTAATGGCCCGTTCCATGTTGGTCAGGGAACGGGACAGAGTAAACCGCTCGATGTGGCGGGCGTACTGAGCCAGAAAGTAGACGTGGTTTTTTCGCAGGCGGTAGCGTTGATAGCGCAGGCGCAGGGTCCGACGAAAACCCACAAAAAAGCCGCCCAGCACCAGGGCCAAGGCTCCGGTGCCCGCCAGCCAATACGGGTAGTTGAACTGCGTCGGCACCGGTAGCGGCGTGGTGTTCTGCTGCAGCACCGGCGCTTCGCTGCTGGCTCCCAGGACAGTAGCCGTGCGCAACAGCCGAACCGCCGTTCCGGTGCTAGTCACCGTTACCGTGTCGTTGCCGCGCAGAATAGTAACCGGCAAACTCAGGCGCTGCACTGAATCCAGGGCGAAAGTGCGTAGGTGGTAAACAGTCCGGTCGATGCTCTGCCCACGCTGGGTATGGGTGGGATAGAAGGTCTTGCCCACGTACTCAAAGGGCTTGAACTCGGCCGTGGAGTCGGGGAAAATTACTTCCAGACTCGGGGCGTGGGCATAGCTCAGCTCGTAGTCGATAAGTTCGCCCACCCGCGTACTGGGACGCATAAAGCGGCTGCGCGGCGGGTCCTCGTCGGTGGTGGAGGCTGCCGCGGCAGGGCTGAGCAGCACCGCCAGGCCCAGAAGCAGGGAGGAGAAGCGCCGCATATCAGGCCCGGCCGCCCCGCTGGTTACGCCGCCGAAACAGCCGCACCAGCTGGGGCACGAAGTCGATGTCGGTGGCAATAGAGAGGTATTCGGTGCGGTGGCGGCGGCAGATTTGCCCGATTTGCTCCCGGTTCTGCTCGTAGGTGGCCCGGTAGCGTTTCCGAAATGCTTGGGCCGAGGTATTGACCCACACTGTGCGGCCGGTTTCCTGGTCGAGCAGGGGCACAATGCCCAGGGGCGGAAATTCCTGCTCGCGCTTATCGAGCAGCTGCACCACCACCAAGTCGTGCTTGCGGGCCAGCATGGTCAGTTCCCGCTCGTAGTTGGTATCGATAAAGTCGGAAATAAGCAGGATGATGCTGCGGCGCTTGAGCAAGCCCAGGGCCTGCTTGATGCCGCTGCCCACGGCCGTTTGGCGGGACTTGGGCTCGAGCTCAAACAGCCGTTTGATAAGGGAATAGGCGTGGCGAATCCCTTTGCCCGGGGCCAGATACATTTCTTTCTGGTCGGAAAAGGCCAGAATGCCGAGCTGGGCGTCCTGCCGAGCCGCGGCCAGGGCCAGAATTCCACAAATTTCCCTGCCTACGTCGAGCTTGCGCCGCCCTTCGGCCCCGACCTGCTGGGAGGCGCTGACATCGAGCAGCAACAGAACTGATTGCTCCCGTTCTTCCTTATAGGTTTTAACGAAGGTTCCGTGGCCTTTGCTGGATACCGCCCAATCGATGGCCCGTACCTCGTCGCCGTACTGGTAGAGGCGCACGTCGTCGAATTCCAGGCCGGTGCCTTTGAAAACGGAATGAAAATCGCCTTGCAGCTGGGCATCCGCCGCCTTCAGGATGCGGATTTCCATCTGCCGAAGCTTCCGGACGAGTTGTTGAAAGGGAGTGGCGGCCGGTGAATTCATTTCAGCTAAACTACGGGTTCCTCCTAACTTTGCGAGCGTGAAAAAGCTACCTGTCTGCCTGGCCCTGATTCTGAGCGGTTTGTTGACGTGCTGTCAGCGGCCCGAAGAAGCCGTGCCGCCCTCGTCCCTGCTGCCCAAAGAGAAAATGGTGCAACTACTGGTGGAGCTACACCTGAACGAGAGTCGGGTGGAAGCCGCGCGCCTGCGCGCCGACTCATCCCAGGCCTTGTTTAACCAGCTGCAGAAAAACATGTTCTGGCGCCACGAGGTAACTGATTCGGCCTTCTGGCAGAGTTACCGCTATTATGCAGTGCACAACAAAGACCTCGACGAACTGTACGGCATTGTGCTCGACAGCTTGGCTATGCGCAAGGCCCAGCTGCACACGCCCTAGTCGGGGCTACACCAGTCGGCTGCCGTTGGGCACGGGCCCGGCCAGGGCGGCCAGCACAATGTGACCTTCGGCATCGGCAGCCCCCGTCACGAGGACCTCGGAGCGGAAGGGCCCAATCTGCTTAACCGGAAAATTGACCACGCACAACACCTGCCGGCCCACCAGATTTTCGAGTGTATAGTGCTTCGTAATCTGAGCGCTGGAGCGTTTGGTGCCAATTTCGGGGCCCAAATCAATCAGGAGCTGGTAGGCGGGCTTGCGGGCTTCAGGAAACTCGCGGGCCTCCAGAATAGTGCCCACCCGCAGGTCGACGCGCTCAAAGTCGGCCCAGGTGATGGTGTTTGCAGGGTTCATGGCCGCAACTTAGCAAACCCGGCGCTAAGGCTGCACGGCAAATTTGTCGAGCAGGGCCAGGCGCTGCTGCACCTGCGTTTCCCAGTAGGTTTGCTTAGCTGTATTCAGGCCGTGGTTGGTTTCCTGGTCGTAGCGGGCCATTTCCCGCTTCCAGCCCGAGTACATGGCGTTAGACAAGTTCTGAAAAGCCGGGTTGAGGTGCTCACAGTCAAACTTGGCGATGCTCAGCTTCTGGCGCATCATGCGGGCATGCAGCTCGGTCAGGTCGAAGTGCAGCTGCTCGTGGCGCAGCAGGGCCGGGCTGGCCTTGGCCGGGTCGCGCACCCACGACTCGTTCGGAATAAAAACGGCAATGACCCGGGACGAAAACACGTAGTCCTTGCAGCCGATTTCGGTATCAATCGAAGCCGAAGTCAGGGCCGCCATCTGCTCAATGGGTTGGGGCTTGCTCTTAAAATCGGCCCAGGTAAGCGGCCGGGAAGCCGACCACGTAATTTTCTCCGCGGGAGGCGGGGCCACTGCTCCAGTGGTAGGCTGCAAGGGCGAAACCAACAAAGGCAAAAACGAGAGAATATAAGACAGAAACGGCATTCTATATAACGAAAAAGTGCAATTAAAGGAGCGCAGCTTACCGGTTAGCAAGAAAACTGATTTTGCTGCATTTCAATTCCGCACCACCGAAATTCTCCGTCTTTTCTGCTTGGCGCTAGTAGCTGGCTACTGGCACCGGCTCGGGCGTAACCAGGGAAGCGCTGTGCTGGCGAAAGCGCCACAGCAACAGACCCGCCACCAGCGTCAGGCCCGTTAGGAGCCCAATCCAGACGCCGGTAGCCCCCATCTGCAAGGGGAAGCCCAGCCAGTAGCCGAAGGGTAGGGCTATGGCCCAATACGCCAGCAAGGCCACGACAGACGGGATTTTTACGTCCTGCAAGCCCCGTAATGCCCCCAGGCCCACCACTTGCAGCCCGTCCGAAATCTGGAACAGGGCCGCAATCAGCAGCAAGGTAGCGGCTTGAGCCAGCACCTGCGGGTCATTGTTATACAAATGCGGAATTAGCTCGCGGCCCCCAATCAGCAGTAGGGCCATGACGCTCATAAATACAAACGTAATCAGGTAGGCCGCGAAGCCCGCCTGCCGGGCCCCTTGCGCATCGCCGAGTCCTCGGAAATTACCAACCCGAATGGTCACGGCTGCCCCGATGCCGCTGGCCGCCATATACGTTACGGAAGCAATGTTGATGGCAATCTGGTGGGCAGCCAGGGAAGTGGCGCCCAGCCAGCCAATCATGATGGCCGAAAAGCTGAAAGCACCCATTTCAAACATCATCTGCACGCCAATCGGGGCGCCCAGGCTTAGCAGGCGCCGAATGGTGGCCCCGTCGGGGCGGAGCCACTGAGTAGCGGCCCGGTACTGGGCCAGGCGCTTGGCCCTTAGCACGTAGGCAGCCATAAACGCGGCCATCAGAATGCGGGCCACGAGCGTAGCCCAGGCGGCACCCATCATGCCTAACTTAGGCGCGCCGAAGTTGCCGAAAATGAGCATGTAGCACAGCAGGGCATTCACCAGATTCGCCATCAAGGACAGCAGCATCGACTGGAACGTGAGGCCCAGGCCCTCGGCGTACTGCTTGAAGCCTTGGAAAACCATCAGCGGCAGGAACGACACGAACATCACCCGCACCCAGGGCGCCGCCAGGGCTACGACCTCGGCGGGCTGGTCCAGATACTTCAGCAGCGGGGCTACCCCGAAGCCCATTCCGGCCAGTATCAGCCCCGCGACGGTGCTGAGCCATACGCCGCTGCTCAGCAGACGGCCCAGGGCCGCTACGTCGCCTTTGCCGTTGGCCGTGGCTACCAGGGAGGTAATGGCAAAGGTGAGGCCCTGGCCCAGAATCATGACCACGGTGCTCACGCTGATACCCAACGAAACGGCCGCCAGCGGAATCTTCCCGAGCTGGCCTACCATCACACTGTCGCACACGCCCACGGCAATGTGGCCCAGCTGGCTGCAAACGACGGGCAACGCCAGTAGCAGGGTGGGAGCAATGTGGGGACGAATCTGGGCAAGTGACATAAACAAGGCGGAAAAACGAGGCGCAAAGGTACGACAACGCCGCCGCCCGGCCGGCGCTAAAGGGAAATAAGGCGCTTAGCTAGGCCTCAGCACCGCCTCGATTCGCCGCAGGGCTTCGCGCAGCAGCGGCTCCGGCACGGCATAGGAAAGCCGGAAAAAGCCCTGCGCGCCGCAACTGGCTCCGTCCACCACCTCCACGCCACCAGCTTGCAGCCGCGCCGCCAGCTCGGTCGACGCTTGCGCTGGCGGCAATTCGGGCCGCAGAAAGACCCGCCAATCGGGGAAGGCGTAATAGGTGCCCAGCGGAAATGGCGCGGTCTGAGGCGGCAGCACAGCCAGCCACTGCCGCATAATTTCCCGATTGGTCAGCAGGCCGGCGCACAGGGTATGGCTGATGGCCGTGGCCTGCTCGGTAGCCGCCTGCGCCGCCACTTGCGACAAAGCCGCTACCGCCGCGCTGATGCTGAATTGCCAGGCTGTGGCGGGTTCCAGCAATGCCGCCGGGGCCACCAAATAGCCTACACTCCAGCCAAGGAGTCCCAGGGACTTCGAATAGCCACTGACTACTACGTGCTGCTGAAGTGGGTCGGGCAGGGCCAGCAGCGAGGTAACCGGTCCGGTACCGAAGTGGATACCATCGTAGATTTCGTCGGAAACGACCAGCAGCCGGGGCCACTGCCGGGTGATGTGCAGCAGGGCTTCCCACTCGGCGCGGCTGTACACCCGGCCGGTGGGGTTGTTGGGGTTGCTCAGCAGCAGAATCCGGGTTTGGGGGCCAATAGCCGCTTGCAGCTGGTCAGAGTTCCAGGCATAATCGGTGGCTGGGTCCAGGGGCAGGGTGCGCAGCGTGCCGCCGGCCTTTTCCACCAGCCCTCGGAAGCCAAACCAATTGGGCGTCGGTAGCAGCACTTCGTCGCCGGGCTGCAGGGCGGCCTTGAACAAGGCAAACAGCGCCGGCTTGGCCCCGGGCGTCACCAACACCTGCTCGGGCATTACTACAGCGCCCTGCTGCTGGTAGTGTGCCGCAATGGCCGCCCGCAGACTGGGCATTCCTTCAATAGGGCTACTGGGCAATGGGCCGGCCTGCAGCAGCGCGGCAGCCTGGGCTACGGCCGTTGCGGGCGGCGCAAAGTTGCCGTAGCCCGAGGCCAGACTGATTATGTCGGGAAAGTTCATGCCCAAAGCTAGAGGCCGCGCCCGTATTCTGATGCAGTACTACGAATAAACTAGGCCTGGGGCGCCAGCACTACGTCGGCAAAGTAGTCATGCTCGTCGGTGAAAAAGTGCTGCACCTGCAGGCCCGCGTCGGCAGCCAACTGCTCGATGAGGGAGCGGGTAAACTTGTAGGAATTTTCGGTGTGAATAACTTCCCAGGCTTCAAAGTCAACGCGTTGCTGCAATGCCCCAAACTGCACCTGCTGGCGCTGGGTACTAACCAGAAACGAGCGGACGGCTCCGCTCAGCGGGTCGTAATCGGTGTAGTGCTGCCAGTGGGCCAGATCGAAATCCGCGTCCAGCTCCCGGTTCAGGCGGGTGAGCAAATTCAGGTTGAAAGCGGCCGTTACGCCCTGGGAATCATCGTAGGCGGCCCGGATCCGGCGCGGGTCTTTCTGCAAATCGAAGCCAACCAGCAGCCGGTCATTAGCCGACAGGGGTTGGGCCAGCTTGTGCAGAAACTCGTGGCGGTCGGCAGGGAGGAAGTTGCCGATGTTGGAGCCCAGAAACAGCACGGCTTTGCGGCCCGGCCGGGCGGCCATCAGCGTCAGAGCCGAGGTGTAGTCCGACACCTGGGGCTCGACCTGCAGCGCCGGCAGTTCCAGCTGCAGGCTGCTGACCAGCCCGTCGAGGGCAGCGGCCGAAATATCTACCGGAACGTAGGTAAAGCTGGCCCCAGTTTCGAGCAGATGGCGCAGTAAAATCTTGGTTTTAAGCCCGTCGCCGGCACCCAGCTCCAGCAGGAAAAACGGCTCGGCCGGATCGGCGGGCCGCAGGGCCTGGCCAATGGCGACTTGATGAGCTGTCAATAAGCCAAACTCGGTGCGGGTCGGGTAGTATTCGGGCAAGGCCATAATCTGCTGAAACAGCTCACTGCCCGCGTCGTCGTAGAAGTACATCGACGACAGGGTTTTGGGTGAGCGGCGCAGGCCTTCGGTAACGTGGCGGGCCAAATCGGAAGAAGCTACCGAGGAAACGGTAGGAGCAGGGGAGGCGGACATGAAAAGGGGGCAGTGAGAGAGGAAACAGGACGAAACTGGCCGCGTCGGGCTTAGCGGGCCAGGCGGATACCGGTGAACTGCCAGCGCTTGTCGGCGTGGAAGAAGTTGCGGTACGTGAGGCGGATGTGGCTTTCGGGCGTGGCACAGGAGCCGCCGCGCAGTACCAGCTGGTTGAGCATAAACTTGCCGTTGTACTCGCCCAGCGCACCCGGGGCCCGCTCGTAGCCCGGGTACGGATGATAGGCTGAGTAGGTCCATTCCCAGGTGTCGCCGAGCAGCTGGTGGCACTGGTCGGGGTCGGCGTCGGCAGGCAAGGGTTGCGGGTCGAAGCTGCGGCTTTCCAGGAAGGTGCCCGCGGCAGCTTCGGGCCGGAAGCGGCGGGCGGCTACTTCCCATTCCTGCTCGGTGGGCAGGCGAGCCCCCTGCCAGTGGGCGTAGGCGTCGGCTTCGTAAAAGCTGACGTGGGTTACCGGGGCATTCAGGTCGAGGGGGCGCAGGCCGTGGTGGGTAAACCGAAACCAACCCTCGGGCCGCTGCACCCAGTAAAGCGGGGCCTGCCACTGCTGCTGTTGCACCAGTTCCCAGCCTTCGCCCAGCCAGTAGCGGAAATCGGTGTAGCCGCCCGCTTGCATAAATTCCAGATACTCGCCGTTGGTCACCAAGCGGTTTTGCAGCACGAAGTCGGGCACGAGCACCTCGTGGGCGGCCTGCTCGTTATCAAAGCAGAACCCCGGGCCCTCGTAGCCGATGCGGTACACGCCGCCCGGGATAGGCAGCCAGTGGGCTGCCGGCAAAGGTGCCCCCGAGGGAGCCGGTGCATCGGCCGAAGCGGGCAGGTAAGCCGGAGCCAGCGGACTAGTGCTCAGAATGTACTTGATGTCGGTAACCAGCAGTTCCTGATGCTGCTGCTCGTGCTGCAAACCCAGCTCCATTACCTCCCGGAAGGCGGCCGGCAGCTCCGGCGCGCTTTGCAGCAGCTCTTCCATGCAGGCATCGACGTGGGCGCGGTAGGCGTACACTTCGTGCAGGGCCGGGCGCGACAAGGTACCCCGGTCGGCGCGGTTCACGCGGCTGCCTAGCGAGTTATAGTAGGAGTTGAACAGAAAGGCGTAGTCGGGGTGAAACACCTGGTAGCCGGGCTGGTACTGGCTCAGCAGAAACGTTTCGAAAAACCAGGTGGTGTGGGCCAGGTGCCACTTCGGCGGACTCACATCAATGACGGGCTGCACCACCGTGTCTTCCGGCAGCAGCGGGCGGCACAGCGCTTCGGTCTGGTGGCGCACGGTCCTGAAGCGGACCAGAAACGTATCGGTAGCCGGAGCTACTGCCGCGGAGGTGAGCAGGAAGGAAGGAGTCATAGGAAAGGAGAGAGGCGCGGAAAGGTAACCGGAAATTGGGGAATGAGTTTTCGTGAAATCTGGCTTAAGATGGTACTTATACGTTATTTCCCACGATGAAAGGCTGGCCTATAATTCATTGGTAAGCTCAAGTGGGTACTTATCGCGCAGCTTGCTATTAAGTACGCATAGCTCATCAGTAGTAGTTGGTATTTTGGGGTTTAGAGGCGGTTTTTGGGGGTGAGATGCCTATCCTTGTTACAGGTCACTCCGTTAGAAGGAGCAAGTCACTCATCCGTTCTCCAAACCCTACAAAACTATGATTACGAACAACTCAACCCGCAACGGCTCTTCGCAGTCGAGCGCGGCCGGCCGTCAGGGCGCCCGCAGCACCAACAGCAAAACTTCGCCAAATGGTAAGAGCCTCCGTGGCTTTGCCGCTATGGACCCCGCCGAACAGCGCCGCATTGCCAGTGAGGGCGGTAAAGCCTCTCACGAAAGTGGCCGCGGTCACCGTTTTACTTCAGAGGAAGCCCGTGAAGCTGGCCGTAAGGGGGGCCAAGCTAGTCGCGGACGGAGCAACCAGGGCGGTGCCACCCGATAGTTTCCGTCTGAAGTATCGACGACGTTGATTCGTCGTCATTTAAGCCGACAAGCCTCCGTGTTCTGCACGGGGGCTTGTTCTTTTTTTCGCAATTTGGGCCGGACCCAAGCAAAATCGGACAGTTGCCTGTTGCTTAGCTGCCCATCTGCTTTCCCTGTGCCCTCATGCTGCACCTTTCCTATTCCCGGCGCGTGCTGCGCTTCAACTTCCCGGCCCGCACTTCCCGCGGTGCCCTGACCGAGCATTACGTTTATTACCTCCAGCTCACCGACTCTGCCCAGCCCGGCCGGATAGGCTTGGGTGAAGCCGCCCCGCTGGCTGGCCTCAGCCCTGACTACGGCCCCGACACCGAGGCCCAGATTGCCGACTTCTGCCGCAGTTTCAACCAGCAGAATCAGACTGAAATCAGTCCTGAAGCGGCGGCTCAGCTTGTGAGTCCGGAGCTGCCTGCCTTGCGCTTCGCCCTGGAAACGGCCCTGCTCGACTATCAGCAAGGCGGGCAGCGGCAATTGTACGATACGCCCTTTAGCCGCGGGCAGGCGGGTATTTCCATCAACGGCTTGGTCTGGATGGGCGACGCGGCCTTTATGCGGGAGCAAATCCAGAAAAAGCTGGCCGAGGGCTATTCCTGCCTCAAGCTCAAAATCGGGGGCATCGACTTTGCCACCGAGCTGAGGCTACTGGCCGAAATCCGGGCCGTAGCGTCGCCCGAGCAACTCACCCTGCGTGTGGATGCCAACGGCGCTTTCCCGCCCGAGGAGGCTCTGAGCAAGCTTCAGCAGTTGGCCCGCTTCGACCTGCATTCCATCGAACAGCCCATCCGGGCCGGGCAGTGGGCGGCCATGGCCGCCGTGTGCCGGGAGTCGCCTATTCCAGTGGCCCTCGACGAGGAGCTGATTGGTGTCACCGAAGCCCGGCAGCAGGAAGAATTGCTCGACCAGATCCGGCCCGCCTACCTCATTCTCAAACCCACCCTGGTAGGCGGCCTGGCAGCTTCTCAGCACTGGATAAGGTTGGCCCAGGCCCGCGGCATTGCCTGGTGGCTGACCTCAGCGCTGGAGTCCAACGTGGGGTTGAACGCCATCAGTCAGTTCGCCGCCCAGGTTGCCCCGCCCGAATTCCCGCAGGGCCTGGGTACCGGACAGCTCTATACCAACAACATAACGGCCCCGCTCACCATCCGGCGCGGCCACCTGTACTACGAGCCGGGCGGCTCCTGGGGCGACTTGGAATAACCATACCGACGGGTGTAGACAGCGGCGAAAAATTTGCTATATTACCAGTCCGCCACCTTCCCACCAATGACCCGCCCCCGCGTACACAAGTCGAGTTGCTGTAGCCTGCTCGGGCTAGGCTGGCGGCTTTTGCTGCTAGTACTGGCCTTAGGGCTAACCGCCGGGCCAGCCGTGGCCCAGGGTAAGGTGCCGTTCCAGTTTGTGAAGCCCAAGACTCACAAAGTGAAATTTCACTTTGAGATGGAGCGCAACCTGATTGTGGTTAATGCCCGGCTCAATGGGCAAGGACCTTTCAACTTCCTGCTGGATACGGGCGTAGGCACTTCGCTTATCACGGATCCTGGCCTGCGCTCGGCCTTGAAGCTGCGCATTGGCCGCAGCTTCAGGGTGGCGGGAGCTGGCAACGAGGCCCCACTGGAAGCTTCCGAAACCGACAACGTGCGGGTCGAATTGCCGGGAGTGGAAGCTAAGTCCATGCTGTTTCTGATTTTGTCGGAGGATATTCTCAACCTCTCGGGCTACGTGGGCATGCCCATTCACGGCATTCTGGGCTCCGACGTGTTTCGCAGCTTCGTGGTGGAAGTGCGGCCCTCCGAAAGTCTGCTGGTGCTGCACGACCCGCACCAGTACCGCAAGCCCCGCGGCCGGCGCTGGACCACGGTGCCCCTGGATCTGGAAGGCAATAAACCTTATCTCACGGCCCAGGTCCAGGTTACCGACTCGCTGAACTTGCCCCTCAAGCTGGTTCTCGACACGGGCGCGGGCCATGCTCTGTCGCTCGAAACCACCTCCAATCAGCAGCTGCAGCTTCCGCCCAAGCGGCTTCGGTCCCAGCTCGGGAAGGGCCTCAACGGCTTTATCAACGGCTACCTGGGCCGGGTGTCGGGCATGAAGCTGGGGCGCTACCAACTCAACTCCCTGCTCACGTCCTTTCCCGACTCTACCGACGTGGCCATGCGCGCCGACGTGCCCCGCAACGGCAATATCGGCTTCGAACTGCTCAAGCGCTTCGACGTTATCATCGACTATACCCATAATTACTTGCTGCTGCGGCCCAACATGCTGTACCGGGAGCCGTTCGAGCACGACATGTGCGGCATGGACCTGGTAGCGGCCGGCCCCGACTACCGGCGCTATGTGATAACGCAAATAGTGCCCGGCTCTCCCGCCGCCAAAGCAGGGCTGAAAGTGGATGATGAGATTATGTATATCAACCTGATACCAGCCGGGGCCTTTTCTCTAACTCAGATCAGCCGCCTGCTGCACTCGGCCGATGGGCGCAAGATTCTGCTCATTGTGCGGCGCCCCAACGGCGAACTGACTACCGCACAAGTGCAGCTCAAGCGGGAGATTTAGGCGGCCGTTGTGGGCTGTTGACCAGTAAGATTTGGGTAAAATGTTGGGTCCAACGCCGGTTGGGGGCTGCCGACCGTATATTTTTCTACCTTAGAAGCCCGTCCTTTCCTTCGCCACCCACCTTCTCGCCCGCTTTTGCCTGATGCCCACGGCCCCTTCGCCCGCGCTGCCGACCCCGCCGCCCGAAATCCGGGCCAATCAGCATATCTACTCCGATTACTTCGACGAGGAGTTCGTCTGGGAGCTCGATAAGAACATTCTGCAGCTGCTCGACCGGGTCTGGTTTCGCTCCGAGCTGGTGGGCTTCGAGAATTACCCCCAGCGCAACAACCCCGGCACGCCCCTGATTTTTGCCTCCAATCATTCGGGTATGGCCTTTCCCTGGGATGCTATGGTGGCTTTGTCGCACCTGTGGCGCAAGCTGGCCAGCCTGAGCGACTTGCCCCGGCCGCTGTCGGCGCCCATGTTGTCGCAGTCGGCGCTGATGAACCCGTTTCTGGTGCGCGACTTCTGGAAGCGCTGCGGCTGCGTGGATGCCACCACGCTGAACTTCGAGACGATGATGTACTACCAGGAGCACAACCTGATGCTGTACCCGGAGGGTGTGCCGGGCATCGGCAAGGGCTTTAACCGCAAGTACCAGCTGCAGCGCCTAGCTACGAGCATGATTCGGCTGGGCATTCAGCACCGCACCGACATCATTCCGTTTTACACCATCAACGGCGAATACCTCAATCCCTACGCCTACAGCTGGGACTGGCTCAACAACCTGAGCAAGAAAATTGGTATTCCCTTTATTCCCGTGGGCCCCATTGTGCTGATGGTACTGCTGCAACCCTGGTTTTTCTACATGGCATTTCCGGCCAAGCTCACCTTCGTGCTGGGCTCCCGCATCAAGCCCTACGAGCTAACCGATAAAGCCCACGACGAGCTCAGCCGCGAAGAATATCAGGAATTGTCCAGTCAGGTGCGGACCCGTATGCAGGCCGAAATGGACGCCGCCGTGCAGCAATACGGCCAAAAGCCCTACCGCTGGGGCGAAATGTGGCAGCGCATCCGCGAGAACTGGCGCTATTTTCCGTTTTTCCTGCCTTTCGCCTGGCCCGCTATGTTTACTGAGTTTGAAAAGCAGTACACCAAGAAAGGCAAGCGCGGCATCCGCCTCAACCTGACCAGTCCCGGGGCCTGGCTGCGCATGATTTGGCGCAACCCATTTACCCTCAGCTTCTTTATTCCAATTTTAGGCTGGATTCCCATTGCTATTCGGGGGTATAAGGGCCACAAGCTGGGTCAGAAAATGTAACGCGGCAGGTATAAAGTATAAATCGGGCGCGAATCTCGAAACCTGTTCTGCCTCAGTCAGTAAAAGACAATATCTTACCTGGGTGCTGCCCGTGTGGCAGCTGTCTTGCTTCCCAAAATACCATGCTCCGGCGCGTGGTACCGCTGCCCCGATTCCGATTTTCCGCTCCTAATTTCCGCCTTCAAATGCCTTCCCCCCAGCATTTGCTCCTCAAACAATTCCTAACGGCGGCCACTACGCCGCTGGCCCGGCGCCGACCTAGCATTCCGGCCATGCGCCTGAGCCTGGAAATCGGCAGCCTGTTTCAGTTCCTGCCCTGGGGCGTTCATCTCGACTGCTTCTCGCTCGAAGGCATGGCTGCCGAGTGGATTAAGCCTGAAAAGGCCAATCCGCGCCGCGTGCTGCTATACCTGCATGGCGGCGGCTACGTGCTGGGTTCCCTCAACACCCACCGGAGCGCTGTGGGGGCACTGGCCCAGCGCTGCCAGATGCACGCCCTGACCATTGCCTACCGCAAAGCTCCCGACTTTCCCTTTCCTGCCGCCCTCGACGATGCACTGCTGGCCTACCGCTGGCTGCTGAAGCAAGGCTACCGGCCCCACGACATCATCGTAGCCGGCGACTCGGCTGGTGGGGGGCTAGCCCTGGCATTGCTGCTGGCCCTGCGCGACAACAAGGAGCCGTTGCCCGCGGCCGGCATTGGCCTCTCACCCTGGACCGATCTGGAGCTGCCCACGGCCACCATCCGGCGCGTGGCCAATGAAGAGCTGCAACTGCTCGAAGCCCTGGCCATCCGGGGCTGGGGCGGGCTCTACGCCGCCGCCGCGCCCCTCACGGCCCCGCTCGTTTCGCCGGTGCAGGCCAGCTTGCACGAGCTGCCCCCGCTGCTGCTCCAGACCTCGGACTCGGAAGTGCTCTACGACGACGTGCTGACCTTTGCTGCCAAAGCCCGGTGTGCCGGTGTTCCCGTAACGCTGCAAACCTTCGAGGGCCTGGTCCACTGGTGGCACCTGTTCTGGCGTTTCGTGCCCGAAGCCCGGCAAGCCCTTGACCAAGTCGCGGCCTTTACCAACGGTGTTTGGGCGGCCCAGGAAGAGGCAGCCCGGGTGTTGCAAAGCCTGCGCCCATCGGCGAGCCACAAGCAGAGAAACAGCCCACGGCTGCGGGCCCGGCTCTGATTCGCCAACCGTTTTTTCGCTCCCAAACCCCAACGCTGCACCCGATGGACAAGTCGCCGGAAAAATTCTTCCCTCAGCACCAACTATATAGCGGTGTTTTTGTAGGTTTGTCGAAAATACTCGGCTTGCATACTACTTTTCTGGCCTAACATCATTCCAGCGTTGTTTTCCCATTCCCTTCAACCTTTTTAACCGTTTAGCACCATGGAAGATTTGTTTAAGAAATTCATCAATGCCGGCGTGGGCTTCGTGTCGCTGACCAGCGACCGGGTGCAAACCACCATTGACGCGCTGGTAAAGGAGAGCAAGCTGTCCGAGGAAGAAGGGAAGAAGATTATGGACGACTTGAAAAAGAACTCCGAAACCAAGCGTAAGGAACTAGAGCAGCAGTTCAGCAGCATTGCTACCAAGCTGATGAAGAGCGTGGGAGTAGCTTCCAACTCCGACGTGGAAGAGCTCAAACGCAGCGTAAAAGGCACTTCCAAATCGTCGGCCGCTACGGCTTCGACTGCTGCAGGCAGCAAAAGTGGCGGCGCTAAAACCGCTTCGAGCACGACGGCTAAAGCCGCTGGTGCTACCAAGAAAGCTGCTGACAAAGTAAGCTCGGCCGCCGGTACGGCCCAGAAATCGTCGGCCGCCAAGGCTGGTGCGGCCAAGTCGTCGGGGGGCAGTAAGTCGGGCGCCAAGAAGGAAACGCCCGCCGCTCCGGCTGCCGGCGGTACCGACACGGCCGGCGCCTAATTGCGCATATTGCCCAGCTGAAAAAGCCAGCGCCTGCCGCCAGCGGGGCGCTGGCTTTTTTGTACCCTATTTATTACCCAAACCGGTTTTGCTCGGGTGCAGCGCTTATTTTGCATTCCTAAACTCGTCCTTTTCCCGCCTCTGCCCGCATGTTTAAAAACACGATTTCCAATCTGAGCCGCATCCGGCAGGTAGTGGAGGTGCTGGTGCGCTATGGGTTCGAGGACGTGGTTACTTCCACGGCTTTGCGCCGCCTCATCACCCAGAAGCGCCGGCTGTCGTGGCAGCACGCCGAGCGGGCGGTGTTCGAAACCAGCCGCTGGGAGCGGGTTCGGATGGTCATTGAGGATCTGGGACCCACGTTTATTAAGCTGGCCCAGGCCATGAGCAACCGGCCCGATTTGCTGCCCGAGGCCCTGATTGACGAGTTTCAGAAGCTGCAGAGCGACGTGCCGCCCTTCGACGTGCGCGTGGCCCGCGAGATTATCGAGCGGGAGCTAGGCCGGCCCATTACGGAGGTTTTCAGCGAGTTTGATGAAAAGCCCTTGGGCTCGGCCAGCATCGGGCAGGTGCACAAGGCCCGGCTACTCACCGGCGAAGACGTAGTAGTGAAAGTGCAGCGCCCCGACGTGCAGGAAAAGGTGCGCACCGATTTGAGCCTGTTGCACGAGTTGGTGCGCCTGACGGCGGGCTTTCTGCGCAACCATGGCCTGAGCAATCCCCAGGATATCGTGGATGCCTTCGAGCGGAGCATGATGAAGGAGCTGGATTACACCTCCGAGGCCCGCAGCATGGAACAGTTTCGCAAGCTCTACGAAAGCTACGAGACGTTCTACATCCCGAAGCCGTACCGGGAGCTTTCCACGGCCAAAGTCCTGGTTATTGAGTTTGTAAGCGGCTGTAAGATTACCGATAAAGCCCAACTGCTGGAGTGGAAGCTAAGCCCGGAAAAGGTGGCCGAAACCGGCATGGATATTTACCTGACCCAGATTTTCGAGTTCGGGATTTTCCACGCCGACCCCCACCCGGGCAACGTGCTGGTGCGGCCCGACGGCACCATCGTGCTTATCGACTTTGGGATGGTGGGCAAGCTCAGCAAGCAGCAGAAGTACGCGTTTGCCGGCGTGTTCATCGGCATGGCCCGGCAGGATGCACGCAGTATGGCGTTGAACTTCCGGCGCCTGGCTCTCACGGCCGATATACCGGACATGCGCACGTTCGAAGCCGACCTCAACGATTTGATTGAGGACTTCACCATGCTCGACGTAAAGGAAATGAGCATGAGCGACCTAGCCGACCGGCTCCAGGTCATCATCTACGACTACAAGCTGCAAGTGCCCGGGGCCGTGTTCCTGATTCTGCGGGCCCTGGTGATATTGGAGGGCATTGGCAAGGTGCTGCACCCGCGCTTTAACACGTTCGAGTTTGTGCGCCCTTACGGGGCCCGCATCATCGCCGAGCAGTACTCAACCGAGAATATCCTGAGTGAGGCGCAGTATACCGGCACCCAGCTACTGGCCCTGATCCAGACCCTGCCGGCCGATGTGCGCCAGATCATGCGTAAGATTTCGCGCGGCGACCTGCGCCTGAAAGTCGAGCTCAGCGGCTACCAAGCTCTGATGCGCACGGCCGACCAGCTCGTGTCGCGCACCATCATTGCCCTCATTACGGTAGCCTTTCTGCTGTTCTCGGGCCTGAGCTTACTGGGGCGCTACTCACCCGACATGCGTTACCTGCACGGCATACCGGTCATTACCTGGTGGAGCCTGGGCATTACGGGTTTTCTGTTCCTGATTCTGCTGATTTTGGGCACGAAGAAGCGCCGCTATTAACTTTTCTGAGGTCTGAAAAGTGTAGTAGTAACGTTATGATTATCAGAGCATAGTTATTGTTTATTAGTGTTTTTGAAAAGTCTGAAAACCTTGGTTTTTACCAGCGCAAAGTATATAGCTATTGGTGAATGTCGCTCAACTTGCCCCCGTCTACCGCTGATTGGTAGAGCGCATTTAGTTGACAAACCCCATGTATTTCCCGAATTTTCTTGCCGTTCGCCGTTGGGTTGCCACGCTGCTGTTGAGCGGTAGTGTGCTGCCCGCCCTGGCGCAGTCGGGCCACGACCAGGAGCTGTTTGAAACCCAGAAGCGCCTGACGGTGGGCGTGACCAAGTTTGCCGAGGCCCGCACCTCGCTCAAAGCCTTTATCGGCCGCCGGGCTGTGTGGGTGCAGAAGCAGGAGGAAACGCCCGACCAGCTGACGGCCGAGTTTGCCCTGCCTACCCGCGCCTTGGACAGCCTCGACTCCTTGGCGACGGGCCTGGGCTTCGTGCTGGAAAACAACCTGAACGCCCAGAACCTGACTTCGCGCCTGCAGGACCTCGGAGCGGAGGAAAAGGTAGAGGCGGCCCAACTGGCCCGGGTAGAAAAAGAGCTGCAGGCTGGCCGCCTGGGCGAAACAGAGCGGCAGCGCCTGGAAGCAGAGCTGGAGCGGCACACCAGCAGCCTAACCCGGCTGCGGCAGCGGCAGCAAAGTATCCAAAGCCACGCCGGCCAGGCCTACGTGACTCTGCGCCTCTACGATGAGGTGAGTTTCCCAACTGGCAACCGTAAGGTGAGCTTCGTGAACATGCCCGGCGTGGAATACAGCTACCTGCGCCTCGACAACCCCAAGCCGGGCCTGACCAGCCGCGCCTACCAGGGCTACGCCATCAAGTACATGTTTACCCGGGGCAAGAGCTACTTCAACCTGGGTGTGTATAAGCCGGTAGAGAAAGCCGACGAGCCCGAATTCGTCAATGAGCTGTTTGTCATTAACTTCGGCCAGGATTTCTACCCGCGCAATTTTGGCCGGGGGCGGCGCAAGTTTCTCAACCTCTACACCAGCTACCAAATCGGCGGCTTTATCCTGAACCGCAACAACGACGAGCAGAACGAGTTTATCCCTAATCTGAATCTGGGCCTGGGCGTGGAGCTCATCAAGACCCGCCACATTCTGCTCGATACCAAAGCCAGTTACTTCGTGCCGCTCTATGACCACAGCCGCGACCTGCGCGGCATCCTAGGCCAGGCTTCGTTCAACTTTGTGTTCTAAACTCCTGGTTCCCGCCGCTTCGCAGCTTACAGCCGACTTTTCTACGGCCGTTTCCGCTGCTTAGTGCCTCATTACCAGTGGCGGTAACAACAAAAAAAGCCCGGATGAGCCGGGCTTTTTTTGTTGAATGGAAGCGTATGGTGACTTACTTCAGTTGCATGTCCTCGATGATGAGGTTGATGTAGTCGGTTAGCTTCTGGTTGACCTGGTCGTAATCTACGGCCGACTGCAGGGGGTGCTTCACGCTGAAGTAGAACTTGATTTTGGGCTCGGTGCCCGAGGGGCGGGCCGAAATCTTGCTTCTGTCAGCGAGGATGAACTGCAATACGTTGGAGCTTTCCAGACCGGTGGCGCGCTCTTCGCCGGTTTGCAGGTTCCTGATAACACCGGTTTTGTAGTCGCGTAGCTCTACCACGGGGGAACCGGCTATGGTCTGGGGCGGGTTGGCCCGCAGGCCGGCCATCATTTCCTGGATTTCCTCGGCCCCGCGCTGTCCCTTCTTGGTCAGTGAAATCAGGTCTTCCTTGTACATACCGTAGGTGGCGTACATTTCCACCATGGCCTGGTACAGGGTCTGCCCCTTGTCCTTGGCCACGGCAGCCATTTCGGCTATCAGGGCGCAGGCCGACACGGCGTCTTTGTCGCGCACGAAGGAGCCAATCATGTAGCCGTAGCTTTCCTCGCCGCCGCCAATGTAGTTTTCCTGGCCTTCCAAGTCGCGGATGATGCCGGCAATGTACTTGAAGCCGGTCAGCGTCTGGTAGGCCTTCACGCCATGGGCTTTAGCTACGTCGCCGAGCACGTCGCTGGTCACGATGGTATAGACGATAAAGTCGTTGGGCTGCATCTTGCCGGCCTGCTTGCGGGCCGAGAGCAGGTAGTGGGTCAGCAAAGCGGCCGTTTGGTTGCCATTCACCAGCAGCCACTCGCCCTGGTTGTTTTTCACGGCTATGCCTACGCGGTCCGCGTCGGGGTCGGTGGCAATAACCAGGTCGGCATCCTGAGCTTTGGCCTGGTCGAGGGCCATCTGCATAGCTACTTTTTCCTCCGGGTTCGGCGACTGGACCGTGGGGAAGTTGCCGTCGGGGGTGGCCTGGGCCTCGACGATGCTCACGTTGGTAAAGCCCAACTGAGCCAAGGCCTTGGGCACGAGCGTGATGCCAGTACCGTGCAGGGGCGTGTACACGATTTTCAGGTCGTGCTGGCGCTGAATGGCAGCGGGGTTGATGCTCAGGGCCTTCACCTGCTCCAAGTATGCGGCGTCGAGCTCCTCACCCAGCCAGTGAATGCGGGACTCGTCGCCCTGGAACTTCACCTGGTCGGGGCTCTGAATGGCGTTGACTTCCTGGATGATGTTCTTATCGTGGGGGGCTACTACCTGGGAGCCGTCCTGCCAGTACACTTTGTAGCCGTTGTATTCCTTGGGGTTGTGCGAGGCCGTGATGACGCAGCCGCTCTGGCAGCCCAGGTGGCGAATGGCAAACGACAGCTCGGGCGTGGGGCGCAGGTCGGAGAAGAGGAAGGCGTGAATGCCGTTGGCCGAGAAGATATTGGCGGCAATGCGAGCAAACTCCCGGCTGTTGTTGCGCGAGTCGTGGGCCAGAGCCACCTTGATTTCCTGGCCGGGGAACGACTTGAGCAGGTAGTTGCACAGGCCCTGGGTAGCCATACCCAGCGTGTAGCGGTTCATGCGGTTCGAGCCGTTGCCCATGATGCCGCGCAACCCGCCGGTGCCGAATTCCAGGTCGCGGTAAAACGCGTCGTTAAGAGTTTCCTCGTCGCCCGAGTCGAGTAGCTGCTGGATGTTAGCTTTGGTGTCGGTGTCGTAGTTGCCGGTCAGCCAGGTATTGATTTTGGCTTGGATGTCGGAGGTCAGGGCCATGAATGGGAATAGTAAGTTGTGCGGGTAACAGAACGAGCGTAAAGAAAAGAGGTTTTTTTTATGTCCTTGCCAGGCCCGAAACAATCGGTCTTTGCGGCTGGTGCAGCATGTACTGCGAAGTTCCACTTCGCGAGTAGGACGCGCCGCTTCACTGATAGTCATTCAATGCCTCGCCAAGTAGAACCTCGCGATACAGCAGAAAGCCCTTTCCCGTGCGAAACGAGAAAGGGCTTTTGTGGTAAAAGAGTGGATCTACCTTCGCAAAGGCTTACAGGTTGCCGCGCAGGGCTTGTTCCCGCTCAATGCTTTCGAACAGAGCTTTGAAGTTGCCTTTGCCGAAGCTTTTAGCGCCCTTGCGCTGAATGATTTCGAAGAACACCGTGGGGCGGTCCTCCACGGGCTTGGTGAAAATCTGGAGCAGGTAGCCTTCCTCGTCGCGGTCCACGAGCAGGTTCAGCTCCTTCAGCGAATCAATTTCCTCGTCGATGCTGCCGATACGCTCCACCAGGTCTTCGTAGTAGGAGGCCGGCACGCTCAGGAACTCCACGCCGCGGCGGCGCAGCTCGGCCACGGTGGTGCGGATGTCGTTGGTGGCAATGGCAATGTGCTGCACGCCGGGCGAGTGGTAGAAGTCAAGGTATTCCTCAATCTGGGACTTTTTCTTGCCCTCGGCCGGCTCGTTGATGGGGAACTTCACGTAGCCGTTGCCGTTGCTCATCACCTTGCTCATCAAGGCCGAATACTCGGTGCTGATGTCCTCGTCGTCAAAGGTGAGCAGGAGCTTAAAGCCCATTACTTCCTCGTAGAACTTCACCCAGGTGTTCATTTCGCCCCAGCCCACGTTGCCGACGCAGTGGTCGACGTGGAGCAGGCCCACGGGGTTAGTTTGGGGCACCAGGCCGGTTTTGGCCACGAAGCCCGGCATAAAGGCGCCGGTGTAGTTGGTGCGCTCCACGAAGGTGTGCACGGTTTCGCCGTAGGTATAGATGCCCGAAAGCGTCACGCTGCCGAACTCATCCTCGATGGTAAGGGGCTCGAAGGCCGAGCGGGCGCCGCGCTTGGTGGTTTCCTCCCACGACTTGCGGGCGTCGTCCACCCACAGGGCCATTACCTTCACCCCGTCGCCGTGCTGGGCTACGTGGCGGGTGATGTCGGAGTCGGGCAGCAGGGAAGTGGTGAGCACAAAGCGGATTTTGCCTTGCTGCAGTACGTAGCTGGCCCGGTCGCGCAGGCCGGTTTCGGGACCGGCGTAAGCCACCAGCTCGAAGCCGAAAGCGGCCTGGTAATAATAGGCGCTCTGCTTGGCATTGCCGACGTAAAACTCCACGTAATCGGTGCCTTTCAGGGGCAGGAAGTCGTGGGCGGGGTGGGCCTGCACCTCAGGCGAAGTCATTGTTTGCATGGCTGGATAGAAGTAAGGATTCGGGTGGAAACGAGGGGTTGTGTGGGTAAAAATACGGGTTTGCCGTAATTCGTTCCTATTCACTGCTGAGTAGGCCGCTGCTGCTAAAGTTTGCGCTTCGGTAAATAGCCGGTCTGGTGTTTGCGGGTTTTGCTGCGTACAATTGCAGAATCCTACGCACCTTTGCGCATTAACCCTTTTGTCCCGTAGCTATGAATAAGGAGGAACTCAACCAGGCCCTCGTTGCGCTGATCGAAAAAAAGCAGGAATTGCACAAGCTAACCTACGACGATGCCCGCTACGACGACGTGGAAGAAGAACTGCACGATCTGGAAGATGATTTCAATGACCAGTATGGCCAGTACTTGGAGGAGGTATTAGAGAAAGTGCACGAGCAGCTCTGCCCCGATACCGACGTGCTGCTGCCCACGGCCTACTTGCCCAATGACATCAAGGGCGACACCGGCTACCTGCCCTCCCATAAGGAAGGCGTTTGGGTGGATTCCGACGAATTTCCCGGCAAGGAAGCCCGCCTCGTACTGGTGCCCAACCCCACGCGCCTGATCTTGTCGGTCGGCAAAAGCGTGCGCAAGGAGGTCTGGAAGGCCTAAGAAATGGTAAATGTTAAGGGCCGCTTGCTGAACGGTAAACGTTCCGGCTTGCCGCTTAACGGGTGAGGCTTCCGCCTGATAGAGTTGCTTGGAAAGTGCCAGTAGGCGCTGCCAACGCACTGCTACCGGGCGGAAGCCTCACTGTTTTCCTTCTATTCTATCCGTCAACCGATGCCCAACGTTCCCGGCGCCCCGGCTACCTTCATCTACCGCTTGGCCGAGCCCGCCGATTGGCAACAGGCCCAGCGCACCGGCTTTTTCGCCAGCGCCGACCTGGCGGCTGAGGGCTTTATCCACGCTTCCGACAAGTCTCAGATTCTGGAAACGGCGCGACGTTATTACGCCGGGCACCTTGACTTGGTGCTGCTGGAAATTGATGAGGTACGCCTGGCCGAGGCCGGGGTGCGGGTAGAGCGGGAATGGGTAGTGGCACGGGGCGAAGCCTTTGCCCACGTGTTTGGGCCTATTCCGCGGGCAGCTATTACCCGGCAGTGGACTTTTCAGCCGGATGCAGCCGGAAACTTTACGCTGCCCGCCGATTTATAACCCTATATCAATGTGCCTATATCCGGCCGAGTGCTTATGTTTGGCTGGCGCGGCCGAGAGGGAAGAAAATAATGCTCCGGGCATGCCACCTTTTTACTTGGTCCGGACTCTGACCACTATATCCACTATGTACCGTTAGCCTATGAACCACCGGTATTCTTTACGCCCTGGGGCGCTGGCCGCCGTGCTGGCGCTGGGTTTCCTTGCTAGCTGCGGACCGTCGCACTACCTGACGGTGAAACCCCAGCAGCCCGACAGTGAATGGCCAGACGGCCGCCCGTCGTTGAGCACCAACTTCGACAAAGTGGAAGTGCAGGTGTGCTATTCCCATTTGCGGGACAAGCAGCACCTATTTGAGGTCGAAATCCGCAATGGCTCGGCCGAGGAGGTGGCCATCAATCCGGGTGCTTTCTACTATATGCCCGTCATGATGGATAAGAAAATGGCCAAGCGCAACGCCGTCAAGATGAACGCCAACGTGACCTACGTGCCGGCACAGGTGTACGCCATTGACCCCGAGCACCGCATTCAGGCACTGAGTGCCAAAATAGATTTCGAGGCCCGCAAAGCCAATGGCATCAGTTTCATAGAATGGATGGATATGGCTTCCTCTATTACCGAGGCGGTAGCGCCACCCAAAGGCACCGAGCAGGAAAAGCAGGCTGAGCTGGTGCGGCGCGAAGACCAGCACATCAATAATGCTATAATAGCCGAAAGCCAGCACATGGACCACGCTGTGAAAGCCGACCGGGCCGTGCTGGAAAAGCAGTACTGGGAGGTGAAAATGCTGCGCAAACACATCCTCAAGTCTGGCGAGCTGGTCCACGGCTACGTTACTTTTCCCAGCTACGACCAAACCCTGCTACTGCGCGTGGCCATGCCCATTGGGGAACGGACGCTGGTATTCGACTTCGATCAGGAACGCAAAAAGGTGCAGTATGAGCCCACCACGCCGCCCAAACCCTTGGTGCTAGCAAGGCCGCTGCCGCCCGCCGGGGAAGTGCCTATTCCTCCGGCAACTCCCGCAACCCGCGATTAACTCCCACCAAAAAGCCCCGCCAGCATGCTGGCGGGGCTTTTTGGTGGGAGTAGCAACAGGGGCTAGACGAAGTCAGCCAGCTCCAGCCACCGTTCACCCTTGGTGTCCAGGTCCTTATCGGTTTGCTTGAGTTCGGCAGCCCAGTCGGCCAGCTCCTTATGGGAGCCGGAGCCGGCATTGAGCTTTTCGATAAGCTCCTGCTTGCGGATTTCAAGCTTTTCGATGTCCTTTTCCAGGGTTTCGTACTCCTTCTTCTCCGCAAAAGTAGCCTTGCGCTTGGGGGCGGCACCAGCCGTTGAGGCGGCCGGGGGGCTACCGGGGTAGCCGAAGGGGCAATACCAGCCGCCGCCTTGGCACTCTGAGCCTTTTCGCGGGCATATTCCTCGGCCTGGTGTTCCTTCTGCCACTCGCGGTAGTCAGTGTAGTTGCCGGGGAATTGGCGGATGTGGCCGCCGGGTTCCAGCACGAATACATGCTCCACCAAGGCGTCCATGAAGTATCGGTCGTGCGAGACGATGAGGATGCAGCCGGCAAAATTCAGCAGGAAATCCTCCAGAATGTTGAGCGTGATGATGTCCAGGTCGTTCGTGGGCTCGTCCAGAATCAGGAAGTTCGGATTCTTGATCAGCACGCGTAGCAGCTGTAAACGGCGCTTTTCGCCCCCGCTGAGCTTGCTGACCATGGTGTACTGCTGGGCCGGCGGAAACTGGAAGTGCTGCAAAAACTGCGACGCCGTCACGACTTCGCCGTTGGCCATTTCCACCACCTCGGCCACTTCCTTCACGATGTCAATTACGCGCTGGGTTTCGTCGAACTCCAGCTCGGTCTGGGTGTAGTAGCCGAATACGGTGGTCTGGCCCGCGTCCACGGTGCCGGAGTCGGGCTGGAGCTTGCCGGTGAGCATATTGAGCAGCGTCGACTTGCCCGCCCCGTTAGGCCCAATCAAGCCAATCCGGTCCTTCTTCTTGAAGACGTAGCTAAAGTCGTCGAGCACGACATGGTCGCCAAACTGCTTATGCAGGTGCTCCACCTCGATGATTTTGCCGCCCTGGCGCGTGGTTTTCACACTCAGCTCCATCTGCGGGCCGCTGATTTTGGTCTTGGCCTTTTCCTGGGTTTCGTAGAAGGCGTCGATGCGGGCTTTCTGCTTGGTGCCGCGGGCCTGAGGCTGGCGGCGCATCCAGTCGAGCTCCTTGCGCAGCAGGTTGCGGGCCTTTTCGACTTCGGCCACTTCAATCTGCTCCCGCTCGGCCTTTTTCTCCACGAAGTAGGAGTAGTTGCCCTGGTAGCGGTACACGCGGCCTTGGTCCATCTCCACGATTTCGTTGGCAACCTTATCCAGAAAATACCGGTCGTGGGTCACCATCAGCAGCGTCAGGGAAGGGGAGGCCAGGCGGCCTTCCAGCCACTCGATGGTGTCGAGGTCCAGATGGTTGGTGGGCTCGTCGAGAATCAGTACTTCGGGCTCCTCAATCAGCACCCGGGCCAGGGCTACGCGCTTGCGCTGCCCGCCCGAGAGCATGCTCACCTTGCGTTCCAGCAACTCACCCAGAATGCCCAGGCGGCCCAGAATCTGCTTGACCTGGGCTTCGTAGTCCCAGGCGTTGAGCGAGTCCATCAGCTCCATTACCCGCTGCAAGTCGTCGGGCTTGTGGTTGGGGTCGTTGACGACGTGCTCGTAGTCGCGGATGGCGGCCAGCGTATCGTTTTGCGAAGCGAAGATGGTAGCTTCCACCGTCATGTTCTCGTCGAACACCGGCTGCTGCCCCAGAAAGGCCACCCGAATGCCCTTGCGCACGCTCACCGAGCCAGTGTCGGGCTGCTCCAGGCCGGCCAGGATTTTGAGCAACGTGGTTTTGCCGGTACCGTTGATACCAACCAGCGCCACGCGCTGCCCTTGATTCAGACCAAAGCCCAGCTCACGGAAGAGCCAGCGGTCCGCGTAGTTTTTTGAGAGGTTTTCTCCGGAAAGCAGATTCATGGTGCAAAGATAGCCCAATGCAGCTTCCGGATTTTGCCTAAGCTCCGGTTTCCATCCGAATCAGTGGTTTAGATAACCCGAATCCGGTCCACGTTCCGCTCGTCGCGCAGGATTTCCAGGCCCCGGTAGGCTAGGGGGCGGCCGGTGTTGGTGGTTAAGTCGCCGCCGGCACTGTGACGGTCGGCTACGTCGAGCACGAGTTGGGTGTACTTTCGCTCCCCGAGCTCAATGGCAACCGGGCGGCCGTGGCTGGAATCGAAGGCACCCAGGGCGCGGTCAATTTCTTCCAGTATTTTACTCATGGGTGGGATTGTGGGCGTGCGTACTGCCCGTAAGATATAATTTTGGCAACAAAATTTGTACTACGCGGCATTTATTTCCCGATGGGCTCACCTTCCGAAAAGGCCTTACCTTCGCCCCGTATGGCACCTTCTTCCTCTTCTCCCGACCTCAGCAGCCGCCCCATCGGTGTGTTCGACAGCGGCATTGGCGGCCTGACCGTGGCCCGGGCCGTCAACCGCGTCTTGCCCCACGAGCAACTCGTGTATTTCGGCGACACGGCCCACTTGCCCTACGGCGACAAATCCACGGCTGCCATCCAGGCCTACAGCGTCAAAATCTGCGACTTGCTGCTGCGGCAGCACTGCAAAGTCATTCTGATTGCCTGCAATTCGGCTTCGGCGGCGGCTTACGAGCTGGTGCGTGAATACGTGGGCTCCAAGGCCCGGGTGCTCAACGTCATTGACCCGATTGTGGCCCACGTGGGCGCCACCTACGCCGAGCGGACCGTGGGGTTGATTGGCACCAAGCAGACGGTCAACTCCAACGTGTATAAAAAGAAAATTGACGACCTGGACCGGGGCGTGGAGCTTCGGTCGTTGGCCACGCCGCTACTGGCCCCGATGGTGGAGGAAGGCTTTTTCAACAATACCATCAGCGAAAATATCATCAGCTCCTATCTGGCCCAGCCCGTGCTCGACGACATCGAAGCCCTGGTGCTGGCCTGCACCCACTACCCGCTGATTCAGGACCAGATCAAGGCCTATTATAAAGGAGACGTGGCCGTACTCGATGCTTCTGATGTGGTGGCTAGTCACGTAAAGGAGTACTTAGAGCAAAACGGCTTGGCGGCCAAAGCGCAGAAGACGCCGCCCCGGCACCAGTTCTACGTTTCCGACTTCACCCGCTCGTTTGAGGAAAGCACCCGCATTTTCTTCGGACAGGAAGTGCACCTGGAGCATTACCCGCTGTGGGAGTAAGGCAGCTGGTACGCTGGGCTTCGGACGGGGCCAAGCAGGATGCCGACCTATGCGCGCGAAAGTAGTAGTCTAATGGACCCTGCCATGAACCCCTCACACTATCCGCCGGCGGTGTATACCTTATTGTATGCAGATGAAACCGGCGAGATTATCGGCCTGGATGAGGTGCAGCTGCTGGAACCGGTACCCGCCGGGCGTATTCCTCCTTTGGTAGGCTTACTGACTAGTGCTGACCAGTATCTGGCCTACCAGAGCGGCCTTATTCTAGCGGCTTGGGGCGTAAAGGAAGGCGTGACGTACCTGCGGCAACTGGTTGAAACCCGCGTCGACAAAACCGCTGTGCTGGAGCCCCACCGATTATGGGGCGAAGACAACGTCTACGACGTTATAGCGGAGGCGCTTTCGATGGCTTGGCGCTATTCGGAATATGACAAGGCGGAAGTTGCAGCCATTCTGGCCCAAATTCTGACGCTGTATGGGGAGTGCTACTTTGAAAGCAAGCTCAAGCAGGTGTTGCTCACCAGCGACCTTATGGAACTCGTTCCGGCCGTGAAACAGGCCCTGCAACTGGCGCTGGCCCATCAGCGCTACTATCAGGCCAGCCAGTTGCTGCCCGTGCTGGCCAAGTATGACAAGGCTTACGCCTTGCTCCTTGTTGCTCAATTCGAACAGCTGCTGGGGCAGGATAAGCGGATTCAGTATAATCTAGAGGAAGCCCGGAGCTACTTATAAATCGGGCTGTCTTTCCGACTTCATGCTTTACAGTAACCTCCCTGGCATTACCTACGGCCACAAAGCCCGACCTACTTTACCTCTCTATGTTAACCGAGTCTGAGGCTGTGGCCCTGCAAGAGGCGCTTCGCCAACGCGTTGTTTCCGAGGATGTTTTTACGGCTCCAGTACGTTTTATTGCCGGGGCCGACGTGGAGTACGATAAGCATCGGGACCTGATTGCCGGCGCCATTGTGCTGCTCGATGCCAAAACGAAGGCAGTGGTAGAAGTGGCTACCCACGTAATGCCCGCTCCGTTTCCTTATGTTCCGGGGCTGTTTTCCTTTCGGGAAATGCCGCCGCTGCTGGCTGCCTACCGCCAGTTGCGCCAAACGCCCGACGTACTGATCTGCGACGGACATGGCCTGGCGCACCCGCGCCGGTTTGGCCTGGCGTGTCATATCGGGGTGGAGCTGAATATCCCTACCATTGGGTGCGGCAAAACCCGTCTGACGGGATACTACCAAGACCTAGCCCCGGAACGAGGCGCCACTACGCCCCTGACTGACGAGGCCACCGGGGAAATATTAGGGCAGGTGGTGCGTACCCAAACCGGCATTAACCCGGTATTTGTTTCCGTAGGGCACCGGATTGGGCTGGCTTCGGCGGTTGAGCTGGTACTGGCTATGAGCGAATCGGTGCGCCTGCCCGAAACTACCCGCCAAGCCGATGCCTATGCCCGGCAAGCGTGGTTGGCCGCAATAGGGTAGGGGAGCCCCGGCCGATATACTTTGTGGGGCGCTGTGGAATAGGCAGCTGGGAGGTGCAATCTACATAGTCTGGCGCCGGACTTTTATATTGCCGGGCATGGCGGCCTTTTTTACCCAAATGCCGTAACGCTCCGAAACTGCCCACTGCTATGAAAAAGAACTATTACCGCCTCGGCGACTGGCGCCGCAACGTGCTACTGGCCGCTGCTGCTACCAGCCTCGGACTGGGCGTGCTGCCCGCCTGTTCATCCGACTCCAACCGCAACGAAAACCCGCAGGAATGGGGGAGCGGCAATGAGGGCAGCTATTCCGAAGGCGTCATTACCGAAATGACGGAAACCTCGCCGGGCCAATGGAAAATTACCGCCGAGCGGCCCGCCGGTAAGGAAGAAGTAGCGGCCATCATGCGTCACTACGACGGCAAGGTAGACACCCTGCAGGGTGCAGCTTTGCAACGGCAGATGCAGGACTACAGCCGGCAATACCCCGAAAACCGTGTGGGCGGCACCAGCATGATGGACGTACTAATGTGGAGTGGCATCGGTTACATGGCCGGCCGCTTCCTGACGCCCAACCCAGGGTATTACGCTAATCCCGGTATCATGCAGAACAACGGCGGGTGGCGGCAGCGCGTGAATCAGGAGCGGAACCAGGGTCGGGGTTTCTTCGGGCGCGGCTTCAGCAGCAATACCGCGGGCCGCAGCTCGGGTATTCGGCCCAGCACATCGGTGTACCGTTCGGCAGTGCGTAGCAGCAGCGGGCCGCGTTACGGCCGGAGCAGCGGCTTTGGCAGCCGTGGGGGCATGCGGGGCGGCTTTGGCGGGTAATCTTCTCAAGCAACCGCTATGAATACGATTCAGCTTATGCCCCTGCCTGGCAATGTGGGACCCGCCGTGCGCAGCCTGGGCTGGGACTGGGCCGTGGAGGAGGCCTGTGAAAACTACGTAGCCCAGGAAGCCGTGGTGCTGCCCGAAGCCGAAGCGGATGCCTTGCTGGCCGCCGCCGACACGCTCTATGATATGACGGTGCAGTCTATTCCGGACCCCGTCCCCGACGATTTGCTACAACTGCTGGCTATTCCGGCCAACCTCTGGGCCGCTGTGCGCCACTCCTGGAACGACGACCGGCACTGGCATTTGTACGGCCGTTTCGACCTGGCCAGCACCGCCGACGGTCCCAAGCTTATTGAGTTCAACGCCGACACGGCCACCAGTATTCCCGAAACAGCCGTGGTGCAGTGGGCCAGCCTGGTAGCGGCTCAGCAGGACGAAGACGACCGGCAGGCTAACGGCCTTTTCGAAGGTTTGGAAGCCCAACTAAGGCAGTGGCTCAGCCTCAACTCTGACCTCGATGCGGCCCTGTTGCTCGTGTATCTGCCCGATAGTGCCGAAGACGAGGCCAACTGTGCTGTCGTGGCCGAAGCTGCCCGGGCCGCGGGTTTTCCCCAGGTGCACGTGTGCCCCGTGGATGCTATGCAGGTGTCGGTAACTGGAGCGGAGCGGGGGGTATGGGCCGAGGTAGAGCCGGGGGAGTGGGTCCGGTTTGGTTTCGTGTTTAAGCTGGTACCCTGGGAAATCATGGCTGAGGAAGAGCCCGAGCTTACGGCTGATCTAACCCAGCTGCTATTAAGCCGGGATGTCATCATTGCCAACCCTGCCTATGCCCTGCTATTCCAGAGCAAGGGACTGTTGGCGTGGTTGTGGCAGACGTACCCACAGCATCCGCTGCTGCTGGAAGCCGCGTTTGAAGACCTCACGGGGCATTTTGTGCGTAAGCCACTGTTGGGGCGAGAAGGACAGAACGTGGCAGAAATAGATGGTGCAACTCTGCGCGGGGAGCAGCCCGGCGAGTTTGCCCATCAGCCTCAGGTGCGGCAGCGCTGGGCCCACCTGCCCCAGGATGCTCAGGGCAGGCAGTATCAGGCCGGGGTATTCTGGGCTGGTGAGGCTTGCGCTGTCAGCTTCCGGCGCGAAACAGGAGTTATTACCAACTTGTCAGAGTTTGTGCCTCATGTGCTGGGGTAGTAGGGCAGTACGTAAGCAACCGTGATAGGTATTACTTCTGTCGCTAGGTTGCTTGTATTGTAACTACCTGATGAACCGATGTTTATAAAGCATCTGCTTAGTATTGTGACGGGTTCATGTAACTGTTTTTACAAACAGTTAGAGCAAAAAGCTTTTAATGTTTGTATTATTCTGTTAAATAATTAAGTTTATTGGTCAAGTAAGCTTCCGTTGTGCTGCGGTTCTTACCTGTTTCATTATCAATGAAGTATAGTGAGCCATGACTACTCGTGTATCTACTACAAAGCACACTGGTTCCTCTGCCTCTCCAGCTTCAGCCCTGGGCGTAATGGCCCTGTGGTGGCGCCCTTGGATGATGGGGCTGGGGTGCTGGCTGCTGTTTTTCCAGAGCATATCATTGGCCTAAGCTCGACAAGCAAGGCCTTCTCTTATATATAAGGGCCTTCGAGTAAATTTAGGAGGGTACCTTGGTAGTCTCTTCAATTACTTAGTCTATCCTATGTTGGTCCTAACCCAACCCGGATTTCACTGGGAGGGAGCTCCAACAGTAGCCACTTATCTCTTTTCTACTACTCATGGTAATAGCGTGTAAACCATCTACTACATAGGCCTCGTAAATGCGAATAGTAAGTAGACATCAACGTCTCAGCCGAGTAGCTTGGATTAGCCTTATTGAATATTAATTATAATATATAAAATTTATCTGCCTCTGCAGCAGGATACTATGGTTGAGTTCAGCGTAAATATGCTTTAACGCTGAACTAGTTGCCTTGCTTGCTTGTATCAAGCCGGCCATAAACCTTTTCTGTTTATGTGGCAGAGTAAGCGTACTGGCATGGGGAAACATGCTCCAGATAACAAAATGGTCACTAATATTTCTCCGGAAAGTAAATTTTGCCGGATTTATGATGCCCCGTATGTAGGGAAAATGATGCAACTTTGCACCGCCAGCCGGAATATAATGCCAAATGCATATTTAATGGAATACTATAATTTAACTATAAAGTTAAATTTGAATACTCCAGTAAAAACTGCTTGGAATAGTGCATGTATTCGATAAGTAACGCGTTTGGCACGAATTGTGGTCGTAATGCGCAGCCTTTCAAAAACCTTTGGTCCTTTTTAATCACGAAAAAATACCATCTAACCTGTGAAATTTAGTAATCTATTCACTGAGTTTCCGCGTAATGACGTTGAGTTTCGACCATAGGTCTTACTTGTTCCCTTTTCCTTTTTTCTTTTGTAACCTTTACCTGAACATACTATGAAAAACTCTTACAAGAGTGCCCAGCAGTGGGTGCGAAAGCCGCACTGGCGGTTTTTGTTGCTGCTCCTGCTGGCCCTGCCATTTGTGGGGCAAGCACAGACTTTTAGCGTAACTCCTTCTGACCCCGCCAATCCTCAGAACTTCGGTTCCGTGGCCGTAGGTTCATTCTCGGGCGCGAAGTCTTACACCGTTTCCGGCTCGGGCCTGTCCATGCCTGTTACAGTAGCGCTGAGCGGCACTGGCTACGAAATCAGCCGTGACAACATTACCTTCAGCGGTAGTGCTTTCGACCTGAATCCAGCTGCCGACGGCCAAATCAACACCGTAGTATATGCTCGCTTCCGCCCGACGCCTGGAACGGCTGGTACGGTTATCAATCGTACGCTGAATTTTACCTCGGATGAAGCTAACCCCGTTTCTTTCAACCTGACTGGGACCCGTGCCGCTGGTACGCCTACCGTAATGGCTGATCCTACCTCGCGTAGCTTTGGTACTCAGGTTGTAAACACTCCTTCGGCTCCGCAGACGACGGTAGTATCGGGTACGTCTTTGAATGGCCCTATCACCGTAACGGCTCCTACGGGCTTCCAAGTGAGCGTAGGCAATGGAACGTACGGTTCATCGGTTGTCCTGCCCGCAGTGAGCGGCACGGTTAGCTCGACGACTGTTAACATCCGCTTTCTACCTACGGCCGCTCAGAGCTATGTAGACAATGTAACAGTAACCAGTCCTGGTGCCAACACGGTTAACGTTGGGGTTTCGGGTTCAGGTGTACTGCCCACGCCGGTGCTGACCGCTGCGCCTAGCTCCCTAGGCGACTTTGGACAGGTAACAGTTGGCTCTACTAGCTCTATTGTCCGCACGTTCAATGTAAGCGGCCAGGACCTGCAAAGCCCTGTCACCATTACGCCTCCCGCTGGCTTCCGCATCCGTACCGGTACGAATTTCTTCTCGACCAACGCTATTACCCTGACGCCAACGAATGGTACCCTGGCAAGCACGGCTATCGACGTGGTTTTCAGCCCTACGATCGTTCAGACCTATGCCAATGATATCACGGTAACTTCGACCAACGCTACCACTCAGTTGGTACGCGTAACGGGCGAAGGTACCCCAAGCTCGGGCGTTGCGGTAGTGTCCGTGAACCCCGGTGCTCTGAACTTTGGCACGGTAACCAGCAGCGGTGGCACAAGCACCCGCAGCTTCGAAGTAAGCGGCACCGACCTGTCGGCCGGTATCGTGTTGTCTCCTAGCAGCCCTAACATTGAAATCCGCAATGCTTCGGCTGGTGGTAGCTTCACCAAGGGCCCGCTGACCATCAACCCAGTTGGCAGCACGGTTTCGGCGCAGATTATTGAGGTTCGTTTGGTAGCTCTTGTAGCCGCCGGCAATTTTAATGAGCGTATCGATGTAAAGAGCACGGGCGCTGAAGACCGACTGGTTTCTATCACCGCTACCAACACCAGCGGCGCTATTTCAGACATCTCGGTTTCGAACCCTAACGGCAACGAATTTACCTTCGTAACCCGTCCTACTACGCAGTCGGCTTCGCAGTCGTATTTGCTGGCTGGTACCAACCTGATTGATCCACTGATCGTGCAGCCTATTGGCCCGAACGCTGGTTACTTCCAGGTTTCGTCTGACAACGTGAACTTCGTATCGCAGCTGTCTTTCACTCCTGATGCGCAAGGCAACGTAACGCAGCGCGAAATTTTCGTACGCTTCGTGCCGGGTGTAAATGCTGTTACAGTAACGGCTGACATTCGGAACTCCAGTGCTCCAGCTCCGAACTTCGACGTATCGGTAACTGGTATCAGTGAGCCGACCATTCGTCTGGACCGCGCTATTGGTAGCTTCCCCGACAACATCGTGAAAGGCACCACTTCGGCACCCACGACTGTTCGTTTGGATGGCTTCCTGCTGGCTGGTGATGTAACGGTACAGTTCCCCAACGAAAACAACCCCCGTAACCCTACCGGCATTCCTCAGTTTGAGTTCTCGCTGGACAACGGTGCTACGTATGTGAAGAGTGCTTCTATCACTCCCGATAACCAAGGCAACTTCACCCGTAATGTGCTGGTTCGTTTTGCTCCGACCCGCGTGGGTAACGCCGCTCAAGAGTTGCTGTTTACCAATGCTAGCTTCTTCGGCGGTAGTGCTTTCGCCTTGACCAGCGGCTTCGGCCGGACCACGGGCTTCTCTATTGCCACGGAGCCCACGGTACAGTCGACGGCTACCATCGTACGTAACGGTAGCTCGGCTACGATTACCTTCAACTTGTCGAACCCGCCAGCTGGTACTAGCTACGGTCAGAACCGCTTGGTAATTGCCAGCAGCACTTACCAGCAGCTGCCTACCAGCTTGTTCCCCCGCGACAAGCAAAACTTCAACCCCGGTACGACGGTAAATGGTGCCTATGTATTCGGTAGCGGTACGGCTATCGAAGCTTCTACCAACACCTACGTGGTATTCAGCGCAGCTTCGGACAACTTCACCGTAAGCGGCCTGGATCCCAACTTGAGCTATAACTTCTTCGCTTTCGAATTCAACAACGACGGCGTTCTGAACGCGGAAAACTACCGTGTGCCCAACAACGAGCCGCAGAACCCACTGCCCGTGGAGCTGGTTGCGTTCACGGCTCAAGTTCGTGACAACAGCGTAGTGCTGAACTGGGCTACGGCCAGCGAAACCAACAACCGTGGTTTCGAAGTGCAGCGCAGCTCGGATGCCAAAACCTTCACGACGATTGACTTCAAGAAAGGTGCTGGCACGGCTACCACCCGCACGAAGTACGAAGCAGTTGATACCAAGCCTCTGGCCGGTGTATCGTACTACCGTCTGAAGCAGATCGACGAGGACGGCACGGCTTCTTTCTCGAAGACAGTGGTAGTTACGACTAAGCTGACTGAAGTTAGCGTGTACCCCAACCCGACGCAGGGTGCTGATGTAGTAACTGTAGCACTGCCTGCCGGTACCACGGAAGGTCTGCTGGTTCGCATCACCGACCTGTCGGGCCGTGAGATTCGCCAGGCTCGTTTGAGCAACCAAGGCGAACTGAACACGCAGGATCTGAAGCCCGGCACCTACATCATTGTGGTGGGCGAAGGCGAATCGAAAGTGAGCCGCAAACTGATCAAGAACTAGTCTTACTGGTTCACCAAATAGAAAAGGCCTCCCGGTTCGGGAGGCCTTTTTTTATGGGTCATTACAGTGGTAACTATTGCTTAACAAGGACTATAGTAATTATCAATGGTATAATATCTACTTTTAATGAATATATTGCTCTTTCCACATCTTTTCTTTATCTGTCGTTTGCATGATTAAAAGCAGTACTCGAAACGAACTGAGAAAACGAGCTAGGCTGGGGCCTAGCGGGTTTTTCTTATTGCTAATGCTGCTCTTTCCTCTGTTGGGACGGGGGCAGACATACTATCCACTAAGTAGCGGAAATTACTCAGAGACCTTTGCGGATATAGCTACCTGGACTACTATCGCAAACTCAGGCCGAGCGGCCAACTACTTTAGCAGTGTTGGGGTAAACAATACAACCGGTACTATTCCGAATGGTACCAGAACGACGGTTAGCTCGGCCACATTTAGCTCGGGTACGAGCGGTGGTGTACAGAAAGGAACACAGGCTTTGTTATTCCTGACCACTGGGAGCGACCTTACCTCTGCTGTAGCAGTAGACCTCAACTTGAATTTCTCAGGTCGAACTGCCGGTACCCTGGCCTTTGACTATGCCCAGGTAAGTAACTCGACGGGCAGCCGACCCGGTGGACTGAAAGTGTATTATAGCACCGATGGAACGGCTTACACCGAAATTTCTGCCGCAGCCATCACCGTTATTAACAACGTTGCAAGCTCGGGGACAATCAGTGTTGCGTTGCCCAAAGCGCTGGACAACGTTAGTACGGCCCGGATTCGTTTTTACAATTATCCTGCTAGTGGCGGTGGTTCTAATAACCGGCCAAAAATAGCCGTAGATAATATCAGCGTGACAAGCACGGCAACTGATGTTGCCTCTATCATCTCACTCGACCCGAGCACAACTGTGGCTGGCAGTAGCGGTTTCACGCTGACCTTGACAGGAACAGGCTTCGCCAGCAATGCCATTGCGTATTTCAACGGCGCGGCCCTGACAACGACCTACGTATCGGCTACTCAGTTGACGGCCAGCGTACCGGCTAGTGCCGTGGCTACAACGGGCACCTTTCCGGTAACAGTTAAGAATGGCAGTACCGGTACCGACTCAAACGTGCTGAACTTTACGGTGACGGCCGTAGCCAGCAATACGGTCACTACTACAGCTATTGCGGCTACGACCTATTGCGTGGGCAGCACAGGAGCGGCGGTTTCGGTGCCATTCACTTCCTCGGGTACTTTCAGCGGCAACACCTATACGGCTTACCTTGGTACGACCAGTATTGGCAGCGTGATTAGTGATGCCAATGCCGGGACCATCAATGCCGTGATTCCGGCCTCGGTAGCCTCGGGTGCCGCGTACCGCATCCGGGTAGATGCCAGCAGCCCGGCCACTACCGGCTCCGATAACGGGGCCAACCTGACGGTCGTGAATTATCAGACTAATGAGGTAACCAGCTTTACAGCTACGGCCGGTAATGCCCAGGCTGGCCTCAGTTGGAGTGTGCCGGCTTCCTGCTTTACCCAAACGGTTATTGTAGCCAGCCCGGCCAGCATCACGGCCACGCCTTCGGGGGCCTTTACGGCCAATGCGGCGTATGGAACGGGCTCTGACCTGGGGAATGGGCAATTTGTGGTATATGCTGGCGCCGGAACGAGTGCTACGGTCATGGGCCTAACGAATGGCACCGCCTACTTTTTCAAGGCTTTCACTACTAATGGGGATGGCTACAGCACTGGCGTGCAGACCTCCGCTACGCCATTTGTTCCGCAGCCAGCTCCCACCACCTTTACCCCACCTGTTGGCCCGGTAGGAACGGTGATAACGATTTCCGGCGCTAATCTGAGCACTATCACCGGCGTAACAGTAGGGGGAACCCCTGCTACCAACGTGTCGGCTACGGCCACGGCGGTAACGGCCACGGTGGCCGCAGGCTCGGCAAGCGGGGCCGTGGTCTTGTCTGATGGCACCACGACGTACTCGGCTACGGGCTCCTTTACTGTGACAACGGCTCCCGTGGTAACCACTGCTGCCGTCACCAACATCTCGTTCAGCTCGGCTACTTCGGGTGGCAGCGTGACCTCACCGGGAGCGACTGTTACGGCCCGCGGCGTAGTGTATAGCACCTCGCCCAACCCCCGTATCGGTGGCAGCGGTGTAACCCAGGTAACGTCCTCGGCCAACACGGGCAATTTCACAAGCACCCTCACTGGTCTTACGGGCACTACAACATATTACGTAGCCGCCTATGCTACCAACAACGTGGGCATCAGCTACGGGGCCGACGAAGCGTTTACTACCGCAGCGGGGCCGTTGTTGGGGTACAACTTCCAGGCGGCGACCAACCCGGAAAATCCCTCTACGGTAGGGTCCAACGTGAGTGGTAGTGCTTTCAAGCGCAGCCCTGGTTTGAGTGACACTTCCAACGATGATTTCCGTGCTTCAAACTTCCCTTTTACTGCCCCGCTGGCCGACACAACTAAGGGTTACTTCGAGTTTCGCCTGACCGTCGCCACCGGTTTTGAGGCAGTGCCCACTACGCTGACCCTACAGGACCGCGCCTCGGGCACCGGTCCTCAAACCTGGGAACTGCGCACCAGCCTCAATAATTTCAACGCGACGGTAGGCGCCATCCAGAATTCGAGCAGTGCTTACGGAACTACCAAAACGGTTTCGTTGACCAGCCTAGGAGCCTTCTCCGGTACAGTCGTGTTCCGCATTTACGCGTATGGAGCATCGGGCAGCGGCGGTACGTTTGGGGTAGATAATGTTAGCCTGTTCGGCACGACGCAAATCGTGGGCAATACCATTTCGGCGCCGGCTGTTACGGGTTCGGCATTCTGTGCGGGGGCTACGTTCAACGCTACGTTTACGCCGACCGGTTCGTTTGGGGCGGCTAATAGCTTCATTGCCCAGCTTTCGGACGCCAGTGGAGTTTTCAGTGCCACGCCCACCGAGGTGGGCCGCCTCGATAACAACAGTGGCACAACTGCGCAAACCATTGCCATTACTGTTCCCGGCGCTACGACCAGCGGCACGGGGTATAAGCTGCGTATTATTTCCACCGACCCTCGCATCACGGGGCTGGCTTCGGGGGCTTTTGCCGTGGTAAACAACCCAATGGTGAGCGTGACGCCCGCGGCCGACCAGTCTATTGGTATCGGGGTAAACGGGACCACGCTGACGGCCACCGAAACGCCGGCTGCTACGTCGCGGCAATGGTATTTCGCCTTGTCACCGGGTGGTGCGGCCACGGCTATCAATGGCGCTACCGGCCTGACCTATACTCCAAATTTTGCATCCGCTGGAGAGTATTACGTGAAGGCAGTTTCTACTTTCGCCGCCTGCGGCCTAGTGACCAGCAACGAAGTGAAAATAACGGTGGCTGCGGCTACGCCCACGCTGACTGCGGCTACGTCGCCGGCCACCTCGCCCACGGCTATCAGCGGCCTTGCCACGGCAGAAGGTACGCCGTCAACCGCCAAGACCTACACGCTGACCGGCTCTAACCTCGATGCCACGCCAGTTACGGTTACGGCCCCGGCGGGCTTCCAGGTGTCGACGACGGCAGCCTTCACCGGTATTACCACGGATGCCAATACACTCAATCTGACGCCTGCGGGGGGCAGCCTCAATCAGGTCGTCTACGTGCGCCTGACCGGCACCACGGCCGGCTCGTTCAGCGGTAGCGTTACCAACTCCAACGGCTCACTCTCGGCCCCGGTGCTGGTGTCGGGTGCTGTATCGGGCGTGGTGGTGAGCCGCTGGGACGGCGGCGGCGACGGAACCAGCTTTGCCGATGCCCGGAACTGGACTACTGACCAAGTGCCGACTACGGGAGAAGACGTTCTGCTCGACCACTCCTTCGTGAGCGGCGCCTATACCATGACGCTGCCCGCCGTAACCTCGGGTACGCTTTCATTGGGCTCATTGACGATTAATCCTAATGGTGGAGCCAGCATCACGGCCCTGTTGCCGAACTCTAACACGGCGCAAGACTACCTCCGCTTTACCAAGGCTACCAATGCCCTGGTTATTTACAACGGTGGCGTCTTTATCAATAACTCCGGGGCTTCATCCGGCGGCTCGGGCAACTCGGTAGACGTTACGCCCAATGGCCAGAACTTTATCATCTACAACGGCGGCACTTACGTGCATCGCACTCCGCGCGGGGTAGGAGCCCTGCTGGATAACCTTTCCACGGTCAGCGGCACCGAAACCGGCCTGGTGCAGTTTGACGTGCCCTCGGGCAGCAGCTACAGCATCCCCTCAACGGGGCGCACCTACGGCAGCTTGTCGCTGAGCTACCCGGCTACTAGTACACCGCCCGCTTCCGGTTTCTTTCCTTACCTGACCAGCGGTACTAGCCCCTTCGTTGTGCGTGGCAACCTGACGATGGCCGCCAACGTGAGCTTCACCGTGGAGCTCAACAGCGACATGAGCGTGCGGGGCAACCTGCTCAACGCGGGCCGCTTTAAATTCGCGCCTGCCAACCTGACCAACGCCCGCCGCCTGATCCTGAACGGGACCACTCCGCAAACCATCAGCGGCACTCCCCTAACGCAAAGCAATACAGGCACCTCCTTCCTGGGGCTGAACGTTATTCTGCAGATCAACAATCCGGCCGGCGTGACCCTGGCCACGGGTGTCGTTCTCAACTCACTGGGTAACGCCAACAGCGGTGGTCTGGAGCTGCTCAACGGCGTGCTCTCAACTTCTGGTTCGGCGATGCTCAAGCTGGCCGCTGATGCCGTGCTGCTGCCCGCCCAACCCAGCGCGGCTAGTTACGTGAACGGCCCGTTGCAGCGCGAGATTCAGCCCACACCCACCACGGCTGTCGTGGCCGATTACCTGTTCCCGATTGGGCAGAATGGCAAGTACCGGCCCCTGACCCTGAACGTAGCCTCTTTGGATGCTCTGACCACGTTTACGGCCACTCAAAACGACGCAGCCTTCCCCGACCGGCGCCTGACCGGCGACCTGGCCCGGGTGTCGCGGGTGCGCTACTTTAGCGTGGTGCCCACGGTGGTGCCCGCTACCTTCAGCGGAACGATTACCCTGAGCTTCGGGGCCGACGATGAGGTAACCAATCCGGCCCTGTCTTCTTTTGTCATTGGCAAAAACAGCGGCAATGGCTGGGAAAATATCGGGCGGAGTGCCAATACCAGCACCACGCTTACGTCGGGCACTTTCACCTCCTTCAGTGATTTTGCCCTGGCCAGCACCGACCCCTCGATGGCCGACAACCCGTTGCCGGTGTCACTGACCAGCTTCACCGCCCAGCGGCAACCGGCCGGAATAGTTATCCGCTGGACCACAGCCTCGGAACTCAATAATGCCCGCTTCGAAGTGCAGCGCAGCCTCAATGGCCGCGAGTTTGCTACTATCGCCGTCGTAGCGGGGCAGGGGCAGAGCAGCCGCTGGCGGCAGTACTCTGTGCTGGATCAACAGCCGGCCCCGGGCCTGGCTTACTACCGCCTGCGCCAGGTCGACCTCGATGGCAAAACCTCGTACTCTGCCGTAGCCGTGGTAGATGGGCTGGCTGAGCTTCAGCTATATCCTAATCCCGTGCGTCACACGCTCACTATTCAGGGAGCAACGGCTAGCCAGCCCCTGCAGGTCAGCATCACTGATCTGACCGGACGGCCCGTATGGTCGGGCGCGTGCGCTCCGGGTGGTTCCATCGATATGCAGCGTTTCCCGCAGGGTACGTATCTGGTCAGAATCCTCGAAAATGGTCGGGCAAGCACGCATAAGATTACCCGCGCCGACTAACTGAAGTATCATTTTTCTATAAAAAGGCCCCTTTTACGAAGGGGCCTTTTTTTATGTTTTCAATTTTATGCTAAGTTGCACATGGAAGAGTGCTAATATGAGCCATAGATGCACCTAGTCAGTGAACAGGCTAATATGCAAGCGGCAAGTATTAGTACTATTTGAAGCTCTTTGATAACCGGCATTTAGTTCGGTTGCTGCTTTAGTCAATACAAACCTTTTGCACAATTTACCTGCACGCCCATGAAATCTACAGCGACGTTTTTACTGCTCACGGCATTACTGACCGGTTCCTTGGTCAGCCAAGCTCAATCGTATCGACTGCAGCAAGGATTCGAAACCGTGGAAGGTCAGGATGAATTGCTCTACACGCGGGGTGCCACCGACCCGGGAGTAATGGCCACCGGTACCCTGGGCGCGGCCACTACAACCAATACCAATGCTGCGCCCAAGGCGAGCAACGTCTTTAGCGAGGGCAGCCAAGCCTTGGGGGTAGTCAACAACACAGGAGGCGGTACTACCACTTCGGTGCTGACGTTCAATAACACCGTGTTTGCTTCGGGCTCGTCGTCTAACTTTTTCAGCTTCCGTCTGGCTTCGTATCAGACCAACAACAACGGTGGTATCGACAACGGCTCGGCTGGAGTTCAAGTAAGCATTGCCTACAATGGCTCAACGACTTTTGTACCAACTCTGCAAATCAACGGTCAGGCCAACGGGTCGGTATTCAGCTATACCGGAACCGGAGTTGCCAGTGCCACGGTCAATACGATTAACCCAACACTGGCCACTGTTACTTCACCCAATGATCTGACGGGTAGTGGGCAAAGCACCGCTCTAACGGGTACCAGCGGCTACTCCACGGCTAATATTAGCTTTGGCTCAAACATCACGCAAATACAGGTACGGATTACTCTTATTGCTAACGGTAAAACGGCTTTGTACATCGATGACGTAGTCATTGGTAGCAACCGGCCTTTGCCAGTAGAACTGACCTCCTTCAGTGCCGCCCGGCAGGCAGGGGCTGTGCTACTGAAATGGGCAACGGCCAGCGAAAAGAACAACGACCGGTTTGAGGTGCAGCGCAGCGCCGATGGGCAGCAGTACGCCACCATCAGCACGGTGCAAGGGGCCGGCACTACCAGCCAGGGCACTTCCTACGCTACCCGCGACACTGAGCCTTTGTCGGGCGTAAGCTATTACCGGCTGCGCCAGGTAGACCGGGATGGCACAAGCTCCTTTTCCCCAGTACGGGTGGTGGGAGCAGTGCTGGCCATGGCTTACCCCAGCCCCACCTACGACGTGCTGAACCTGCCCGCTACCATGGTTGGCACACCTTACCGGGTATTTAATCCCTTAGGACAAACTTTGCTCGAAGGTAAGGTGCCTGCTACGGGTGCTGTCAACGTTCAGGGGCTGCGTTCGGGTGGCTACTTCCTCGAAGTCGGGGCAGGTGTCAACCGGGTCACTCAGCGCTTCGCCCGGGAATAGCCGCTTGGGTTGAGTCACTAAAAAAAGGCCCCCTTCTGTGCGGAAGGGGGCCTTTTTATGCAGTAACAAAATCGGGTGCAGCTGCGCGCAGACAGAAAGATTTAAACCGAAAAACTCTCGCCGCAACCGCAGGTGCGCGAGGCGTTGGGGTTATCGAAATAGAAGCCTTTCCCATTTAGCCCGTCGGAAAAGTCGAGCTGGGTGCCGGCCAGGTAGAGGAAGCTTTTCATGTCTACTACCACCCGGACTCCTTTATCCTCAAACTCCTGGTCCATGGGCTTTACTTCGTTATCGAAATCAAGCTTGTAGGACAGGCCGGAGCAGCCGCCCCCAGCCACGGAAGCGCGCAGGCGGTAAGTTTCGTCAAGCTGGGCGTCGGACATTAAACGCTCTACTTTCTCCTTGGCTTTGTCAGAAACGGTAATCATGGCTTGCGGGTACTTGGTATGTAGGGCTTAGTAGAAAGACAAAATATATGGGAAAAAAGTGTCCCAGTAGATATTCTGCCGGTTGCTACGAAGAAGGATTGAGCACAACACTAAACACCGTAATAGTGTTTAGGTCGCGCCCGTAATAAAGCTTGTCGAGTGCTTCATAGGCGTTGTGGGCCCGGAAGTAAGAAGTCTGCAACTCTTTGTCGCCGCGGGCCCGCCACTGAATCGTGTAGGAGCTTTCCGTGTCGCGCAGGCGCTGCACGTAGGTCAGCATCTTGCGCAGGGCATCGAGCTTGTCGTAGCCTTCCTCGTAGCGAAACAGGAAGCTCTGGTGGTGCCGTGGATTAACGGTAATCAAATCCAGGCGTACCAGATTATCCAGCTGGCGGTACTCAAACAGCAGATTGCCCGGACCCATGCCCAGATAATCCTCAATCTGTTTTTGAATGCGGCTACTTTCGACGTGAATGTCGGGCGAAACTTCCATGGATTAGAAGGGTAGAGGTAAGAACTCAGAAGTGAGAAGTCAGCCCTAATAAAATAGGCCGGCTTCTCACTTCTCTGTACTTCGTTCTACTAGTGGTGAGCCTTAGACTCTTCCAGGGCAGGCATGCCGTTTTTCACGCGGTAGTCATTGATGGCCGACTTGATAGCGTCTTCGGCCAGCACCGAGCAGTGAATCTTAACGGGCGGCAAGGCCAGCTCTTCCACGATTTCCATGTTGTCGATGGCCAGAGCCTCGTCTACGGTTTTACCTTTCAGCCACTCAGTAGCCAAAGAAGAGGAAGCAATAGCCGAGCCGCAACCGAACGTCTTGAACTTGGCGTCGGTGATGGTGTTGGTGGTTTCGTCAACCTCAATCTGCAGGCGCATTACGTCGCCGCACTCAGGAGCGCCCACCAGACCGGTGCCGACGTTCTTTTTGCTTTTGTCCAGCGTACCCACGTTGCGGGGATTGCTGTAATGGTCGATTACTTTATCGGAGTAAGCCATGGCTTTGTGTGATTAGTTGTCAGTTGATAGTTGTCAGTTGTCAGTACAGGGCGTGTTCGTTGTTACCTAACAACAAACAACTACCAACTGACAACTACGATTCTAGTGCTCAGCCCACTCAATCTTGCTCAGGTCGATGCCTTCCTTAAACATCTCCCACAGGGGAGACATTTCGCGGAGCTTGGTCACGGCTTCTTTTACGTGGCCAATGGCATAGTCGATCTGCTCTTCGGTGGTGAAGCGGCTCAGGCCAAAGCGCAAGGAGCTGTGAGCCAGGTCGTCGCTCAGGCCCAGGGCCTTGAGTACGTAGGAAGGTTCCAAGGAAGCCGAAGTACAGGCCGAGCCCGACGAAACGGCCAGGTCTTTCACGCCCATCATCAGGCCTTCGCCTTCCACGTACTTAAAGGAAATGTTGGTTACGTGGGGCAGGCGGTGTTCGCGCGAGCCGTTCACGTAACTTTCTTCCAGGGTCAGCAACTCGCGCTCCAGCTTGTCGCGCAGGGCCGAGAGGCGGGCCGTGTCGGCCGCCATTTCCAGGCGGGACAGCTCACAGGCTTTGCCCAGACCCACGATACCAGGCACGTTCAGGGTACCGGAACGCATGCCGCGCTCGTGACCACCACCGTCCATCTGGGCGGTAACCTTCACCCGGGGGTTCTTCCGACGCACATACAGCGCGCCGACACCTTTCGGACCGTACATTTTGTGGGCCGTGAAAGCCATGATGTCGATGCCGTCGGCAATAACATCTACGGGAATTTTACCAACCGCCTGCGTGCCGTCGGTCATGAATAGGGCGCCGTGCTTGTGGGCAATGGCAGCAATTTCACGAATCGGCTGAATGGTGCCGGTTTCGTTGTTGCCATACATGATGGTTACCAGAATGGTCTGGGGCGTCATGGCGGCTTCGAGTTCTTCGAGGCTGATGAGACCTTCCGAGTTGACGGGCAAGTAGGTTACCCGGCCGCCCAGCTTCTCAATGTGCTTGCAGGTATCGAGTACAGCCTTGTGCTCGGTGGTAGCAGTGATGATGTGGTTCCCCTTCTGGGCGTACATCTCAAACACCCCCTTGATGCCCAGGTTGTCCGACTCGGTGGCACCCGAGGTGAAGATGATTTCCTTGGAGTCGCAGTTGATGAGCGAAGCAATCTGCTCACGCGCATAATCGACGGCTTCCTCAGCAGCCCAGCCAAACGGGTGGTTACGGGAAGCGGCGTTGCCGAACACCTCAGTCAGGTAGGGCATCATGGCCTCCAACACGCGTGGGTCCAGCGGAGTGGTAGCGTTGTTGTCGAGGTAAATAGGTAGCTTGAGCATGGCTCGGAGTATGTAAATCAGCGAAAAACCAGAGTAAGCAGGCGAATCCTAGTGGAGAATGATTCGCAGGTAGAACACCAAAACCAGGGAACAGGTTTAGATTTGCTCCCACAAAAGTAGATATATTCCAAATAGCCTCCACCAGCTTCCCACCCCAACTTTCATGTTTACCAATCTGGAACACCTTGGCCTGGCCGTGCACGACCTCGAAGCAGCCACAGCATTATATACAACTCTGCTTGGGGAGCCTCCTTACAAGAAAGAGCACGTGGCCAGTGAAGCCGTGGATACGGTGTTTTTTCAGGTTGGCGGCTCCAAAATCGAGCTGCTGGCCGGCACCTCGCCCGATAGTGCCATTACGAAGTACCTGACCAAAAAGCCCGAGGGTATTCATCATGTGGCGTTTGAGGTCGACGATATCCGGGCCGAAATGGCGCGGCTGCGGCAGGAGGGCTTCGTGCTGCTTAACGAGGAACCCAAGCGTGGGGCCGACAACAAGCTCGTCTGCTTCGTGCACCCGAAAAGCGCCGCCGGCGTATTGGTAGAGCTTTGCCAATCCATTAGCCCCACCGACCATGAGTAACAATACCAACAGCAATTTCTTCCGCCAGGAAGTAGACGCCGCCGTAGATGCCCTGCTGCTACAGCAGGTAATTCTATACCCTACTGATACGGTCTGGGGCCTGGGGTGCGACGCGGAAGTGCCGCCGGCCGTGGAAAAGGTGTATAAGATCAAGAACCGGCCGGCCGAGAAGGGCTTTATTGTGCTGGTAGCCGATGAGGCCATGTTTGCCAAATACGCCGCCGTGGTACCACCTAACCTGACTGAGCTGCTGGCAGCCCAGGAGCGACCTACTACCTATATAGTGCAAGGCAGCCGCCATCTGGCCCCCAACCTGCTGGCTCCCGACGGCACCGTGGGGCTGCGCGTGACCCTACAGGACGAGTTTACTCAGAAAGTGGTGCGCCGTCTGGGCCATGGCCTGGTGTCGACTTCGGCCAACATCAGCGGGGAGCCAACCGCCGCCATTTACTCCGAAATCAGCCCTGCCGTCGTGCGGGCTGCCGACTATGTGGTAAGCTGGCGCCAGAACGACGAAACCCGCGCCCAACCGTCCCGCATCGTGCGGGTGCTGCCGGATGGCGGGTTGGAAGTGCTGCGGGATTAATGCTGCCGTTGTAGGTAGCGGCATGGGCTAGGCCACGGCCTGTTAGGGCGGAGCCTAGCTCATGCTGCCCCGCAATAAAACCAATTACGAGAGGGGCCCTACGGTGGTGGTAGCCCGCTGAGCATGGTACCGACGCACGGTTCGGGAAATAAGCCAGGTACCGATAACGGTAGGCACTATCCAACCTACCAACGACGACCAGGCCGGGGCCCCATCGGGTAGCCAGCGGCCCAGGTTCACGACGATAAAAGCCGTGGCAGCCGAAATATAGGAGCCTCCCAGGCGGGTAAAATGCCGGAGCAGCCAGGGAGTAGGAGCTAAGGAAGGGCGCAGAAAATCCTTGGTGTCGCGGCCGGCAAAGAGGCAGAGCAGTCCCCCGAAAAAGGCAAATAGAATGGCTTGTAGCCAGAGGCCCATCACCAGCATAAATAGCCCGACGAGCACGGCGGCTACGGCCAGCAGCCGGTCGGGGAAAGGCAGCCGACTGCTGTGGCGCCGGGCGGCCCGCCAGCCGCTGAAGCTCAAGTAGAAGCTCAGCACTGCGACACCCGTCAGAAACAAGCGGCTCAGGGCCAGCGGCTGCAATACGCAGAGCAGCACGGCCGTAAGCGCCACTGCCATCATGGCGTAGATGTAGACCCGACCGGCCCGGATGTGCAGCAGGCCGCCTTTGCGGCCGAGCATGGGTACTAGGCCCGCCAGTAAGGCAATGGTGCCCACGGCAATGTGAATGCCTAGTAACAGACGAATCGGAAGGGCCGTGGCTGGCAGCGCGAAGAAGGCGGGGAAGGCGGGGAAGGACATAATAGGCTACCGGTTAGGGAAGAAATCTGAACCGGATGCTCAAACTTCGCCTGGCCCTGACTGCCAATCCATTATTTGCTGCTGAACCCTTGGATAAAGCGGATGAACCGTAGTTCCTAACAGCTTACCCGCACAGCCTTCCGGCAGTTGGGCATGGTTGCTAGCTGGCAGTTGCCGAACTTTGCCGCATGAAAACTCCGCAGCTTCCCGACCTTCCCTTGTTTCGCACCATTGCCGAGGCCGCCGGTGAACTGGGCTACCCAGCCTACATCATTGGGGGGTTTGTGCGGGATTTGGCCCTGAGCCGGGAAAGTAAGGATGTGGACGTGGTGTGCGTGGGCGACGGAATTAAGCTGGCCCAGACCGTGGGGCGCAAGCTGCCGGGCAAGCCCCGGGTTACCGTGTTCAAGAACTTCGGGACGGCCATGCTGCCCACGCCTGAAATCGAGGTTGAGTTTGTGGGGGCTCGTAAGGAAAGCTACCGGGCCGAAAGCCGCAAACCCGAAGTGGAAGCCGGCACGCTGGAGGAAGATCTGGCCCGTCGCGACTTTACCATCAATGCCTTGGGCCTGAGTTTGAACCCCCAGGACTTCGGCACGCTCGTTGACCGTTACGACGGCATGGGCGACTTACAGCGCCGCATCATCCGCACGCCCCTCGACCCGGATATTACCTTCTCCGACGACCCACTGCGTATGCTCCGGGCCGTGCGCTTTGCCACCCAGCTCGATTTCGACATTGAGCCGGATACGTTCGACGCGCTTGCCCGCAACAAGGACCGTATCAAGATTGTGTCCCAGGAGCGGATTACCACCGAGCTGAATAAGATTATCCTGGCGCCCAAGCCCAGTTACGGCTTTAAGCTGCTGTTCCAGTGTGGGTTGTTGCAACTCATCTTCCCGAAGATGGCCCAGCTCTACGGCGTCGAGAAAGTGGGTCAGCACGCGCACAAGGATAATTTCTACCACACCCTGCAGGTACTCGATAACGTGGTGGCCGCCGGTGGCGACCTGTGGCTGCGCTGGGCGGCCATTTTGCATGATATTGCCAAGCCCGCCACCAAGCGCTACGACAAGAAAGTGGGTTGGACCTTCCACGGCCACGAAGACAAGGGTGCCCGCTGGGTGCCCGGCATTTTTACCGACCTCAAATTGCCCCAGGGCGAGGAGATGCGCATGGTGCAGAAGCTCGTACGCCTGCACCTGCGTCCCATTGCCCTGGTCAAGGAAACCGTGACCGACTCGGCCGTGCGCCGCCTGCTGTTCGAGGCCGGCGACGATATCGACCGGCTGATGCTCCTGTGCCGGGCCGATATTACAAGCAAAGACCACCAGCGCAAAGAGCGCTACTTGCGCAACTTCGGGCTGGTGGAAGAAAAGCTAAGGGAAGTAGAAGCCAAAGACCATCTGCGCAACTTCAAGCCCGTCATTACCGGGGAAGTCATCATGGAAACCTTTGGGTTGAAGCCCTCCCGTGAGGTCGGGGAGCTCAAAGAGGCCGTATTAGAGGCTATTCTCGACGGTAAAGTCCGCAACGAGTTTGAGGAAGCCTTTGCCTACCTGTTGCAGCTCGGCCAGGCAAAAGGACTTCCTCCGGGTCACCTTTTCACTCACCAGTAAGTAAACCCATTTTCTCGTGTCATTGCGGGTAAGATGCCGGCCGGGCCCCAAGGGTTGCCTGGCCGGCATTTCTACATTCGATTATTATGCCAAATCTGTGCGCGCCTCAATGAGGACCGCATGAAGCCTGGGCATTGTTATGAAGACAGCGTAGTGGATCAGGCCATGCGCTTACTCGTTGCCGGAAGTGCGCAGGCGGGTCACGCGTGAGGAGCCCGACAGGTCTTTCTGCACCCGCTCAGGTGAGCCGGCATACTCCACGCGGCTGGCACCGCTGAGCTCAGCCCGTAGGCGGCTGGCTACCCGGACCCGGGCCTTGCTCATACCCGACAGGTCAAAGTCAGCCGTTTGGGTGTTCATGCGCAGGCCTTCCACCTTGCAGGCGCCGGAGCCTTCCACGTTCAGGTCGTTGGCCGTGCCGCGCAGGTCGGCGCGGGAGGCGCCGGTCAGGTCCAGGTCGAGGCGGGGCACGTTCACGTCGAGCACCGCGTAGCAAGCTCCCGACTGCTGCACCTGCAAGGACTGGTCTTTGAAGCCGGCTACGTTGGCCTTGGAGATGCCGCTTATATCAAGCGACGTCAGCTCGGGCATCTGCACCCGAATCAGGACGGGCTTGTGGTTGCCCTTCATGCCCGAGAAGAAAGAATTGCGGTTACGGTCCCGAATCAGCAGCTCGTCGCCGTCGGTTTCTACCCGCAGGTTGCGCAGGTCGCGCTCATCACCGGCGGCTTCCACTTTGAATTCGGGGCCCTGGCGCACATACACTCGGTAGATGCCCCCGGCCTCAATGGTGCGGAAGCCCTTCAGGTCGAAGGTGCGGCGGGCCGAGCCGTAGCGGCTGGGGTCGGAGGAGAAGCCTTTGTCGTCGATGTCGATGTCAACGCCCACGCCACCGTCTTCGTCCTCATCGGTGTTGACCCGAATCCGGAAGTTTTCGTCGCCCGAGTTGATATCTACCGTCGTGTCGGTGCTGTCGTTGTCGGCCGTTTCCACATCTTCCTCGTCATCGAAGTTGCCGAAGCTGTCCTGCAGGTCTTCGCCGGTGCAGTTGAGGCATTCCAGCTTATTGCCGGTGAGGCGGTAGGCGTGCTTGTAGGCATCGTTAGGGCGCTGCTCGTTCAGGAAGTCGTCGTCGTCGAGCATGGAGGCAAAGCTCTGGCTCATGCGGAACGTCTTATTGCGGGGCAGATGCACCAGCAGGCTCACGTCCTGGTCGCGGAAGGCGGCACCGGGGCGGTAGGTGAAATGGTCATCGAAGACCAGGGTCGTGTCGTTGCTTTGGCGCACGGTGTAGCTTACCGAGCTGACGGCCATTTGCCGGGCGTTTTCCTGGGTGGGGCCACTGGCCGAGAAGTTCTTGTCAACCCGGACAGCAGCACCGCTGTCGGCGGCGGCCAGCTCTACATCTACCCATTGCGAGGAAGACCGGTCCATGCGGCGGGCATCGAGGAAGAGGCGGGGAGTAGCGGCCAGGGCCGGGAAGTTCTGATTCTGCACCACTTCGGCTTCTTCTTCGAAGTTGCGGGCAACCTGGGCAATGGCCACGGAAGAACCCACCAAGCCCAGCAGCCAGAGGCCGAACATCGTCAGATTAGCGGTGCGGCTCAACACTGAGCGGCGCAGCAGCAAGCCCAGGCCAGCCAGCATCATAGCCAGGGGCGGAATGGCCGTGACCAGGAAGAAAGGCAGCAACGACCAGGAAGGAATGGCATTGAGTGCCACGTATGCCGGCGTGTCGAAGAGCATGATGTTCTGACTTTCCGGAATCATACCCAAACCCACGCCCAGCGCGATGACCAGACCCAGCAGGATACCGAAGCCCGTGATGGTCATCAGCACCCCGATGAAGATGCGCAGGGCCGAGCCGATGAAGTTAAAGAGAGGCCGCACGTTGTGGAAGAAGTTTTCCAGAAAGGCACCCACGGGGCGGTTGTTGCCCGCGCCGTCGAGGCCGGCTTCGGAGTTACTGCGCAGGTTGCTGTCGAGGCTGGAGAGGGTCAGCGCGTCGCCCCGCATCCGCATCCGGTCGGACACGGTTTTGGCTTCGGGCAGCAGAATCCAGAGCACGATGTAAAGTGGGATGGCAAAGCCGCCGGCAAAGACGAAGGCCACGAACAAGACCCGAATCAGCACGACGTCCACTTTAAAGTAGGCCGAGAGACCGGCCGAAACCCCGCCGACTTTCCCGGTGTCGGTGTCGCGGTAGAGCTTCTTGAAAGTAGGGTCCTCGTCGGCCGACGTCGCGTCGTACTTCTTGGGCAGCGCAATCCAGAGGATGATGTAGGCAATCAGGGAGAAGCCGGCCAGGTTCTCGCCAAAGTCATTGCCGTGATTGTCAAAGGCAATGGGCGGGAAAATCAGCAGGCCTATGAAAGCCAGCCGGATCCAGAGCGGATTGACGGCGAAGTAGTGGGCAATACCGGCCGCAACGCCCGCAATCTTGCGGTTGGCCATGTCGCGGTACAGGCGCTTAGGCTCCGTGTCGGCAGCCGTAGCGGCCGAAGCAGCGGCATTGCCGGCCTTGGCGTAGTTGGTGTACACCTCGGGGCCGCCGGCCAGGGCAGCTTCCTCTTCCTCGGCATCATCGGCCGACTGAAAGTCGCTGACGCGGCCCATCTTGCCGACCATTTCCTGCACGTCTTCCAGGGTAATTACCTGCTTGATAGACGAGGTGCGAGCGGCAAACAGCTCGGCAATCCGGCCTTCAATGTCGGCCACGATTTCCTCGTGACCCCGGTAGCCGGAAAAGTGGGCCCGTACTTCGGCCAGGTAGCGACTCAGTACGTCGTAGCCATCTTCTTCGATGTGGAAGATGAGGCCTTGGAGGTTAATGCTGATATTCTTTTTCATCTCAGTGCTGCAAATCAAGAGTAACTCGAAAGGAATGGACCGGGCCAACTAAGTGCCGCTACGGCGTTGGGGTTGCGGCGCCATTGAGGTGAGGTTTTTGGCGGATGATGCGAATCGAATCCTGTACTTCTTCCCAGGTCAGGCGCAGCTGGTGCAGGAATTCCTGGCCGTCCTGGGTGAGGGTGTAGTACTTGCGGGGCGGTCCGGAGGTGGACTCTTTCCAGGTATAATCAAGCAAGCCGGCATTTTTGAGGCGGGTCAGCAGTGGATAGAGCGTGCCTTCCACTACGATCATGCGGGCGGAGGTCAGCTCCTCCAGCATGTCGGACGCATACACCTCGCCGCGGGCAATGATTTCCAGGATGCAGAACTCCAGGATGCCCTTCCGCATCTGCACTTGGGTGTTCTCTACTTTCATGGGCTGTGGCAGAAATCGGTGAAGAATGAAACAAAGATAATGGAAGGTACTATGCGACGCAAGGTACTAGCTGAATTTATTTTTAGTACTTGGTAATACATAGTTCCGATGGCATTGCTGGCGAGTCTTTTTTTCGCGGAAATCAGGGCCCCAAACCCAGCGCCGGTTGAGCTATAATCTGCCTTTCAGCGCGTTAAAGCAGGGTTTCGCTGCTGGGCTGTCGGGCTTCGGGTAGCAGCCGAGTTCCGCAGCGCACTATTAATAAGTATCTTGCGTTGCTGCTGCGGACCAACCGCATTTTTATTCACTACACCTCTATGCTGCACTTCTCCCGAATTGCCCCCGCACTGCTTGGGGCGGGCCTGACCCTGGCACTTGCCACGGGCGCCCACGCTCAGTCCAACGACCTGACGCCCAAGTACAGCAACGACTTTCTCAACATCGGGGTAGGGGGCCGGGCCCTGGGCATGGGCAACGTGCAGGTGAGCCTGGTCGGCGACGCTACGGCCGGCTACTGGAATCCGGCGGGTTTGCTCAACCAGAAAGCCAAGTACGACGCGGTGCTGATGCATTCGGAGCTGTTTTCGGGCATCGTCAAGAATGACTACGCGGCCTTCTCCATGCCCCTGGATGATAAAAGTGCCATCGGGGCCAGCCTGATCCGCGTCGGCGTCGACAACATCGCCGACACTAGGGCCCTGGTTAATGAGTACGGGCAGATTTCCTACGACCGGATCAACTACTTCTCGGTGGCCGACTATGCGCTGCTGCTCTCCTATGCCCGCAAAATCGGGAATGTGGAGGGCCTGAAGCTGGCCGGCAACGGCAAGATCATCTACCGCAACGTGGGCAAGTTTGCCAATGCCTGGGGCTTCGGCATTGATGCCGGCCTGCAGTACGACTACAAGAACTGGCGCCTGGGCTTGATGGCCCGCGACATTACCACCACGTTCAACGCCTGGTCTATCAACTCTGACGAGTTTCAGGGGGTAGCCGCGCAGAACGACTCGATTCCGACCAACAGCACCGAAATTACCCTGCCCCGCTTTATTCTGGGCGTGGGCCGCAGCGTGAAGCTGCCCGGCCAGATTACGGCCCTGGTAGCCGTCGACCTGGAACTGACCACCGACGGCAAACGCAACACGCTCGTATCGAGCGACGCAGTGAGCATCGACCCCAAGGCCGGTGTGGAAATCGGCTACAAAGACCTGATTTATCTGCGCGGCGGGGTGAGCAACTTTCAAAAGATTGACGCCGCCAAGTCTTTTGATGGCAAGGGTGGCTGGCGGCCCCAGCCTTCCCTGGGCGTGGGCGTAGCCTTCAGCGGCCTGCGCCTGGACCTGGCCTTGTCGCGCCTGGCCGTCGAGAAAATAAGCGGCCAGAATGCCACCAACTCGGTTATCGTGTCGCTGGGCTACGGTTTCAAATAAGCTTCTTTACGATATAACGGAGCCGCAGCACACCTGCGCGGCTCCGCCCGCTCTTCACTTCGTTTCTATGACACACCCTTACCGAGTTCAACGTCTGCTGCGCTGGTGCCTGCTGTTCGTGGCCGGCCTGCTGCTGCCTTCCCTTGCTATGGCCCAGTCGGGCCCCTACGGCAATGAGTGGATTGTACCCAACCAGCAGTACTACAAAATCAAGATCAGTAAGAATGGTATTTACCACCTGGATTACAACTACCTGACCCGGGCCGGTATCAGCGGCGTAAATCCGCAGCGGTTTCAGCTCTGGCGCCGGGGAAAGGAAGTTGCCATTTACGTGGGCCCCAACAACCCGACTACGCTTACCACTGCCACGTTTATCGAGTTCTACGGGCAGCGCAACGACGGCGCCCTGGACGTAGGCATGTATAAGAACGCTCGGGACCACCACCAAAAGTTCTACAGCCTGTACACCGATACGGCTTCGTATTTCCTAACCTGGTCGGCCACGACCAACGGCAAGCGTATCACGCCTTCTAACCTGGCCCCGGTGGGAGGCAGCCATCCGTACTGGCTTAATGATAGTGTGCACGTGCGGACTGATGTATATACTGCTGGCAATGAGTTGGTAACAACTTACCAGCCCTGGGGCGAAGCGGGTGAGGGTTTCTTATCTCCGGCTCACGGGCAGCAAAGTGCGGGTGGTAACCCTATGCCTTACCGTCGGGACTTACTCCCAGTTACAAGTAGCCTCGGCCCTGACCTTCAGGTAGAACTGATTTTGACCGGTGCCACTGCCAACACGCACGAGCTTACCGTAACGGTAGAAGAACCCGGAACCGCAGTTAAACGCCCCCTGGGTCCCCCGTCGTAATCGAGGGGTTTGGCCGCCGCAAGGTCCGCTACTCGGTGCCCCGCTCGTATATTAATTATAACGTTGCTGATGCTCCTAGCGGTAGGGTTCAGTTCCACGTTACGGTAAACGGGGCACTGACTCCAGGCGCGCGCAACTGGTTTCGGATGGTGTCGGCCCGGGTTATTCATCCCGTGGCAAGTGCCTGGCCTACCGGCCAGCGGGACGTACGCTTCTTGAATGACTCGACGCTGGGCTCGGCCCCGGCCTTTTACCAGCTCAGCAACCTGCCCGCCGCCGTGCGTGGCTACGATATTACGGACCCCTACAACGTGCAGCGGGTAGAGGGGGTAGCAAGCGGTACTGGGCGCGGCTTTGTGTTTCCGAGTGCCGTGCCCGGGGCCACTACCCGCTCCCTGCTGCTTTCGGATACTGATAAAGCTCTGGTGCCGCCGTTGCCCGCTAAGCGGGTGCAGTTTCGCACGATCAATCCGGCTTCTTACAACTTCTTGATTGTAAGCAATGCCTTCCTGATGACACCGACCGGCACCTCTCAAAATCCGGTGCGCGACTATGCCATCTACCGCTCTACCCGCTTCGATACCCTGCTCGTAACCAGTGAGCAGCTCTACGACCAGTTTCACTACGGAGAGAAGTCGGCGCTGGCCATCCGGCAGTTTGCTCAGTACATGCTTACCAACACCCGCCCGAAATATCTGCTGTTGCTGGGGCAGGGCCTCGGGGCGGGCGAGTTTGGGGACGGGGGGTACTACCGCCAGAACCCGAACGGGTTTAGGGAAACCAGCACCAGCCCGTTGGTGCGGGACTTGGTGCCGACCAGCACCCGCAGCGCTTCGGACCTCTTTTTCACGGCCGACTGGGCCCGTAATGACTACGCCGGCCGCATGGGTACGGGAAGAATTGCGGCTAGTACCCCGGCTGAAGTACTGGCTTACCTCGACAAGCTCAAGCAGTACGAGCAGAACCTGGATGCCTCTACCGAAAACCAGCCCTGGCGCAAAAACACGCTCAACCTGCTCGGCGCCAAGGAAGATTATGAGTTTCCGGAATTCTCACGCTATCTGAACCACTACAAGACCAAGCACATTGAGCGACCGTTCTTTGCTGGTAAGGTGGTCAATACCTATTCCAGCATTGGAATAGCTACTTCCAAGAACATTTCAGCCGATCTGAACGCCGGGCTTTCCCTGATAACCTATTTCGGCCACGGTGACCCCGCTCAGCTGCAGCTCGACCTGGGCGACATCAACGACCCCACGCTGGGCTATAACAACGTGGGCAAGTACCCCATTATGTTTATCAATGGATGCGCGGCTGGTAATGCCTTCCGGGCCCCGCGGGCCCGCTACGCCCAGGACTGGGTACTGGCCCCGCAGAAAGGTGCTATTGGGTTATTGAGCGAAACCGGCTTTGGGTATTCCGGCGAGCTGGATGCCTACCAGGATTCTATCTTTCAGGTGCTGCTCAACGACCCGGTATGGTACAGCCGCCCGGTGGCCGACGTGCAGAACGAAGCCATTCGCCGCTTGCAGAAAACGGCCTTTATATCAGAATCGGCCATCAGCTCCTGGATGGGCACCGTGTGGCACGCCGATCCGGCCCTACGCATGTATTCCCCCCTGCAGCCTGACTACACCTTCGGGTCTCCGGCCCTGGAAATTCGGCCCGTAGGTTCGGAACCGGTGCGGGCCAAATCCGAAAGCTTTAAACTGCTGGTACGGGTGAAAAATACGGGCAAGGTCATCCGGAATCAGTTGGACTTCCTGATTGAACGCAAGTACGATTCCGGTCAGGCAACGGAGACAACAACCCGGAGCGAGAGGCCCCCAGTTCTGCTGGGTGATACCACGTATGTCTTCATCCTGAACAACCCACCAAGCCCCGCAAAGGTCTTCGGTAACAGCACCTTTACGGTAACTCTGGACCACCAGAATAAGATTGCCGAGCTCAGCGAAACCAACAACCAGGCAAAATACGACTTCGTGTTCCTGCAAGAAGGCGTAACGCTGCTGAATCCGCCGGAATTTGCCCTGGTAGCTCCCAACAACGTGCGTCTGGTGGGCCAAACCAACGACCCGGCTGGGCCCGTCCGGGGCTTTGAGCTGGAGCTGGATACCGTACCGACTTTCAATAGCGCGGTTATTATGCGCACCAAAATCAACGCGGCGCTGCTGGCCGACTGGCGGCCCAAGCTGCCTACCCTGGCCGGCCGCGACAGTGTGGTGTGGTACTGGCGGATGCGCTTCGAAACGCCCTCCGCCGGCGAAAACAAAGAGTGGAGCACCAGCTCCTTCCGGGTGGTGCGTGGCACTACCGGCGGCTGGTCGCAAAGCCACCACGGTCAGTACAAGCGCGACGAACTAACGGGCCTGAACGTGGCGGCGCCCTCGGGCAAGTGGAGCTTCGACCCGATTACGCAAGCCATAAATCTGCAAACCAAGGGGGGAGGCGACGGCTCGGCCGTGACGTACCAGCCAGGTTACGGTATTCAGCTGGGTGCCGAGCCGGTAAACAACGTGGATTGCGGCGTGAACTCGCCCAACATTCTCGTTGCGGTATACGACGGAATTACGCTCAAGCCCCTGCGCAACATCGGCGGTGGCCCCTACGATTCCTGCGGGCAGGCGCCCAATCCGTACTACCACTTTGCCAGCAAAGACGCAGACAATATCAATGCCTCGGCGCGCCAGGCCCAGCTGCTGAGCCTGCTGACCAACATTCCGCAGGGAGCCTACGTGGCCCTGGTTTCAGTGAATAAAGTCAACTTCAGCTCGTTTTCACCCGCGCTGAAGGCGGCTTTCACGGCCCTGGGTGCTCAGCGCATCAACTCCTTGCAGGACAGTGACCCCTACGCGCTCTTCAGCCGCAAAGGCGTAGGCACTGCCCAGGAAGCTACGGCCTCTACCAGCAGTACGGTGCCGCGCAACAGCCAAGTTGTTACGCTCAGCGGCGCGCTGAACACCTTCGGAACCACCGGCACGCTGGCTTCGGTCCGCATCGGTCCGGCCCAGGAGTGGACCACGCTGCACCACACCATCCGGACCGAGCCTTCGGACAGCTACAAGCTGCAGCTGGTCGGTATCGATACGCTGGGCGTGAGCCGGGTGTTTGATACCAATGTGACAAACCGGGCGTACTCGCTGGCGAATATTAATGCCAAGACCTATCCGTATCTGCAGTTGGCACTCACCGCCACGGATGCCGTCAACCGCACGGCCCCGCAGATCAAGCAGCTGCTGGTAACCTACCGGGGCTACCCCGAAGGCATTGTGCGGCGCGACTCGGTGCTGGCTAAAACGCCCAAGGCCTACGACCCTGCTACCCTGGCCGAGCAGGCCAAAGGTGACGGCATCATTCGAGTGCCGGTTATCTTCCAGAACGTATCGGCTCTGCCCTTTGGCACCCCGCTGAAGGCTACTTTCAGGCTGCGCAGCGCCACGAAGGAAATCTCCAAGGAAATCCCGCTGAATGCTCTGAACGCCAACGGTACTATTGCCTTCGACGCCGAGCTAAGCATCCTTGATGGACTCTACGGGGACATTACCGGTTCCATTACGCTCAACATTAATGAGAAGGGCCGCCGCCTGCCCGAGCTGTTCTATTTCAACAACGACCTGTCGATTCCCTCCTTCCAGATAGAGGACCGCAGCGTGCCGCCCGTACTGGACGTAGCCTTCGATGGGCAGCGCATCCTCAACGGCGACATCGTTTCGCCGCGGCCCGTTATTTCGGTGGTACTGACCGACGAGGACCTTCGACGGCCCATCACCGACCGCAACGCCTTCGACTTGGTGCTGACGCCGCGCAATGGTATGCCGAAAAAGGTCGACCTGATGGCCTCAAACGTGACCTTCACCACCGACCCCGCCAAGGGTACCGCCCGCATTGACTACGAGCCGGGCCAGGCCGAGCCACTGACCGATGGGCAGTACACGCTGGAAGTGCAGGGCCGCGACGCTACCGGCCGCTCGGCCGGCACGGAAAACTACAAGGTGCAGTTTGAAGTCGTCAACGCCTCTTCCATTACTAACATCTTCCCGTACCCCAACCCAATTACCCACAAGGCCAAGTTCGTCTTTACCCTGACCGGGGCCGAGCTGCCGCGCAACATGAAAATCCAGATCATGACGCTGACGGGTAAGGTGGTACGCGAAATTATGATGCAGGAAATGGGCATCGTGCGCATCGGTAACAACATCACCGACTATGCCTGGGATGGCACCGACGAGTACGGCGACCGGCTGGCCAACGGTACTTACCTATACCGCGTGGTCATGGACGACCCGCAGAATCAGTTTGAGCGCCGCAACACCGTAGCCGACAAGGCCTTCAAGAACGGGTGGGGCAAGCTTGTTCTGCTGCGTTAAGCGGTAGGGTTAAGGGTTTATTGCAAAAGAGGCAGCCGATCCGGCTGCCTCTTTTGTGTTAGTAAAGCCAGAGCCCGTACTAATCAGTTACCCAAGTATCCTTGCTGGCCTAGATCATTCGTTCCGAAACCGTGAGGCTGCTTCAGCGCTTCTCAAAGCCTCTACGACCGGTATGTCTGGCCGGCCCCGAGCCTCAGCAGGCAGATCTGGCTTCAACGGCCACTGCGCCTACCGCCGCCGAAGCGTCACGAAGCTGAAGGCGTAGGCGTGCTTGTCGTCGGGCTCGTGCCGCTCCCGGGTTTCCTCGCGCCACTCCAGCGGCGAGAGGTCCGGAAACACCGTGTCACCTTCGAAGTCGTGGTGCACTTCAGTCAGGAACACGGTGTCGGCGGCGGGCAGGGCCTGGCGGTAAATTTCGCCCCCGCCAATAACAAAGATGTCCTCGTCGGTGGTGTGGGCCGTTTCCAGCGCGTCGGGCACGGAGTAGGCCGTTTCGCAGCCCTCAACCTGCCAGTCGGCCTGCCGGGTTACCACGATGTTGCGCCGCTTGGGCAAGGGCCGGCCAATGGCTTCGAAGGTGCGCCGCCCCATGATAATGGGGTGGTTCAGCGTGAGATTTTTGAAGTGCTTTAAATCGTCCGGCAAGTGCCAGATCAGCTGGTTATCCCGCCCGATAACGCCGTTATCGGCCACGGCTACAACTAAGGCTATCATACGGCAGGGGAGGTAAGAACGGCACTGTTGAAGCCCCGCAGAAATTCTACGACGGGCATTCGCTTCTTGCCTTCGAGCTGCACGTCGAGCAACTCGAGCTGGCCCTGGCCGGTGTGCAGGCGCAGGTACGTGCGGCCGTCGGTGGTCCAGGTGCCGGGCGCTTCGGCGGCTTCCGTCAGAGCTTTAGCGCGGAAAATCTTGAGGGTGCGGCCGTCGGGTAGCTGGGTGAAAGCGGTGGGAATGGGGCAGAGGCCCCGCACCAGGTTGACCAGCGCAGCGGCGGGCTGCTGCACCTCGAGGCGGCCGGTTTCTTTCTGGATTTTGGGTGCCGAGCGTAATTCCTGCCCCATAGCCTGCGGAATACTGGGCGCGGTGCCCTCGGCAATGGCCTGCACGGTGCGTAGGGCTAGCTGAGCCCCGGCGGCTTTTAGCTTCTCGTATAGCGCCCCGAAGTCGTCCTCGTCGGCAATGGGCACGACGTCCTGAAAAATCAGGTTGCCGGTATCAATTTCGTGCTGCAGGAAAAAGGAGGTGACGCCGGTTTCCTTCTCGCCGTGAATCAAAGCCCAGTTGATGGGCGCCGCCCCGCGGTACTGGGGCAGGAGCGAAGCATGGATATTGATGGAGCCCAACCGGGGCATATTCCACACCGCCTCGGGCAGCATGCGGAACGCCACTACCACCTGCAAATCGGCTGCATAGCTGCGCAGCTCCTGCTGAAACTCCGGCGACTTCAGATTGGTGGGCTGCAGTACTGGGATGCCGTAGGTCACGGCCGCCTGCTTCACCGCTGACTCGGCCAGCTGCCGACCCCGACCCGCGGGTTTATCGGGCGCCGTAATGACGGCCACGACCTCGCAGCCGGGCCAAGCTTGCAGGGTTTCGAGCGTAGGCACGGCAAATTCGGGCGTGCCCATGAAGATGATTCTTAGCATATGTAGTATTTCACGCAGTGTCTCGCAGTGGATTACGCAGTGGCCCGCTGGGACGACACTGCGAGACACTGCGCCGTCCACTGCGAGACACTGCGTGAGTTTTACTTGAAGTCCGGATACAGCAGGTACTTCTTGCGCATAGCCTTGTACTGGCTCAGCTTTGGCTCCCAGGCTTTGCGAATTTCCTTTTCTGACTTGCCCGCCACCACCATTTCCCTGAGCGAGTTGGTGCCGGTCAGCTGCTCGAAGTACTTGCCGAAAAACTTGTCCTTGGCCGTGCTCTGCTTATAGAAGTCAATCAGGTAGCGCAGCGTGAAGCCACCGGACTCGGTCATGGGGAGCTTGCGCAAATCCTGGCCGTAGCACTTCTGCCCGTTCAGTGGCGGCTGGGGCGAGCCGGTGGTGGGCCGGGGCGTGAAGCTGAACGGGCGGGAAGTAGGCTGGGTAGGGGCGCCGATGAACTCGAACGGCGCTTCCGTACCCCGGCCCACGCTGACGTTAGTGCCCTCAAACAAGCAAATCGTGGGGTAGAGCAGCACGGCGTGGGCGTTGGGCAGGTTGGGCGAAGGCCGCACCGGCAGCTCGTAGCGGGTATTGTGGGTGTAGCCTGCTACGGGTACCACTGTCAGCGGGCATTGCTTGCCGCCGGCCAGCCACTTTTCGCCGTTTATCATCTGGGCCAGCTCCCCCACCGTCAGCCCATGGACTATTGGAATGGGGTGCATGCCCACGAAGGACTTGTGCTGGGGCTCCAGCACCGGTCCGTCCACGTAAAAACCGTTGGGGTTGGGCCGGTCCAGCACGATGACGCTTTTGCCCTGCTCGGCGGCAGCTTCCATCACGTAGTGCATCGTGCTGATAAAGGTGTAAAACCGCACTCCCACGTCCTGAATGTCGAAGATCAGTACGTCGATGTCGGCCAGCATTTCGGCCGAAGGCTTCTTGCTCTTGCCGTAGAGCGACTTTACCGGCAGGCCGCTGCGCGTGTCGCGCCCGTCCTTGATAGTTGCCCCGTCGGCCTCTTCACCCCGAAAACCGTGTTCGGGCGCAAAAATGACTTTTACCTGTACGCCCTGGGCCAGCAGCGTGTCCACCAGGTGGGAGCGGCCGACCAGAGAAGTTTGGTTTACGACCAGTCCCACGCGTTTGCCCTGGAGCTGGGGCAGATACTTGCCGAATTGGGCCGCGCCCATCTGCAGACCAGCCGCAGACGCTGGGGCAGCCTGGGCTGGTGTTTCGGGCGTTATACCGTGCTTGGCCAGGCGGGTGGGTGAGGGGCTACAGTCGCCCACGAAGAGCGTCAGGCCGAGGAGGCCGCAGAAGATTGAAGAAGGCATCAGGAAACGAAGCTAGGAAACTGAACGTAGACACGTAGCTTTACGCCAGTGAACATCTCGCGGTACATATCCAATAAGATTGACGGAGCCGACACCGGGTCTTTTACCTCGTCGGTGACAAAAATAGCCATTATCAGCATTGCGCTGGGGGTGGCCGTCATGATTGTGTCGTTTGCCATCCTGGAAGGATTCCGCAATGAGATTCAAAGCAAGATCTTTTCCTTCGGCGCCCACCTGCAGGTCAGCAAGTACGATACCAACAACTCCCTGGAGGTTGAGCCCATTGGTGGCCCGCGGCTAATCAAGGACTTACACCGCTTCAAGCAGGTGAAGTCGACCCAGTCGTTTGCCCGCAAAACGGCTATCATCAAAACCAAGGAAGAAGTGCTGGGCGTGGTGCTCAAGGGCATCGATGAACAAGATGGTCCTTCACCCATGCGCACCAACTTGGTGGCCGGCAAATTTCTGTCGTTTCCGGATTCGGCGGCCAGCACCGACGTGCTGCTCAGCCGCAAAGTGGCCGACAAGCTGCGTCTGAAAGTCGGCGACGAAGCCTTGTTCTACTTCATTCAGAATCCGCCGCGGGTGCGCAAATTCAACGTCAAGGGCATCTACCAGACCGGCCTCGACGAGTTTGACGAGGTCTACATCATCGGCGACATTCGCCAGATCCGGGAGCTCAACGCCTGGCCCGATTCCCTAGTAGGCGGCGTGGAAGTCGTGCTCAAGGATTTCAACCAGCTCGACCCAGTTTCGGACCACATGTACGAAAACCTGCGCTACGACCTCAAGCTCGACAAAATCACCGACCAATACGCCCAGCTCTTCGACTGGCTCAAGCTGCTGAACCGCAACGTGGTCATCTTCCTGATCCTGATCATCTTCGTGGCGACTTTTAATATGGTAGCCACCATTTTTATCATGATTCTGGAGCGTACCAACATGATTGGGGTGCTCAAGGCCCTGGGGGCCACCGACAACCAGATTCGCAGCATGTTCTTCTACCGGGGCCTGAGCCTGACGCTGCGGGGCATGGTCTACGGCAACCTGATCGGGCTGGGCTTCTGTGCTATTCAGTACTATTTCCATCCCATTCCGCTCGACCCCGAAAATTACTACATGGACCGGGTGCCGATTTTCTGGGACCCCACGATGGTCGTTATTCTCAACGTGGCTACCTTCCTAACGTCTTTGCTGGCCGTGCTGATTCCGACTTACCTGATTTCCCGAATTCGCCCCGTGGCAGCTATCAAGTTCGACTAGCCGGCCCGGCAGCCACGCAACATTTCTCAAAGCCCTTGGTCATTTGTTGACCGAGGGCTTTTGCTTTTTCGACCCTCACGCCGCGGTAAATAAGATTGGCTAAAGCGTTGCCGGGCGTTTGATTGGCGCTAAACCGTTTTAATCCGGCCAAATTTTCTTCAGCTCAGCCTTAACCCGACGGCCTGTTCCGTAGTTACAAGAACTGGGGCGAAGCGCGGTAGCGTGGCCGCCCCACTGTTCTGGGCCTTTCCTCCGACTTTTCTTTCCTCATGTCTATGTCTTCCCCATCTGATCAGCCGACGCCCCGCGACGAGGGCCGACGCACCTTTCTCAAGCAGTCGTCGCTGCTGACGGCCTTCACCCTGGTACCTGGTCCGGTAATTCAGGCGGCCAGCTTCGAGCTGGATGAAAAAGTAGCCGGGGCTTTCGAAAAAGTGCCGCTGAAGCTGGAAGTAAACGGCAAGAAGTACAAGCTCTCGGTGGAGCCCCGCACGACACTGCTGGATTTGCTCCGCGAAAACCTCAACCTGACCGGCACCAAAAAGGGCTGCGACTACGGGCAGTGCGGGGCCTGTACCGTGCACGTCGACGGGCAGCGCGTCAACAGCTGCCTGAGCTTTGCCGTGATGCACGACGGTAAAAAAATAACCACTATCGAGGGCCTTTCGGATGGTGACAAGCTGCACCCTATGCAGGAGGCCTTCGTTAAGCACGACGGATTCCAGTGCGGCTACTGCACGCCCGGCCAGATTATGTCGGCCGTGGCCTGCGTGCGCGAAGGCCACGCTGGTTCGGAAACTGAAATCCGGGAATATATGAGCGGCAACATTTGCCGGTGCGGAGCCTACTCCAATATTGTGGCGGCCATTCAGGAAGTGAAAAACGGAGGACAGAAGGTATGAACCAGTTTCAGTACGTGCGGCCGACCAAGCAGCAGGCCGCCATCGACGCGGTAACCAAGGACCCGAACGCCACCTTTATTGCCGGCGGCACCAACCTGGTGGATTTGATGAAGCGCGGTATTGCCACGCCCCAGAAGCTGGTAGATATCAACCGCCTGCCCCTAACCCGGATTGACCACGACCCGGGCAAGCTGCGCATCGGGGCCCTGGCCCTAAACTCGGCCGTGGCCGACGATAAGCAGGTACGGGAGCGGCAGCCGCTGCTGGCCCAGGCTCTGAACGCTGGCGCTTCGGCCCAGCTGCGCAACATGGCTACCGTAGGCGGCAATATGCTGCAGCGCACCCGCTGTTCCTACTTCTACGATTTGGCCATGCCCTGCAACAAGCGGGAGCCGGGCACGGGCTGTGGGGCCCTGGAGGGCATCAACCGGATGCACGCCATTTTTGGCTTTTCCGACAAGTGCATTGCCGTGCACCCGTCCGACATGAGTGTAGCCCTGGTTGCCCTCGATGCGACGGTGCTGGTGAGCGGACCGAAAGGTGACCGGAGCATTCCCTTTGCCGACTTTCACCGCTTGCCCGGCGACACGCCCGAAAAGGATACCAACCTGGAAAAAGGGGAGCTGATAACAGCCGTGGAGGTGCCCGACGGACCTTTCACAAAGTACGTGCACTACCAGAAAGTGCGGGAGCGGGCTTCTTATGCCTTTGCCCTGCTGTCGGTAGCGGCGGCCCTCGATATTGAAAACAACACCATTAAGGCAGCGCGGCTGGCTATGGGCGGCGTGGCCCACAAGCCCTGGCGCCTGACGGCCGCCGAGCAGATGCTGGTCGGCAAGCCCGCTACCGAGGCCTCGTTCCGGCAGGCTGCGGAAGTAGCCATGCAGGGGGCCAAGGCCTTCAAGCACAACGCCTACAAGCTCAAGCTGGGTCCCAACGCTATTGTGCAAGCCCTGCGCACCGCTGCTTCGGCCGCTTAAGAATTGACATCCAATGAAAGACCAAGCGCAAAACAAGCAGATAGGGGCCGGAATGGACCGGGTGGATGGCCACCTGAAAGTAACCGGCGGCGCCAAATATTCGGCCGAGTATGAGCTGCCCAACATGACCTACGCCGTGCTCGTGGGCAGCACCGTGGCTAAGGGCCGCCTGACCAGCATCGACACCAAGGCCGCCGAGCGGGCTCCGGGCGTGCTGGCCGTTATTACCCACTTCAACTCGCCCAAAGTGCCCGGCTACGAAACGGCTGGCAAGGACCCCAGCCAGCCGGCGACGGTGGGCGGCCCGCTGAAGATTTTCAAGGACGACAAGATCCACTACAATGACCAGATCATTGCCGTAGTTGTGGCCGACAGTTGGGAGCGGGCCCGGTTTGCTGCGCGGCTGGTGAAAGGTCAATACGCCCAGGAAAAGCACAAAACCAACCTGGAAGCCAGTGTGGGGGATGCCTTCTTGCCGACTGCTGCCAAGAAGAACCCCAAGCACCCGATGAACGACTACCAGCGCGGGCAAACGGATGCGTATAAAACGGGCGCTATCAAGCTGGAAAGTGAGTACGTCATTCCGACGGAGGTGCACCACCCGATGGAATTGCAGGCTATTACGGCCCACTGGGAAGCTCCCGACCGCCTGACGATTTACGACAAAACCCAGGGCACCCTGGCCACCCGCCGCGACTTCGCTAAGGAGTGGAACTTGCCCGAGGAAAACGTGAAAGTCATTGCCACCTTCGTGGGTGGAGCTTTCGGCAACGCCCTGCACAGCTGGCCCCATGAGTCGGCCGCCATTATTGCCGCCAAAGTGGTGAATCGGCCCGTGAAGCTGATGCTGACCCGGGAGCAGATGTTTACCAACGTGGGCTACCGGCCCTACACCTGGCAGAAGCTGGGCATGAGTGCTACCCCCGACGGCAAAATTACGGCCATCACCCACGAGTCCATCGGGCAGACTTCCAACTACGAGGAGTTTACCGAATCGACCCTGGCCCAGACGCGGATGATGTATCAGTCGCCCAACGTGACGACGCGCTACCGCCTGGCTTCCCTCGACGTGTGCTCACCTATCTGGATGCGGGGCCCGGGTGAGGCTACTGGTGCCTTTGCGCTGGAGTCGGCTATGGATGAAATGGCCCATATGTTGAATCTCGACCCACTGGAGTTCCGCCTGCGCAACTACACCGAGCAGGACCCGGAGAAAAACAAGCCCTGGAGCACCAAGTTTCTGAAGGAATGTTACCAGCTCGGGGCCGAGCGGATTGGCTGGAATAAGCGCCAGCTTAAGCCCGGCTCCCTGCGCGACGGCGAATGGCTAATTGGCTACGGCATGGGCGTGGGTACGTTTGGCGCCCACCGCGGCGCGGCTACTGTGGGCGCTCAGCTGCGGCCCGATGGCACCGTGTTGCTGCAGTGCGCCACTACCGACATTGGCCCCGGCACCGGTACCGTCATGACCCAGATTGCGGCTGATACGTTGGGCCTGGACGCCAAGAAAATCCGCTTTGAACTCGGCAACTCGTCCTTTCCCAAAGCCGGCACGCAAGGCGGCTCGTCCACGGTGAACAGTGTGGGGCCGGCTACCCAGGAAGCCTGCCTGGCATTGAAAGAAAAACTGCGCACTTTAGCCGGAGCAGCCTTTGCCTCGGCCAAAAAAGAGGACGTCACGTTGACCGACGGCTACCTGGCGCTGAGCAGCAACCCGGGCACCCGCGTGGCTTACGCCGACCTGATAAAACAGGGCGGCGACAAAGCCGTAACCGTAGAAGCCAAGCCCGGTGGAGAAGGGCAGCAATACTCCATGTATTCCTTCTCGGTGCACTTTGCCGAGGTACGGGTGCACGAGCTGACGGGGGAAGTACGCGTGAGCAAGCTGGTTTCCTGCGCCGATGCAGGTACTATTATCAACGAGAAAACCGCCGGCAACCAGATGAAGGGCGGCGCCGTGGGCGGCATCGGCATGGCTTTGATGGAAGCGGCTCACATGGATGACCGGTTTGGCCGCTACGTTACCAAGGACTTTGCCGACTACCACGTGCCTGTCCACGCTGACTCCCCGGACGTGCAGGTGGCTTTCGTCAACCAGCCCGACCCGCACGTGAATGCCTTGGGCACGAAAGGTATCGGCGAAATTGCCATCATCGGCGTAGCTCCTGCCATTGCCAACGCCGTTTTCAACGCCACCGGCAAACGCATCCGCGAATTGCCTATCACCCCGGATAAGCTGATTTCGTAGTGTGCTGATGTGTTGATATCTCGTGTCATGGCGAGGAAGAATGACGAAGCCATCCGTCCTCTGCACAGGTAGTCACACTCTTTTACCAGAAAGCCCTAACGTCTACTCAGGCGTTAGGGCTTTTCATGTAAAATAGCTCCGCCCATTTCAGAGGACGGATGGCCGCGCTTCGCACGCTATGACACGTTGCGTATCAGTATATTCAACCACATTAGCACCTGAGCACATTAACTCATGCTCCCTGGGCCATCATGCGCATGAAGCCGCCATCCATGACGTAGGTGGAGCCCGTGACGTAATCGGAATCGGCAGAGGCCAGGAACAGGGCCAGCTTGGCAATTTCCTCGGGCTGCCCGGCGCGCTTCATCGGGATGCGCTGTTCCTTTTCCTTGCGCTCCTCAGGGTTATCCATGGCCGACTGGTTCATGGGCGTCATAATCATGCCCGGGGCAATGTTGTTGACGTTGATACCCGCCTCGGCCAGCTCCAGGGCCAGGGTCCGCATCAGGTTACGCAGCCCGCCTTTGGAGGCGCAGTAGTCGGCCGTGCCGGCCGAAACGACTTCCTCGTGAATCGACGACACGTTGATAATCTTGCCTTTGCCGCCCTGTTGCTGCCGGTGCTGAATAAACAGCCGCGCGAAATAAAACGGCCCCATCAGGTTGGTTCGAATGGTTTTTTCGAAGTCCTCGGGCGCCATTTCGGCCACTGGTTTTTTAGCTCCGGGCGCGGCGGCGTTGTTTACCAGAATATGGAGCTGGGGAAACTCCTGCAAGGCCTGAGTAAACAGCTCGGCTACTTGCCCGGCCTCGCTCACGTCGACGGGCAGCACCAGGCCACGGCGGCCGGCTTGCTCTACTGCCTGCCGGGTTTCTTCGGCTCCTTGCTGGTCAGTGTGGTAGCAAATTACAACGTCGGCCCCGGCCTGGGCAAAGGCAATGGCGGTGGCCCGGCCAATACCGGAATCGGCCCCGGTTACCAGGGCCACCTGATTGAGAAGTTGTGTCATCGTGTCGTTATTCGGTTTGGAAAGGCAGCCCGAAAGGCTACCTTAGACGGCTGATTACGTTACGTCGGCCGGTCGTTGGAGGATACTGCTCCCGTTGAGGAAGGTTATGTTGAGCTGTAGTAGGCTGCCGCGGTAGGCCGTAACTGCCGAGCTCAACAACCAAGCGGCTTCTGGCGTAGTGTAGACTTCAGGATTACTTCCGCCCCGCCCTATGACCGATTATCATGCCCTCTTTCGTCCGTTGCTGGAACTGGGGCGTACTGCCTACTTCGTGTATCACCCCGCTGAGCACCGCATCGTGTACGTGAGTGAGGCTGCCCAACTGATAACCGGCGACCCGGCCGAGCACGCCAACGACGACCTGCCGCACTTGCTCCGGCGCCTGCACCCCGACGACGAGCAGTACCTGACTCACCGCCTGGAACAAGCCGGGCTCGAAGAAGTGCTGGAAGGACTGGAAGTGCGATTGGCCCGCCCAGATGGGGGCACGCAGTGGCTGTCGGTCAACCTATGCCGCGTGCTGGGTCCCGACGACGGGCAGGAATACTTGGTCGGTAGTGCTGTGGACGTCACTGCTGCCAAGGAGAATACCATCAATATCCAGAAGTTCGGCACCAAGAAGAATGCCGTGCTGGAAATTCTGTCGCACGATTTGGCCGGGCCGCTCCTGATGCTGCAGCAGCTCACCGAGCAGCTTGAACTCGAAACCCAGGGCAACCTGTCGGCCCCCGCCCAGAAAATGCTGAGCCTCATGCAGCGCACCTGCCGCGACAGTGTCAACCTGATTCACGACTTCGTGGATGCCGAGTTTATGGAGTCGGCCAGCGTGGAGCTGAATCTGTCGCGCACCGATTTGGTAGTGTGGATGAAAACCCTGGTGGAAGAGTATCAGCGCACCGAAAGCCTGCTCCACCTGCACTTCACCCTGGAGGCCCCCGCCCATCCGGTGTATGCCAACGTGGACATCGATAAGTTTCATCAGGTTGTCAACAATCTGATTTCCAACTCGGTCAAATTTACTCCCGATGGTGGGCACATCACCGTGCGCGTCGAGGCCGAGAGTGACAAGGTCCGGGTAGTTGTGGCTGATACCGGCGTGGGTATTCCGGCCAAGTACCAGCCCGTGTTGTTCGATAAGTTCACCAAGGCCCGGCGCCCCGGGCTGCGCGGGGAGAAAACCACCGGCCTGGGCATGTCCGTCATTCAAACCATCGTGGAGCTGCACCGCGGCCTGATTACCTTTACCAGTACCGAAGGCGAAGGCACCACCTTCGTCGTCGATTTGCCGGCCGCTACTGTATAGGCCGCGGCTTCAGGCCTCTTTTCCTGGTACCGTCCTAAGGCAACCGCCTAGTCCTGACTCCACTTCAGCTTTGCGGAGGAAAGCCAGTGGCTGCCAACTGGTTAAATTACCCTTTGCTGATTCTTATTCACTGTTTATGAAGAAGATACTACGTACTGGAGTGGCTTGGCGCCCTGCTTACACGTGGCTCAAAGCCAGCACGAAGCTATTGACTGGGCTGCTGCTGCTTGGGTCGGCCGACCCGTCGGCAGCTTCAGCTCAGGCAAAAAAGGCCGTGAACCTGGCTTCAAGTCAAGTACAAGTGGCCGAGGGCTTGCTGGAAGGTAATGTCACGGCGGCGGGCATCCGGGAGTTTAAGGGCGTGCCGTTTGGGGCGCCGCCGGTAGGGGAGTTGCGCTGGAAAGAGCCCCAGCCAGTGCCGAAATGGACCGGCGTGCGGGCCGCTAAGCAGTTTGGGCCCCGGGCCATGCAGCTGCCCCTCTACGGCGACATGAACTTTCGCTCCAACGGGGTGAGTGAGGATTGCCTCTACCTGAACATCTGGACGCCGGCTAAAACGGCCGGGGAGCGGCATCCGGTACTGGTGTATTTCTACGGCGGCGGTTTTCAGGCCGGCGACGGTTCCGAGCTGCGCTACGACGGCGAAAGCATGGCCCGGCGCGGCATTGTGACCGTCACGGTGAATTACCGCCTGGGCGTATTCGGCTTTCTGGCCCACCCCGAGCTAAGCAAGGAGTCGGCCCACCACGCCTCCGGCAACTACGGCTTCATGGACCAGAGTGCGGCCCTGCGTTGGGTGCAGCAGAATATTGCCGCCTTTGGCGGCGACCCGCGGCAGGTAACCATCGGCGGCGAATCGGCCGGCTCCATGTCGGTGAGTGCCCAGATGGTGACGCCGCTGGCCAAAAATACCTTTGCCCGTGCCATCGGGGAGAGTGGCTCGATGCTGAACACCGGCTTTGGGCCCGTACCCTTGGCTGAAGGTGAGCAGGCCGGGGTGGCGTTTGCCACCAGCGTCGGGGCCACCTCCTTGGCAGCGCTGCGGGCGTTACCGGCTCAGCAGTTGCTCGAGGCGGCTGGTAAGCCCGGTGCAGCCCGGTTTGCCCCTACCATCGACGGCTACTTTTTCCTGCGCAAGCCTACCGAAACCTTTGCCGCCGGTGAGCAGGCCCGCGTACCGCTGCTGGTAGGCTGGAATTCCCAGGAAATGAGCCCCGGCTTTTTGCTGGATCCGCAGCCGCCCACGGCCGAAAACTTCCGGGCCGTGGTCCAGAAGCTCTACGGCAGCCGCGCCGACGAAGCCCTGAAACTATATCCAGCCGCTACCGATGCCCAAGCCGAGCAGTCGGCCACGGACCTGGCCGGCGACCGGTTTATTGCCTACAGCACCTGGAAATGGGCCGACGCGCATTTGCAAACCGGTGGGCAGCCCGTGTACCGCTACCTGTTTGCCCGCCCCCGGCCGGCCATGACGGCCGCCATGGGCAACGCCACCGCCGGTCTGGCGGGGGGCGTCATCAAAAACTCAGGCTCCGCGCCCAAGGCCCCACCAGCCAAGGGTGCCGTGCATTCGGCCGAAATTGAGTACGCCCTGGGCAACCTGGCTACTAACAAAGTCTACGACTGGACCCCGGACGACTATAAGGTGTCAGAAACCCTGCAGAGCTACTTTGTCAACTTTATCAAAACCGGTAACCCCAACGGTAAAGGCTTGGCCAACTGGCCTGTAGCCCAGGGCAATGGCCCCGTGCCAGTGCTGCGGGTAGACGTAACGACCAAAGCCGAAACCGAAACCCAACGGGCCCGCTACCTTTTCCTAGACCAGACGACCAGTAAGTAAGTCCGGGTTGCTACCGGTAATCGGCAGGGCCAGCCGCCGGTACTTTTTCCGGTGCGAGTGGGTACTCACCCCAGCTTTACTTGCACAAAGTGAGTATGCCCGGGGTACGTTTTTCGACTTTGGCGGTAGGGCATTGATGGTTCAGATGGAATTAACCCCGATTCACCTAGAATTTGCTATTACTCAGCGACAACACTCGTGGTGAAAAAGGCAGAATGCTGAACTTGCACCCGATAGTTTTTTCAAGGGTGAGTGAGGTTTTCCTCCGGGTGCTGCCTCTGCAAGGGCAGCACCTAGGCCTAGCAAGTAGCGGCTTTCGGCCCCATTTACTATCCTAACTTTTCCGGGGCGCTGGAGTTAAAACAGCCAGTGCAACAGGGCTGCCGTAAGGGCGCCCACGGCGGTATTCAGCGTATTCACGGCGTTGTTGTTCAGGTACGCCCGGCGCTCTACCGTAGCACCCAGCAGCGAATCGGCCAGGTTGCCTACTGCCCCGGCTACTACCACCCACAGCAAGCCTCGGTTCCAGCCCGTTCCCAAGCCATATACCACGGCAATCAGCAGGCTGCCGCCCAGGCCCAGCAAAGTGCCTTCCAGGCTCACGACGCCGTTTAGGCCGCGGGTATCGGGCCGCCAGGTCCAGGCATTGTAGTAACGCCGCCCGTATACATTTCCCAACTCCGAGGACAAGGTATCGGCGGTAGCAGCGGCAAAGCTGCCCGCCAGCATCAGTTGAAACACTATCTGGTGGGCGGGCCAAACCCAGGCCAGCAGGCCCGCCAACGCCGCCACGCCCGCATTGGCCAGCGCCTGGCCCGCCGTGCGCCGCCCCTTATTTTCCTCGGCCAGGCCCAGGCGCCGCTTCTCAGCTACTTTCCAGGCCGAAGCGCCTGTGCCCAGCACAAAAAACAGACCCAGCGCCCCGACGCCCCAAAACCCCGCGCCCAGAAAAATCAGCACGCCGAGCACTACGCCAGTTATGCCCGCCGATACGGTCAGCTTGCCCGCCCACACGCTCAGGGCCATACCGGGAAGCAGAATGGCCAGCAGCAGGGCCCATTGGAGCGCTAAAGTCATACGCGGAAATAGTCAGCGGTAGGGGTAAGGCCAACGAGGAAGCTGCGGGCCGCCGCGAAAGTACAGCTCCGTTTGGTTTTGCCCAGCGGGTCAATTAGCTGCCAGCCAAGGCGGGAAGTGCTGTCAGTGGTTGCGCGCTCCGGGTTTTGCCAGTAGCTCCGTTGCGGCTGACAACGTTGCCGGGAACGTTTGCGCAGATAAAAACGCGGTTTTGCTTCAAACTCAGGGGGAATCCTGCCAGCTTAAGAAGGTCAACCCGCCACCGGCTAAACGGCTGACTACCTGCGGCGCGGGTAGGTGAAAAGCTGCTGGGCTGACGCCCGTTTGCTCGTCCTTTCTAACCCTTCAATTCCCATGCATCGCAGAACCTTTATTCAAACTACCGGCACAGCCCTGGCCGGTACCTTGCTTACCGACAACGTGCTGGCCTCGGCCCTGGCTGGCCCCCGCAAACGCGTGGCTATGGTGGGCACCGGCCACCGCGGCCTGGGCATGTGGGGCACGTCGGTGCTCAAGGAGTTTGGTGACCAGATTGAATTCGTGGGGTTGTGCGACATCAACCCCGGCCGCTTGGCCACCGGCAAGAAAATGTTGGGCGTCAATTGCCCCACCTTCACCAACTTCGACCAGATGATGAAGCAGACCAAGCCCGAGCTGCTCATCGTAACCACTGTGGATTCTACCCACGACGAGTTCATTATCAAAGGCATGGAGTACGGGGCCAATATCGTCACGGAGAAGCCCATGACTACCGACGAGAAGAAGTGCCAGGCTATTCTGGATGCCGAGCGCCGCACCGGCAAAACCGTCATGGTGACCTTCAACTACCGCTACTCACCCCACCGCCAGAAAATCTATGAGCTGCTGCGTAGCGGCGTTATCGGTACCGTCACCTCGGCCGACTTTCACTGGTACCTCGATGTGTACCACGGGGCCGACTACTTCCGGCGCTGGCACCGCCGCCGCGAAAACAGCGGCTCCTTGCTCGTGCACAAGGCCTCCCACCATTTCGACTTGCTCAACTGGTGGCTCGACTCCGACCCGGAATCGGTATACGGCAACGGGCAGCTGAATTTCTACGGCAAAAACAACAGCTTCCGCCACACCCACTGCCGGCCCTGCCCACACAAGGATAAGTGCCAGTTTTACTGGGACATCACCAAGGATGAGCGCCTGACCAAACTCTACGTCGATAACGAAAAGTACGACGGTTACCACCGCGACGGCTGCGTATGGCGCGAAGACGTCGACATCTTCGACAAGATGGCCGTGCAAATCAAGTACGCCAACAACGTGCAGGTCAGCTACTCGCTTACCACGTACTCGCCCTACGAGGGCTACCGGATTTCCTTTAATGGTACCAAGGGCAAAATCGACGCCTGGATCAAGGAAAAGCAGCCCTGGGAAGCCGAGCGGTTCGATGAGATTCAGCTCACGACCAACTTCGGCAAGCGCGAGCTAATCCAGATTCCGAATACGGAGGAAGGCCACGGCGGCGGCGATGTGCGCCTGCGCAAGCAGATTTTCAGCCCCACCGGCCAGGATCCGTTCCGCCAGGCCGCCCGCAGCCGCGACGGTGCCCTGGCCGTGCTCGTCGGTATTGCCGCCCGCAAGAGCATCGACAGCGGGCAGCCCGTGCGCATTGCCGACCTGACCTCGCTCAAGCCCCAGGTGCAGCGGGCATAAAACGGTTAAAACCGCGCCGCCTGCTGGTCCAAAAGACGGGCAGGCGGCGCGGTTTTTTAGGCTGGCTGGTTGGCCGAAATAGGGTGGGCTTTATTGACTGCCGGTGGAGCTGGGTTGAAAGCTGCGAATGGTATGTAGAATGACAGCATCCATCGCCTCTTTCCGGGCTGCCGGGTATTGCCACACGAACGTGGTCAGGGTGCCAGCTCGCAACACCGTTTTCTCGTAGAAAATGTCCCGGCCCAGCCTCCCGGACAAGACGAAACCGGTAGTCAGCTTCTGGTCGAGTGCCAGAGTCGCCTTTTTCTCTTGCCAATGCCGCCGCGCCAGCTGCCGGTATTGCGCGAGGCCCCCATCCAGCACGTCATAGCCCGCGTAAGCCGCAAGGCTGGTCTGCCCATCGGCAGAGACGAAGCGCCGCCCGTCGCCGTTGTCGGCTTCGGGCTGGGGCTGTAGCGTAACCGGGTAGTCGATGCTGAAGCCAAAGCGGGCGTTGTGGTACGTTTTATAAGCCGGTGCATCGGCCATGAAGCGGCCTAGCACCAGGATAGCCGACAGAACAAGGTGAATCATGCGTGCAAGAGGCAAATTTAGGTCGGGCACCCGCCTAGCCTAGCGTTATTGATGGGATGCGCGGCGGGCTACTGCAATACCGACGCTTGCAGAATCAGGTTCGGGTCGGGGCAAAGCTGGGCCCACTGTTCCCGCTCCCCGGGCAATGCCACGCCGGGAAAGTCGCCTTCCCGGCCCAGCATATTGGCAATAACCTGGAAATGGAGGTGGGGCGGCCAGTCGCCGTTTTCAGGATGGGGGCCAACTTCGGCAAACTTCTCACCTTTTTCCAGCGTCATGCCGGCTCGTAGCAGGGCCACTTCGGCCCGACCTAGATGGCCGTAGAGCGTGTAGAACGTAGTGCCTTCAAGTTCATGCTGCAAAATGACGGTGGGCCCGTAATCGCCGAAGTTGTCGTTGTCGGCCACGCTGTGCACCACCGCTTCCAGCGGAGCCAGCACCGGTGTCCCGGCCCGCAGCCACACATCGACGCCCAGGTGCAGGGAGCGGGCAGGCACGGCCGGGTCGCCGAACAAGCCGGGGCTGCGGCGGTAGATAACACGGTTTTCGAGGTAGCCACCCACGCCAATCAAGGCGTTTTGCTCTTCCAGCAGCTGGGCCACTAACCTTTCGAAAGCCTCGGTGTCGCGCAGGTCGGCGGTGGCTAGGGTGGGGTTGGCTGCCGTAAAATCGAGACGGGCCACTTCCGGGGCGTTCAGGTCGACGGGCAGCACGGGGCCGAACTCGTGCTGGTGGCGTTCGAGCAGGGCGGCGAGGTCAAAACCAGACATAAGCAAAATCGTTAATTCAGAAAGAGGAGGTAGGACGGGCGCAAGCTAAACCCTTCGCGCATGCCGACCAAGCCGCCCCATTTACCGTACTTTGCACGCCCGTGGCCGAAAAGCCCCGGTTTATCCTGGTTTTTCCTCTCCAATCCCCGAAGCAGTACCCCCGATGAGCAGCCCGTACCTGATGCTTAACGTCGTGGAAATCACCCACGAGACCCCCGATGCCGCTACCATTCACCTCGAACGGCCCGACCGCCAGCCCGTGGCGTGTGAGCCCGGCCAGTTCCTGACTTTGATTCTGCCCTGCGGCCCCGGCGGTAAAAAAGAGCGCCGGGCCTACTCGCTCAGCAGCACGCCCTCGGAGGCTCCGCGCCTCTCGGTGACCGTAAAACGGGTAACCGGCGGCCTGGTCAGCAACTACCTGCTCGATACGGTGAAGGTGGGCCAGCAGCTCGAGGTAATGGCCCCGCTGGGCAACTTTACCCTGAAAACCAGTCCCCAGGCCGCCCGCAGCATCGTGCTGGTGGGGGCCGGCAGCGGCATCACCCCGCTCATGTCCATCCTCAAAGCCGTCGTGCGCGACGAGCCCCGGAGCCACGTACTGCTCGTGTACGGCAACCGAAACGAGGAATCGGTGATTTTCCGCCAGCAGCTCCAGCAACTCGAAGTCCAGGCCGGCGGCCGATTGCAAGTGGAGCACGTGTTCAGCCAGCCCACTAGCCCTACTTCGGGCCACCGCCACACCGGCCGCCTCAACCGCACCATGCTGCTGCGCATTCTCGAGCAGCGCCACCAGTTTCCGGCCCAGCAGGCCGAATACTACCTCTGTGGCCCCGAAGGCCTGATGACCGAAGCCCGCGCCGCCCTCGACTTGCTCGGCGTGCCCGCAGCCCGTATTCAGCGCGAGAGTTTCGTGGCTGCCGCCGAAACCATCGAAGCCGCGGCCGGCCAGCCCTCCGGACACGGCGACGTATCGGATGCGGCCGACGATAAAATCACGGCCCGCACCGTCACAATTCACTACGAGGGCGCCGAGTACGAAATCGAGGTAAAGCCCAGCCAGACTATTCTGGAAGCCGCCCTCGACCAGGACATCGACCTGCCCTACAGCTGCCAAGCCGGCCTCTGCACCGCCTGCCGCGGTAAGTGCCTCTCGGGCAAAGTGCATCTGGATGAGCGCGAAGGCCTGTCGGATTCGGAAATGAAGCAGGGGTACGTGCTAATCTGCGTCGGCCACCCCGTCACCGACGACGTGGTCATCGAAGTCGATTAGGCTAAGTAGTACTGGTCATCCCAAACTTTGTGAAGGACCTTATCACGCGAGAACTAAGTCGTTCAGCGGTGGTAAGGTCCTTCACTGCGTGTGTGCCAAATAAAAAATGACCCATAGGGTAGCATCGGCCGGCTGCCGAATACTTCGGTCAGCTCAACAGGGCGTTGTATTCCGGGCTTGGGTAGCGTCCTAACATTTCTTGAACGGCCCGGTTAAACTTTACCGCATTTTGTGGTCGAAACAAGTCAACGACTTGCCCGAACCTACCGTAGAAACAAGGTTGCGCACCGGGCCGGGAATTCAGACGCTGATTTTTCGGGCCAGCTGCCCTGGCTAAAGCTGTTTAAAGTTTAGCTTACATTCGTTTCGTCTACCGACGTATCTTGCTATTCATGATGAATACCGCCCCGAACCAGCCCTCGCTTCGGCCACTGATACGCAGCGCCCGCCGCGTCAGTATTTGCCCGAGTCTTTCTCCGTAACCGACTGGGAATCACTTGAGCCGTATTTTTTAGAACTACGCGACCGGCCGATTAGCTCGGCCCCGGAGCTGGAGCGCTGGCTGCTCGACCGCAGCGAGCTGGAAAGCGTACTGAGCGAAGACCTCGCCTGGCGCTACATCCGCATGACCTGCGACACCCAAGACCAGGAGCGGGCCGACTCGTTTCAGTACTTTGTCAGCGAGATTGAGCCTAACGTGGCGCCCTACGACCACGCTCTCAACGAGAAAATGATAAGCTCGGAGTTTCTCGACGGCCTCGACCCGCAGCGCTACCGCATTTTTGTGCGCTCGGTGCGGCAGGCCCTGGAAATCTACCGGCCCGAAAATATTCCGCTCAAAACCGAAATCAGCACCAAGCAGCAGCAGTATGCCGCCACCGTGGGTGCGATGACCGTCACGCTCGATGGGGAAGAAATGACCTTGCCCCGGGCCTCCGACCGGCTCAAGAACCCCGACCGGGCCGTGCGCGAAGACGCCTACCGGGCCGTGCAGCAGCGCCGCCTTCAGGATTCTAAACCCCTGGACAAGCTCTTTACGGAGCTTGTAACGCTACGCCACCGCATGGCTCGCAACGCGGACTTTGCCAACTTCCGCGACTATATGTTTGCCGCCCTGGGCCGCTTCGACTATACCGCCGAGGACTGCTTTGCCTTCCACCGCGCTATTCGCGAAACTGTGGTGCCCCTGATTGACGACCTCGATTTGGAGCGGCGGCAGGATCTGGGTCTGCCCGAGCTGCGCCCCTGGGACCTCGACGTAGACGTGACCGGCAAAGCCCCGCTGCGCCCCTTCGAAACCGGTGCCGAGCTGCTCGATAAGACCATCACCGTTTTCGAGCGCCTCGACCCCTACTTGGGCGACTGCCTGAAAACCATGCGCCAGATGGGCCACCTCGATTTGGAGTCGCGCAAGGGCAAGGCGCCGGGCGGCTACAACTACCCGCTGGACGAAACCGGTGTGCCCTTTATCTTTATGAATGCCACGTCCTCGTTGCGCGACGTCATTACGATGCTGCACGAGGGCGGCCACGCAGTCCATTCCTTTTTGACCCGCTCCCTGCCGCTGTCGGCTGACAAGCACCCGCCGTCCGAGGTAGCTGAGCTGGCGTCGATGAGCATGGAACTGATTTCGATGGACCAGTGGGACTTGTTCTTCCCCGATGCCGACGAGCTGCGCCGGGCCAAGCAAACCCACCTGGAAAGCGTACTGGAAACCTTCCCCTGGGTGGCCACCATCGACAAGTTCCAGCACTGGGTGTACGAACATCCCGAGCACACCGAGGCCGAGCGCCACGCCCAGTGGACCAAGACGTTCGATGAGTTCAACCAGCGCACCGTGAGCTGGAAGGGCCTGGAAAACTACAAGCCCTACCTGTGGCAGAAGCAGCTGCACCTCTACGAAGTGCCGTTCTACTACATTGAGTATGCCATGGCTCAGCTCGGGGCCATTGCCGTGTGGCGCAACTTCCGCCAAAACCCGCAGCAAGGCCTCGAAGCTTACAAGCGCGCTCTGGCCTTGGGCTACACCGCGCCCATCGGCGAAATCTACGCCGCCGCCGGTATCCGCTTCGACTTCAGCACCGAATACCTGCGCACCCTGGCCGACTTTGTACGCGAGGAAATGGCTAAGCTGTAGAGTTAGAGCGACTTTTTTACGGCTGTCATCCTAAGCGGAATGACGCGGAATGAGGAACCTTCCTTCTTTCAGGCACAAGGTTGAGTAAACGTAAAAAGCCCTTTACCACCAGCGTGGTAAAGGGCTTTTTACGTTGGCAGGAGCTGTAATGGGCTAGACGAGGAAAGTCCTTCACTCCGCGTCACGCCGCTTAGGATGACAGATCTAAAAACTAACAACCAATAATTAACTACTCTTTCAGCTCAAACAGCGGCAGGGGTTGCAGCTTGCTGTACTTGCCGCCGAGCTTGCCCAGGGCCTCCTGGTGCAGCTGCAGGTAGTTGTTGAACTGCTTGGCGGCCCGGTCGTAGTTGACGCGGTAGCCGACCACCTGCCCGTCGGCGGTTTGGATGTCGTTGGTGAGTTGCTGCACAGTGGTATCGGGTTGGCCGGCGGCGGGCTGGGCGAAGTTATAGAGGGCGTGCAGCACCGAGTCCTGCGCGGTATCGTAGGCATCAATTTGCGCGGAAACGCTCATGGTTTGCTGGTCGTAGCGGCGGCTGCGGAGCCGGTCGTTGGCCCGGGCCAGAGCCTTAAGCTGGGCCTTATCGGCGCCGGGCTGCTTTTCCAGGGCTTGCAGTACCTGGCCAGTGGCCTTCATCTTGGCATCGTCGCTGGCTGTCATGCGGCTCCAGCGGGCCTGCACCGAGTCCTGGAGCACGTCGAGCTGGGCCTTGGCCGCGGCGGGCGAAGTAGGGTCCACGGTTTTGTTGGAACGGTCGGTTTTGCAGGAGTTCAGGTTGCTCAGCAGCACGAGCAACGCCATGGGGAGATAGAGTTTCATAGCGGCAAAAACGTTAAAATCCGCCAAAATATTCCGTGGGTGGCGAAATAGAATCTGGAGTCTGCCGTGAGCTGGTTTGCAGACTTGCTTTACCTTTTTGGCTTCTTGTAAAAAGGTAAAGCAAAGTGATGCTGCTTTTGCTCTGCTTTTTCGGCATCGTCAAAATCGTAGTGCAAAGTCGGCAAAACTTCGGGGGGCAGATTAGGTTGCTACTGCCAAAAGCGGGTTCTCGGCGCGGCCCGTGGCAAATCCGTACCAGGAGCAGCATTCTATCCATTCGCCGCCGTACTTTTGCCCGCTATGAGTGACATCACCCCCCTGGAAAACCTTGGAGAATTTGGCCTGATTCGCCGGATTCAGGAAACCGTGACCCTGCGCCAGCCCAGCACCAGCCTCGGCATCGGCGACGACGCGGCCATTCTGGCCCCCGAAGCCGGCCACGACCTCGTGGTCAGCACCGATCTGCTGGTCGAAGGCGTGCATTTTGACTTAACGTTCTGCCCGCTCAAGCACGTGGGCTACAAGGCCGTGGCCGTCAACGTGTCGGACATTGCCGCCATGAACGCTACGCCCACCCAAATTGTGGTGGGGCTGGCCATCGGCAGCCGCTACTCGGTAGAGGCCATTGATGAGCTCTACGAAGGCATGCGCCTGGCCTGCGAGGCGTATAACGTGGACTTGGTGGGCGGCGACACCACCGCCAGCCGCGGCGGCTTAACCATCAGTATCACCGCCATGGGGCAGGTAGCCCACGGCCAAGCCGTGCGCCGCAGCGGGGCCCAGCCCAACGACCTGATTTGCGTAACCGGCGACCTGGGCGGAGCGTTTCTGGGCCTACAGGTGCTGGAGCGCGAAAAAGCCGCCTGGACCGCCGACCCCGACATGCAGCCCGAGTTGAGCAGATACCCTTACGTGTTGCAGCGGCAGTTGCGCCCCGAGGCTCGCATGGACGTGGTACACGAACTGCGCGACCTGGGCGTGGTGCCCACCAGTATGATTGACGTATCGGACGGGCTGGCCTCGGAAGTGCTGCACCTATGTAAAGCCTCGGGCACCGGGGCGCGGGTGTTTTCCGAAAATCTGCCCGCCGCCAATCCTATGCTGGAAGTGGCCGACGAGTTCCAGCTCGACCCCATCATGTGCATGCTCAACGGCGGCGAGGACTATGAACTGCTCTTCACCATTTCGCTCAAGGACCACGACAAAATCAAGAACCATCCCGACATCACCATCCTCGGGCACATGACCGAAGCCAGTGACGGGGTAAACCTGGTCACCAAGCAGGGCCAGCCGATTCCGTTGCGCGCCCAGGGCTGGCAGCATTTCTAAGCCTGATGCGTGAAGACGTTCGGGTTAGTGCTGGCCCTGCTGTTTTTTCTGGGCTTGAGTATCAGTGGCGCCGAAGAAGTCGAATACGTTGAGCAGCTACTGAAAAACGGGCAGACACTTCAGGTCCCGGTTGCCAAGCTGGAGTCCGGTCGTAAGCGGCGCGCGGTTGGATTCTTGCTGAACGGCAACCTGAAGTTCCTGCCAGTTTCCGGAGCCGAGTACACTAGTATTACTCCGGGCGACACTATGTTGGTTGTGTATGACCCCCGTACGGGCCATATCATGTGGCCTGAGGAGGTTACCATTACTAAGCTGCGGCAGAAGCGCCAGCAAAAATCAGCTTCTCTGCTTGTAGTGGCCGTTTGCGCCGGGTGGCTGTTGTGGCGGATAAAGCCCGCGTAACTCTCCTGCCACCTAAACCCGCTCCCGAAAAAGGCCACCCGTGCAGGGTGGCCTTTTTTCGTTTTAACGGCTTAAGCCCAGCGAGTCGCGCCAGCGCAGGTCGGCGTTGCTGTGGGTGCGCCAGTAGTCGAGCAGGATGGTTTTGCGGCGGGTGGCCCGGGTCGTCAGGCGCACGGGTTGGGTGGTGCCGGCCCGGTCGGGGTAGGTTTCTTCCCAACCCAGGATGGTGTGCGGGAAGGCTGGGGTGAAGTAAATAACCAGCGTGCGGTCCAGCGGGGCGGGGTAGGTGATGGTATAGGCCCGGGCCGGAACCGAGCCAAACCGGCCGGCCGGTGCGTCGGTCAGGCTAAGCGTGGCGGCGGTGGGGCGTAAGGGCTGGTGTTGCAGGCGGCAGTAGATGGTGCTCGGAATCAGCTGCTGCTTGCCCACCGGCAAGGCCACCGGGTGCAGGCGAATCTGGTTCCAGAGGCCGTCTTCCAGCAGGGCCGGACCCAGCTTGCTTTCCACGTCGCCCTCCGATTCAAAGTAGGACTTCTGCGACAAAGCGTAACCCGAGCCGCGTTGGTTGAGCTGGGTAAAAGCGTTGCCGCACCATTCCTGTACTGAGGTGCTTACCTTGACGGTACTCAGCTTCGGGTCAAGCGGGGTGAAAGCCGAGGTGAGGATAGAGTAGGGGTAGATGCCGGTCAGGAACTTCTCGCTCAGATTCAGCTTGAGCACCGGCAGGGCGTCCTTAGGCGTGGCTGAGGGGTTGTCCAGCTTCACCTGCTTGGCCCGCGACAAATCTTCCGTGACAAACACCAGCACGGCCTCACCTGGGCGCATTTCGCCGTAGCGGGCCTGCTCCAGGGTGTAGCTGGTTAGCTCGGCCTTGCCTTGCTGCCAGTACCGGCTAAACTCCGGAGTGGGCGAGAAGCGGCTGGTTTCTTCGGCGGTGGAAGGCGCCGAGGAACAGCTTAAGAGCAACACGGGTAGAACAGCGGGCAGGTGGGCGAGGCGCATGAGCAGGAAGGGGAAAGGCGCGTGGAAGGTGGTGAATAACAGCGGAAAGTTAAAGTTACGCCAAGCGCTGCTACCGTGAATTGTGCCGGGTTGGCGGTCCTTACTAGGCCAATTGCTATTCCAGCGCCAAGGCCCGGGCCTGAGCCAGCAGGTGCCTAAGCACGGCGGAGCCGTCTGCGCGCCGCCACACCGAATACACAGCCGACTGATGAGGTAGCTCGATAAAGCGCAACCCCGGCAGCGGGCTGCTGGCGTACGACAGCGGCAGCACCGAAACGCCCAAGCCGGCCGCCACCAAGTGCAGCATCGTGGAGCCAAAGTCGGACGTGACGGTGCCCCGGGGCTGAAACCCGTACTGGTCAAACAGCTCCCGCAGCGTCCGGACGTAGGCTGAGGGGCCCGTTAGCGCCGGCAGCACGAAGAACTCCTCGCGCAGGGCGGCTAGGGACGTAAACGTTTCGGCCCGCGCCCAGTGCTGCTGGGGCACTACTAAGGCCAGCTGCTCGGCAAAAACGGGCTCCGAGACGAGGGCAGGATTGGTAGCCGGCTCGCGCCAGAAGCCCACGTCGACCTGATACGTTAGCAGCGGGTGCTCCGACTCGGTGGCGCTGACTTCGAGCAAGTCGAGCTGAACCAAGGGGTACTGTGCCGTGAAGCGGGCCAGCAGCCGCGGCAGCCACCCGTAAGCTGCCGCCCCAATATGACCAATGCGCAGACTGCCCACCTCCCCGGTGCTGACCTGCCGGGCGTGGCGGTGCACGGCGTCGAGCTCCCCGAGCAAGCGCCCCCACTCGGTGCGCAGCAGCTGCCCAGCTGCCGTGAGACGCACCTGCCGCGGGGTGCGCTCAAACAGACTGAAGCCCAGCTCTGCCTCCAGACGCTGAATATGCCGGCTCAACGCCGACTGACTAAGCTCAAGCTGCTCGGCGGTCTGCCAGAAATGCTGCTTGTCGGCCAGGAGTAAAAAGTAGCGTATCTGGTCCAGGTTCATTGATGCAAGAAACGCATCAGTCGCCGCATTATGGGCATTGGACTGCATCAATACCCGCTCTAGCTTTGTGCACTCACTCCACGGAGTGCCTTCTACCAAGTGGCTTGCCGCAGCATGCTGGTGAATGAATGGGAGTAATTACGAGCTGCTCTACTGGCTTCAAAGCCAATTTTCTTCCCCCTTTTTCAGTGTCCCTATGACCTTTCAGCAGAAAACAACCGAACTCGCCGTCGTCGGGCTCGGTGGAGTCGGCGGCTATTTTGGCTTTAAGCTGGCCCAGCATTACGCTGCCTCGGCTGCCGCTCGTGTCACGTTCGTGGCCCGGGGCGCCACCTTTGCCGCCGTGCAGGCGCGGGGCCTGATGCTGCTTTCCCCCGAGCATCCGGATGCTGTGGCCCACCCGGCGCGGGTGGTCGAAACCGTGGCCGAATTGGGCGCTGTGGATTTGCTGCTCTTGTGCGTAAAGGAGTACGACCTGGAGGCGTTGTGCCGGCAGCTGCAAACGGCCCTGCCCACCGGGGCAGTAATTCTGCCCCTGATGAATGGAGTCGACATTTATGACCGGATTCGTTGCCCCCTGCCGCAGGCTATTGTTTTGCCCGCCTGCGTGTACGTGGCTTCCCACCTGCACGACGTCGGCGTGGTAGAGCACCGCGGCAACCCGGGCCGTATCATCGTGGGCCAAGACCCCCAGCACCCCGGCCTTGACCCCCGGCCGCTGCTGCGGATTCTGACCGGGGCCGGCATCAACCTGGAGTACCAGGCCGATGCCTTCCCGGCCATCTGGATCAAGTTCTTCTTTATTGCCAGCTTTGGGCTGGTGTCGGCCCGCTACAACCGCTCGATTGGACAAGTTCTTGAAGATCCGGCCCTGCGCGCCCGGGCCCAAAGTCTGATGCTGGAAATCCAGGCCATTGCCCAGGCCAAAGGCATTGCTCTGCCCGCGGACCTCATCGAGCAAACTTTTCAAAAAGCTGCCACCTTTCCCTACCATACCCCCACTTCCCTGCAGCTAGATGTACAGTCGGGCAAGTCCCGCACGGAGTTGGAGCTGTTTGCCGGGGCCATTCTTACCTATGGAGAGTCCCTGGGGCTATCCGTGTCGGAAACCCGGCAGATATACCAGGAGATTCAGGCTTTGGACATACCTGGCCAACAGCAAGCCCAAGCAGAACAGGAGAGGCCATAAAAAAGAAGGTCATGCCAAGCCTTGCTCAACATGACCTTCTGCCACTGCAGGGGTGACTACTGCTTAATCTTCGGGTAGGGAATGAAGACGAAGTTGGTAAAGTCTTCGTCGAGCACGAAGAGGCAGCAGTACTCGTTGGGGTCTTTGTAGGTCTGCTCGAAGGCTTCGATGCCCTCCTGGCCCACGATGCCCTGCTGCACGAACAGCTCCAGGTAGGAGGCAAACACGTGCCACTCCAGGTTGGCCTCGTCGGCATTGACCAACAGGCTGCCCAGGGGAATTTCGCGCTTGGCGAAGATGAAAATCGGGTATTTCGAAATGTCCATCTTCCGCACCTGGGAAGAAGCTTCCATAATGGTGTCGGAAACCATGGCAAAATCCTTGGAGATGGTACCGAGGTATTTGCCGTTCAGTTCGGGGTCGTTGGCGTAGTCCATTGAATAAAGAGGTATGCTGGTTCTACATCCGGCCCATCAGGGCCGCAATGTGCAGGTATTCGGGGGATTCGACAAAGGCAATTCGCTCCTGTATTATCTCCTGCTCGCTTATGTCCCTTTGGCTAAGGTCCATTTTCTTTAAAGCAGCTAAGAGGGTTGCTTCAGCAGCCGAGCGAATAGCAACCTCCTGCCCATCCAGCGTGAAGCTGCCAGGGGTGTTGTTATGGGCACGCTTCTCCAGAAATACCGTCTGCCAGAAATAAATGCTGAACAGCTTCGAGCTACCGTCGCGGAGCGCAAGTGCTACAGTGCCACCATCCCCAGCAAACATTATGTTCTGCAGCACGGGCGGTTCTGTAAAGTCCAGGGCAGCCAGGGTATCAGTCGTGGTGTGTTTATTCACTTTGCTCGGGGTAACACATAGCTTACTTCAACTCTAGCAGCACCACATTTTCCACGTGGTGGGTGTGGGGGAACATGTCCACCGGCCGCACGCGGGTTACCGAATACGCCTCGTCGAGCATTTCCAGGTCCCGGGCCTGGGTGGCGGGGTTGCAGCTGACGTAGACGATGCGGGGGGCGCGCATTTCGAGCAGGCGGGCTACCACGTCGGGGTGCATGCCGGCCCGGGGCGGGTCGGTGATGACCACGTCGGGGCGGCCGTGCTTCTGGATGAACTCGGCGTTGAGCACGTCCTTCATGTCGCCGGCGTAGAACTCGGTGTTGGTTACGCCGTTGATTTCGGAGTTGATGTAGGCGTCTTTTACCGCCGACTCCACGTACTCCACGCCCACCACGTGCCGGGCCTGGCGGGCTACGAAGTTGGCAATGGTGCCGGCGCCGGTGTAGAGGTCGTACACCAGCTCGGAGCCGGTGAGCTGGGCAAACTCGCGGGTGAGCTTATACAGGTTATAGGCCCCCTCGGAGTTGGTCTGGTAGAACGACTTGGGCCCCACCCGGAAGCGCAAATCCTCCATCTGCTCGTGAATATGGGGCTCGCCCTTGTAGCAGACCACGTCCAGGTCGTGGAAGGTTTCGTTGCCCTTGTTGTTGAGCACGTAGTTGAGCGAGGTGATTTCGGGAAACTTCTCCTGCACGAAATCCAGCAGCGGGAACAGGGCCTCGTGGGCGTAGTAGCACTGCAGAATCACCATCAGGTCGCCGGTGTTGGCCGTGCGGATGATGAGGTTGCGCAGGAAGCCTTCCTGGGTTACGAGGTTGTTGAAGGGCAAGTCGTGCTCCAGGGCGTAGTTGCGGATGGCCAGCCGGATCTGGTTCGAGGGGTTGGGTTGCAGCCAGCAGTGCTGCACGTCGATGATTTTGTCGAAGCGGGCCGGGGTGTGGAAGCCCAGCACCCGCCGCTCGATCTGCTCGCCGGCCTGAATCTGCTCGTTGGTTAGCCAGCCGTTGTGGCTGAAGGTGTATTCGAGCTTGTTGCGGTAGTACTGCAGGGCCGGGGAGTGCTGAATGGGCTCCAACTCGGGCAGGGCCACCTTGCCGATGCGCTGCAGGTTGTCCTGCACCTGCTGCTGCTTGAACTTGAGCTGGGTGTCGTAGCCCAGGTGCTGCCACTTGCAGCCCCCGCAGGTGCCGAAGTGCTGGCAGAAGGGCTCCACGCGCAGGTCGGAGTACTTATGGAAGTGGGTGGGTACGGCTTCCAGGAAGCTCTTTTTGGCGCGGGTGATGCGCAAATCCACCACGTCGCCGGGGGCCACGCCCGTCACGAAGATGACTAAGTTGTTGTGCCGCACCAGGCATTTGCCCTCGGCCACCATGTCGGTGATTTCAATTTCGCGGAGCGTTTCCGCCGGGTATTTTTTCGATTTCCTCACGAGGGCAAAGGTAACCACGGATTAGGACGGATTTTGCGGATTAGTCGGATTTTGTGGACGGCCCCGGGGCGGGGCCAAATCGGGCCGCCTTCCCTAAATCGACGGGACGATTTTAAAACTGTTGGGCAAGAGTGTCGATCATCGGTCAATAGCGCGAACTGTGTAGTTCGCGTACCAGAACAACTCCTAACGGCGCGGAGCACGCGAACTACACAGTTTGCGCTACTGTCATGCCAAGCTCGGCAACGTGACATACCTATGTCACGGCTGTGACATAGGTATGTCACACCCTAAACCCCGGCATGTCATAAGCCGGACATAGTAATGTCCGGGGGCGGACATCACTATGTCCGCAGCAAGGCGTAGGCGGACCGGTGCGTGATAAACGCAAAAAAGGCCGCCCAACCGGGCAGCCTTTTGCGAAGGTGGCATAGGCTGTTGCCTTACTTGACCACCTCAAACCAGCCCTTGTACGACTTGCCGTTTTCCAGCTTAAGCAGGTAGTAGTACACGCCGGCGGGCTGCTGCTCGGCCTTCCAGTCGTTGGTGTAGCTCGTGGACTTGTACACTTCCTTACCCCAGCGGTTGAAAAAGCTCATCGAGTAGCCCGCGTACAGGCCCAGGTTGCGCACGAAGAAGGCATCGTTCACACCATCATTGTTGGGAGTAATGACGTTGTAGAATACCAGGTCGTTGGTGAAGTTGACGCAGGCATCGTTGGAGGAGGACGTCAGGGCGGCCGAGTTGTCGGCACTCACGGCCAGTACCCGGAAGCACTGGTCGAAGCCGGCCGAGCTGCTGGGGAATTCATATTCCAGCGTAGTGCCCGGTACGGTGGCTACCACTTGGGCAGCGCCGGTACCGGCGGCACGCAGCAGCTGGTATTCCTTAACCGCGAAGCCCTTGTAGGCTGTCCAGCTCACCTTCACGCGGCCTTCCTGGCGGCCGTCCTTACTGCCCTCGGTAGCGGTGGCGGTCGTGAAGATGGTGGTGTGCTCCTGACTGGCCAGCAGGGCGCCGCAGTTGTTGAGCAGTTCCACGCGGTAGTCGTAGGCCCGGGCGTCGGCGTCGGCGCTGGGGTCGGTGAAGCCGGTGGAAGTATTGGGAACCGCCGTGCTTACCGTGGTAAAGGCCCCGGCGGAGCCGGCGTCGCGCCGCAGCACCCGGATCTGGTTGGCGTTGCCCGCGTTGTTGGGCACGGCCAAGCTCAGGCTCACGGACCGGTCGCCGGGCAATACCGAAGCCGAGCGCAGGGCGATGCTCACGTTATCAGGGCGCACGGTGAGCGTCGTGCGGGGCCCTTCGCAGCCGAAGCTGCTGACTTCAGTCAGGGCGATGGTGCGGGCCTGGCTGCCAGCCGGGAAGCGGACGGTAACCGTGTTGGTGCCGTTGCCGCTCACGATGCTGCCGTCGGTTACAACCCAGTTGAAGGTCGAGCCCGGCGAATTTGGCACCGAGTACTGCTGATCGGCAAAGCCCGTGGGGCCGGGGCAGATGCTGGTGGGGCCGGTAATGGCTTTGGCTACGGGCAGCGGGTCGACAATGAACTGCTTGGTGTAAATGGGGCCGGCGCAGCCGCTGGTATTGGTTTCCTGAGCCGTGAGAGTATACGTGCCGGGCGGGCTCACAGAAATAGTTACCGTGTTGTTGGGGCTGACTACTGGTGCCCCATCCACGGTAAAGACATAGGAGGAAGTAGGCGCCCCCGGCAGCGTGAAGGTGCCGCTCAAACAGAAACGGTCGGGGCCGGCAATAGCCAGGTTGGCGGCGGGCGAAGGCAGAATGGTCACGCTTAGAGCCTGGCTCTGACCGAAGCAGGTGATGGGGCCGCCCTGGGGGTTGCTGGTTTCTGTTACTGTGATAGTGCCGGTACCCGGACCGTTCCACTGCACCTGCACCGTGCCGGGGCCGGTGCTGATCTGGGTGCCCCCGGTAATCTGCCAGGCGTAGATAGAGCCCGTGGTAGGAGCCACCGAGTAGGTGTACGGGCCGTCAGCTAAGCACACGCTGGTGGGGCCCTGGGGCGTTTCAGTATCCAGGCGCTGATTGATAACCACCGGGAAGGTCACCGGGTCGGAGTCGCACTGAAACTGGTTGCGGGCAAAGGCCCGCACGCTGGCATTGGCGTTGGCCGCGCCCCAGTTGACGGTAATGCTGGCCGTCCCGTCGCCGCTGGTGATAGTGCCGCCCACCACGGTCCAGCGGTACTCGGTGCTGCGTGGGTTCTGGATGCTATACACCACGCCCTGAATGGTAGGGCAGACGGAGGCCGCGCCCCGGATGTTGTCGATGAGCGGGCGGGGATTAACGGTTACCACTACCTGGTCGGTCTGGGTGCAGCCGGCCGCCGTCGTAGCCGTGACGGTGTAGGTCAGGGTAATCGGGCTCTGGGTTGTATTGACGGCCGTCAGCTCGGGGCGGGCCGCTGCGGCATTGCTCAGGCCGGTAGCCGGGGCCCACTGGTAGGTATAGCCCGCCAGCGCCGGGGTGCCCAGCGTTACTTTCTGCCCGTCGCAGCGTGCGGCATCAGCACCGGCATTGGCCACGGCGGCCGGATTCAGAGTCACAACTACTATGTCGGTAGCGGTGCAGCCCTGGGCCGTGGTAGCGGTGAGGGTATAGGTCAGCTGCTGGGCCGTAGTACCAGTGTTGGGGAGTTGAAATGTGGGCTGGGCGGCGGTAGCGCTGCTTAGCCCGGTAGCCGGGTTCCACTGGTAGGTATAGCCCGTCAAGGCCGCCGAGCCCAGCGTCTTGGCCTCGCCCGAGCAAGCGGCCACGTCGGCACCGGCGTTGGCCACGGCTGCCGGGTTTACCGTCACCGTTACGGTTTTGGTATCGGTACAACCCTGGTTGGTGGTCACGCGCAGGGTGTAGGTCGTGGTAATAGGAGCCGAAGTCGTGTTGGTCAGCGTGACAGTGGGCGCCACGGCCGAGGTGCTACTCAGGCCGGTGGCCGGGCTCCACAGATACGTGCTGCCAGCGACGGCGCTGGCCGCATTGCCGAGTATTGCCGAGCCGCCCGAGCAGAAGGTTTTGTTGGTACCGGCGTCAGCTACGGCCGCCGGGTTCAGCGTTACCACTACCACATCGGTGGCCGTGCAGCCTTCGGCCGTGGTAGCGGTGAGCGTATAGGTCAGCTGCTGGGCCGTGGTGCCGGGGTTGGGGAGTTGGAATGTAGGCTGGGCGGCGGTAGTGGTGCTTAGGCCGGTAGCCGGGCTCCACTGGTAAGTATAGCCCGTCAAGGCCGCCGAGCCCAGCGTCTTGGCCTCGCCCGAGCAAGCGGCCACGTCGGCGCCGGCGTTGGCCACGGCCGCCGGGTTTACCGTCACATCCACAAAAGCCGAGGTTGAGCACAGCTGATTGGTCGTAACCGTCAGGGTGTAGCGTATAGTCTGCGGTGCAGTTCCGGTGTTGGTTAGCGTAACCGTGGGCGACAAAGAAGTTGGGTTGTCCAGCCCGGTAACCGGACTCCACTGGTAGGTCCGGCCCGACAAACCGTCGGCCGCGGACCCAAGCACCGCCGAGCCGCCCGAGCAGATGGTTTTGTTGGTGCCCGCATTGGCCACGGCCGCCGGATTCAAGGTCACGACTACCACGTCGGTAGCGGTGCAGCCCTGGGCCGTAGTGGCGGTGAGGGTATAGGTCAGCTGCTGGGCCGTAGTACCAGTGTTGGGGAGTTGAAATGTGGGCTGGGCGGCGGTAGCGCTGCTTAGCCCGGTAGCCGGGCTCCACTGGTAGGTATAGCCCGTCAAGGCCGCCGAGCCCAGCGTCTTGGCCTCGCCCGAGCAAGCGGCCACGTCGGCGCCGGCGTTGGCCACCGCCGCTGGGTTTACCGTCACCGTTACCTGCCGCGCGGTGGTACACACGCCGTCGGTGCTGGTCACGGTGTAGGTCGTGGTTTGGGTGGGCGCCACGGTGATGGTAGGCCCGGTAGCGGACTGGTTGCCGCCGGTCCAGGTATAGGAAGAGGCGCCGCTGGCCGTTAGCGTAGTCGAGGAGCCCGGGCAGATAGCGGCGCTGGTGGGCGTCACGGCCAGGGCGCTGCCCGGCCGGATGTCGACTTGCCGGAACACCGAGTCGGTGGCGCAGCCCAGGGCCGAAACGCCTTGCAGGGTAATCCGGCCGGCGCCGGTGGTATTCCAGCGCACCTGCACCGAGCGGCCGGAGTTGGAACCCTGAATAGCGCCGCCCCGCACTTTCCACAGGTAGGAAGCCGGCGTGGGCCCCGAAGCGGTATAGGTACTGGCCTGGCCTTGGTCACAAATGGTGATGTCGCCCTCAATGCCGGTAGGGCCGGCGGCGCGGTTTACCCGAATCTGAAAAACGTCGGCCACGCTTTTGGCTCCGCAGGCCTGGTCGGTGGCCGTCACCACCACGTCGTAGAGCGTACTCCGGCTGTTGCCGCAGCGGGAGTTGAAGCTGAACAGGCCGCTGACGCTGCCGCCGTTGCCCGTCACCGTCGCGCTGCCGGTAGGGTTACCCGGTTGCACTACGCCCTGGTTCCCGTTAAAGCTAGCGTCGAAGGCCCCGGCGCCGTCCAGCAGCACGCTGTTTACTTTCAGGTTGATGGGGTTGCCATCGGGGTCGGTGGCGGCCAGGGTAAAGTTCAGGGTTTCGCCTTCCTCAATGGTAAAGACCTTGTTGGCCAGCGTGGCCGCCGTAAACTGCGGGGCCTGGTTGGGTTGGCAGGTTCGGGAAACCAGCTGGATTTCGCGCCTGGTAGAGCCAATCAACACCTCGTTGCCGTTGATTCGGCGGAATTCCTTGACTTCGACGGCCACCACGAAACGGCCCTGCTGGGCAGTGGCGTAGCGGCTCAGGCCGTTGCTGGCGTTGAGAAAGGCGTAATTGCCCGCCCCAGGTCCAAACGGCGCCGTGGCCGAATAGCCCGAAATGTAGGTCACGCTGGGTGGTGGAGGGGTAAAAGTGGTAGTAGGTGGCCCGCCGATGGCACCCGTAATGTTGTAGGGCGTGCTAAAGCTGTAAATGAGCCGGTCCCCATCCAGGTCTACCGCGTTGTTGACCACAATGCTGGTGTCTCCCTGGCAGATAACCACCACGGCCGTATCCGAGAAAGTCGGCGAGTTGTTGGGCAGCAGCGCGGGCGCCATGTCCACGTAAATGGTCTGGTTCTGGTTGTCGGGCTGCAGCAGGTTGTTGATGGAGCGGTTGCGCGTGCCATCAGTATACACCACGTAGTAGCCGCTGGCGGACGTGGGCAGTTCCACAATGGCTTCGTAGCGGCACAGGCGCACGGGCGGCGGCGGGCCGCCGGGCAGGGTGCAGCCCCCGGGTAGGGGAGGGGTAATGGAGGGGTTTGAGATGCGCGGCAGCCGGAACGAGCCCTGGGGCTGGTTATCGACCTGGGCGGGCCGGCCGGCGCAGGTCACCTGGTTGCAGTTGAAGCCCTGCGCGGCCTGCCCGCTGTTGATGCGGCTGCTGTTCTGCTTGTTATAGATGTTGACGAAGATATTGCAACGCCCGTCCGGCACGTTGGAAAGGTCCGTCGAGTTGGTACACTCCCAGTTGATATAGAGCAGCACCGTAATCCGGTAGCGGAAGGGCGTGGCCGCCGAGCCATTGGCATCCAGATATTTATAATTCATTTCCCCGCCCACCAGGTGGGATGCCGCCGCCGGGGCCGCGGCCAGCCCGACCAGAAAAAGCAGTAGTAGGAAGCTGCGTAGTAAAGTTGTTCGCATATAGAAGGTGTGGGAAAAGAGAGTAGCCCGCTACTGGGTAGCAGGCTACTAGAGAGTAGGACGGGCAGAAAAAAACTCGTTATTGGCGCTCCACGCGCCGCACGGCCGTGTGGCCCGCCGCGTCGGTCAGGCGGATCAGGTACAGCCCCCGGGGCAGCGCCGTCAGGTCCAGATTTGTATCGGCGGCCGGGTGCAGGCGCAGGGTGGCAGTCAGCAGCTGGGCTCCTAGCACGTTATGCACCGTGGCTTCGTAGGTGCCCGCCGCCGCCGCATCGGCCAGGCGTAGGTGCACGAGCCCGCTGGGCGTCGGGTTCGGAAAAATGCTGAGCGAAGGCAGCTGCCGGGCCTCAGCCGTGCTGCTGACCAAGTCGATGCGCACCGAGTAGTCCTCGGTTTCGGAATTCATCTGGTTGGTTACGCAGGGCTGGGCCTGGTTGCCGTTGGCCCGGGTCTGGATCCGCATGCGGGTAAAGCCCAGCACGCTGGCCGTATTCGGAATCGTAAACACCGCCGACGAATTCTGGGGCGAGCTACCATTGACCAACAACTCGTTGGTGTCGAATATACCGTTGCGGTTCAGATCCAGCCACATGGAGGTCGTCCGCTGGAAGTTGATGTTCGTCGTGGTGGCCAGCGTGTAGGTCTGGCCCTGGCGCAGTCCGATAGTCTGGTTAATGTAGTTGCCGTACCCCCCGGCATCGGCCCCGGAAGGGTTGCTGAAGGCCACGCCCGTACCGGTCACGGCCACGCTGGTCAGCCAAACGTTGTTGTTCAGGCCCGTCGACGCGCAGTAGGTCAGGCACGGTACCGATACGGTCAGGTAATTCGTGCGCGTCACGGTGTTCTGGCCATAAGCATTGGTAGCCCGCAGCGTCACGGTGTAGGTGCCCGAAGTGGAATACTGGTGCGAAGGGTTTTGGGCAGTGCTGGTGGTGTTGTCGCCGAAGTTCCACAGCCAGGAGGTAGGGGCATTCTGGCTTTGATCCGTAAACTGCACCGGGTTCACGCAGGTGCCCGGCACATAGGTAGAGGTGAAATTGGCCACTGGCGGGGTGGTATTCGCCAAAACCGTCACGGTGTAGTCCTCGGCCTGGCCCAACTGGGGCTCGGCGCAGGGGCCGGCGGGGGCCCCTACGTAATCCGAAATCACGCGCAGGCGCAGCGGCTGGCCTTTCACGGCCGAGGCGGGAATGGTTATGCTGCCGCTGGGATTGGTGCGGTTCAGGGCCTGGTAAAGCAGCTCGGTGGCGCTAAAGCTACCGTCGTTGTTCAAATCCAGCCATACACGGGTGTCCTGGGGGTTGCTCGGGCCGGTCGTCACGCTCAGGGCGTAGGCATTGCCCTCGGTAAGCTGCACCCGGCTGCCGCAGGTGAAATCCTCATAGCCGGCCTCGCCGTTGGCGGAAGCCTTGCTCAGTGTGCCCAGCGTAAAGCGGGTGATGCCGTAGCCGCAGCAATAGGCCGAGGTGTTGGGCGTGCAGCTGGCCGCTACCGGCACAGCCGCATCGTACACGATATAGTTGGAACGGGTCCGCACGTTGGAGCCGGCCGCGTTGGTCACAGTCAGCGTCACGGTGTAGGTGCCGGCCGTGGCGTAGCAGTGTCGCGGGCTCTGGACGGTGCTGGTGGTGTTGTCGCCGAAGTTCCACAGCCAGGAAGAAGGCGAGTTCTGGCTCTGGTCGGTAAACTGCACGCAGCCCGAGCAGGTCAGGGTTTGGTCGGCCACAAATTCGGCTACCGGCGGGGCGCTGTTGGCCCCGGCCGTTACGGCGTAGTCCTCGGTCTGCGAGTAGAGCGGGGTCGAGCAGGGCTCGGGTAGAGGAGAGTTACTATAATCGGCCGCTACCCGCATGCGCAGGCGGGTGTTGAGCGTGGTGCCCACGGGCAGGCGCACGGTGCCGGTATGCACTTTCTTAGCGTCGGAGCTGAACACGAGTTCGGTAGTACCGTTCAGCGTGCCATCGTTGTTGAGGTCAATCCAGACCCGCACGTTCTCGTCGGTGCCGTTATTGGTCCGAATGCTGATGGGGTAGTTGGTACCCACGGTCAGAGCCGCATTTTGGGAGCAGGCATAATCTCGGTATCCATCCTGCACACCCGTGGAGTTGTTGTTGATACTGCCCAGCGTTACGTTCAGAATTCCCATTCCAAACGAGTAGCTGCTGCTCGGGGCCGCACCCGGCGTGCAGGCGGAGGCCGCCGCCGGGCACTGCGCTTGGGCACTAGTGCCGGGCAACAGCAACGCTGCCAGCACTACATATCCCCCAAAAAACGGCGTCCAGCGCCCCAACCGTAGAAGTCTCGTCATATAGTCCACCAGGAATGAAAGCGGATTCCCGTTCCTAAATGTAACGACTAAATCCAATTTTGGAAATAGCTGATGTCGAGCTTATAAGGCACAAGCAGCCGGTAAAAAACTCCGGTAAACCCTACAAAAAGCCGTAGTTTTGGCCCACGCCGGCCGCTGAGTTGCGGCGGCAATCATCCAATTTATAGCGTTATGAAAGGAAAAGTGGTGCTCATTACGGGTGCTACCTCGGGCATCGGCCGGTCCTGCGCCCTGGTATTTGGCCAGGCCGGAGCCCAGGTCGTCATCACGGGCCGCGACGAAGTCCGTCTGGCCGCCACCCGCCAGGAGCTTCAACAGCAGGGCATTGCCTGCCATGCTGTGCGCGCCGACGTGGGCGTGGAGGCCGATTCAGCCCGGGCCGTAGCCGAAACCATCACCGCATTCGGGCGCCTCGACGTGCTGATCAACAACGCCGGTATTTCCATGCGGGCCATGTTCCAGGATGCCGACCTGGGCGTGATTGAGCGGCTAATGCAAACCAACTTTTTCGGGACGGTATACACCACCAAGTTTGCCTTGCCTCATATTCTGGCCACCAAAGGCTCCATTGTGGGTATTTCCAGCATTGCCGGCTACCGCGGCCTGCCGGGTCGCACCGGCTACTCGGCTTCCAAATTTGCCATGCATGGCTTTCTGGAGGCCCTGCGCACCGAGTTGCTGCCCCAGGGGGTACACGTACTGGTTGCTTGCCCGGGCTTCACGGCGTCTAACATCCGGCAGACCGCCCTAGCCGCCGACGGCTCGGCTCAGGGCGAATCGCCGCGCGACGAAGGCAAAATGATGACCAGTGAGGAAGTGGCCCACCACCTGCTGCGCGCTGTGCAGCAGCGCCGCCGCGACCTGGTGCTTACCGCCCAGGGTAAGTTGACGGTCTTCCTCAACAAGTGGCTGCCAGGGTTGGCCGATCGGCTGGTGCTCAATCACTTTCGTAAAGAAGAAGGCTCGCCGGTGAAATAAGCCGATAGAGTAATTTTACAAAAAAGCCCTGCTTCTACTGTAGAGGCAGGGCTTTTTTGTGCCAATGCAGTACAGCTTAGTCAACCAACAGCAGGTCGTTGCGACGAATGTAGGCGTCGCGGTTACGCCACTCTACCCGGTACCAGATATCCTGTTGGTCGCGTACTAGTAGCCGGTCGCCAGCTCGGGCCGTGGTCAGCCACGCCGCTCCGGCGCTGGGTCCGCTCATCAGAGCGGAGTGGGGACGGGCTACCAGTCCCACCGTGCTGGGCCGCAGGAAGTTCAGGTAAAAGCCTACGCCCAGCACGTATAGCCCATAACTCAGCCACAAGGACCGGCTAGCCCGGTGACGCACCAGTAGAAACACGCCCACTAGTACTGCACCAATCAGCAGGGCCTGCAAAACCGTATAGTAATAGCGACGAAAAGTAATTAATAGCTTGGTTTTCCAAGTGTCCGGGTAGCCAGCCAGGCGGTAGCTTTGCGCCAGTTCCGTCATTTTGCGCCACGTAGCATACGTCGGCTTGCGGCGATGGGCCAAGCTCAGGTAATACAGCGCCGCCGGATAATGCCCCAGCCCTTCCTGAATGTAGGCCATGCGCAGCAGTACCCGGGGCGAGGTCAGCCCGCGCCGCAACTCCTGACGATACAATGGGTAAGCGGCCTCATACTGCGCCCGCGCAAATAAGGAGTCTGCCTTGGCTACGTTCGGACTAGTAGTCTGACTGCGAGCTTCTTGAGCTCCAAGTAGCGTAGCGAATAAAAAAAATAGGACGTTTTTGAGCAAAGCGTTTGGAAGTTTAAAGGGACGCCTCTACTTTTGCATCCGCAATCAGGGAACAGAGTTTCCGAATGCAAATAAACGATTCTGTAGCTCAGCTGGTAGAGCAGTACACTTTTAATGTACGGGTCCTGGGTTCGAATCCCAGCGGGATCACCAAAAACCCTCATTGCGTAATGCAGTGAGGGTTTTTTTGTTACTAGGGCCGAGCGGGCCGAGTTAGCCCGGTTCTGACCGCTCGTTCCTATAGTTCTCATTTTAACTCTCATGCACAGTCGTCGTTTCCTGGTGGGTGGCATTGCTACGTCGACCTGCTTACTGGCGGCCAGCAGGGCTACTACTAACACAGTTCCCCCATGCCCGCTTCCTTCGTTTTCAATCCAAATTCAGCTGGTAAGCGACTAATAAAGGGCTAGCGAAAGGATAGAAATGGTAAGCTAACCCACCTGCCATATGCTAAAAGGATAGAAATAGTAAGCGTTTCCAGCCCATGAGAGCACTATTCCTCTACACCCAGAGCTAAGTGAGGCACAGTACCTCCTGATCCAACTTACTATTTCTATCCTTTTGGCTACCCTTCCATGCTATGGAAGTACCTTGAGAGTTGTTTCAGTCAGCTGTAAAGGGCCATTTAATGCATAAACTCTGCGCTTGGTACAGCCAGACCAAGCCAAGAACTCGCGGAGAAGTCAGACTCAAAAGCCGGAAGATTGTCTTACAAAAACTATCCTTTCGCTACTCAGCAACTATCCTTTTGCCACCTGCCCACTAGCTACGCATACCGGCTACCAGACGGGGGCGAACGGCTCTTACGCGAATTACCCAACGCCTGCTGCCAAGCAGCCTTTACCCGGGAACGAAGATGCCCCTTGAAAAACCACTTTCTATAAGCGGGAACCAGAGGGAGACGAAAGTGCCCGTGGCCTGCCGCTCGATGGCGGAGCTGATCCACTCGCTGGGTACCCGCAAAGAAGTGTTAGAGGCCTGGAAAGTAGTGTCCTGGCGCTGCGCATGCAGAAGTCCGAAACGGCCACCCTGGAAGGGCTGCAGCGCCTAGCTGAGCTGGACCTGCCCACCGTATTCGAGCTGGCCTACTATCAAATGCAGCACCCGGTGGTCATATCCTCCCCGCAGCTAGGCCGGCTCAAGCAACATTAGCCCCGCTGGTAGTGGCCCGTTCGCGTTGGTCTGGTGCAGTTCATCACCAACTTTTTACCACTCGTCCTTTTTTCTGCTGAAGCTTACCTAGGCTTAGTAGTTTTGTCATGTATCATCCGGCGCAATAGCACCCCCGGATGATTAAACCGTAAAACACGTCTCGGGCGAAGGTATGCGTGCTTTCGAGCTTGTCCAGCTGGTCGTCGATGCGCTTGCGCAGGCTTTGGTCGTCCATGTAGCGGAGCAGAAACTCCCTGCAGCACCCCGTCTACCCGGCCCAGCTCGCGCAGGGCCAGGTAGACGGGGTGCTGCAGGGAGTAGGAGTTGAACCGGCGCAGCAGCGTGGGAGCCGTCACGTGCTTTTGCTTGAGGCTCACCACCAACCGCAGCAGCGTATCTCACTGGGCCTCGATAAGGGTGTGGTCGAGGTACTTGACTGGGACTAGACCGTAAGCCGTCAGGTCGGGCGCGTCCATGCCGGCGAAGGCGTAAAGCTGCTGGTCCTGAAAGGATTGGATGTGCGGCGCGAATTCAATCCCCAGCAAGGCAGTAAGGGCAAAATTGACCTCCGTGAAGCCGTGGGTATCGGTGCTGTGGATGGTGGACTCAACGACGTTGTTGTGCAGCAGGTCATCGACCAAATAGGCGGCTTCGCGCTCGGACGAACTAAACGTGGTTGAGTAGAAGAGCCGGTGGCGGCCGTCGAGAAAGCCGTAGGAAACGATGCCTTTCGCCTGCCCGAAGTATTTAGGATAGCACAATAGTAGGAACAGAAATTCCCGCTAAGAGTATAGATTTTGTTTTATACTTGAAAGAAGTGTTCAAACAAGTCGTCGGAAGCAGTTTGAATTTTACATTGATAATCAGCTAAAGTGATTGTGCTAATCGACGGCAAATGCTCTGGTAAAATACTGAAAATGAACCATATATGAATACAAAGCAGTAGGTTGACGTATTTGCATATTAATGGGCATAGAGAGACTGATGTACCCAAACGAACCCGGAAAGAAATATCTGTTTTTGTCTATAAAGATTTTGTCATGTATAATTGTCCACTCAAGCAGCCCAACTGTTCGCTAACATGACGGGTTGTATGTATAAGTGAGATAGTTGGTTACAAAAGAAATAGAAGAGGATTCAAGTATTTAAACCTTACTTCCTGACGGGCCTATTACAGAATAGATTATGGCAATATGTTACTTTAACGAGAGGTTACTCCATTATACCCGCCGTATCTGGGTTCGCCTGACTGAGTGCTTCTGCTTGTTTGAAGTACAGGTGCCGTCAACTGAAGTAATCGCTCCTCGCTACTTTAGGAGCAATTTGGTGCTAAACCAACGCTATGTGGAGCAGCAGAATAACAAGCCTTTTTCGATACGTTGATGGACCCGCTTGTGACTTTCTCTTGTGGGCATTCATATAGTCACCTGCTTGCATAGCCCCACTGCGCTAACTCTCTTTCCTTCCGGTATGCCACGACATAATCATCAAACGCTACAAAGTACTGAGTTTAAGCGCTACTCCGCATGGTACGCCTGCAACAGGAGTTGGTTCCACAGTTACAGGCCTAGGTCTTAACGACTCGCGAGGGGTTTTGTGTTGGGTATTACGTCCATGCCGGCACCAAGGTAGCTTGTTCTGTACCGATACACATTACACGGGTGAGATTTGGAAAGATTCACGAAAAGACCCCATGTGGTCCGTGGCAGCAGGCACTAAAAACCAAGGGCGGCCAAGCTAATCAATCAGCTTGCGTCTAGTGGAAATGACTCTTTTGCAAAACATTGAGGCCTAACCTGATCAACTCACAGCTCGCTTTCAACTAGAAGGCTGGAATAAGTAAAATATAATTATCAGCTAAAGAGACATTAACATGCTAGAGACATTTAAAAAAATAATATATTCTTTAATCCTATTAGGATCACGTGAAACGCAGGGACAAAATAACAATGTGCCGTATGTATCACAATCTCTTGATATATCAAAATATAAAGGCGAGTATAGTAAATTTCAATTTGAGGGGTATATCTATGGGAGCAATGATATCATTGGCAATTCTGGAGCCGCTTTTGTGCTCTCTCAACATCAATTAAATAAAAAATTCATAAAATCTTATAACACTGGCACTGCAGATGCATATATTAAGAATAAATGGAATAAATACACCATAATTGAAAATTTGGATCCCAAAACTTCGATTTTATTCTTAGGAATCTTTTTCAATGGTAATAATACTTTGTTTTTCGATGACTTTAGCCTCTGTCTCATCGATAGAAATAATAATAAAATAAGAATACCATTAAGAAATGCCGATTTTGAAAATAATAATTTGAATGATTGGGGCCTGAATAGAGTTTCCAATGATCAGTATGCTAAGTTATCGTTAGACGAGAGTGTATTTCTGAGTGGAACACATTCATTAAAATTGGAAAGTGTTCAAAAAGATTTAGAATCAAAATCAAGTAAGAAGTACGGCGAAAATGTTAATGCGGGAAAATATGTAGAAGTTAATGGTGTTAAAATTTATTATGAAGTGTACGGCAATGGCGAACCGCTGCTATTGCTACATGGGAACGGTGAATCTATAAATTCTTTTAGAAATCAAATAAGTGAACTAGCCAATCATTTTTTTGTAATAGCATTGGACACAAGGGGACAAGGCAAATCAACAGAAAATGGAGATAAATTTAATTATGACTTATTTGCACAAGATGTAAACGAATTTTTGAAAAGCTTAAATATAAAAAAGGCTAATATACTAGGATGGAGCGATGGCGGGAACACAGCGTTGACGTTAGCTTTAAGATTTCCTGAAAAAATTAACAAACTGGCTGTTTTTGGGGCTAACCTATTCAATAACGAAACATCGATTGAAAAAGAGGTTAATCTTCAACTCATGTCACAGGTTAGAGCCATGGAAAGCGATGAAATTTCTAAAAATAGCGTTAAGTATAGGCTTAAGAAATTATTACTAGAAGAGCCGAATTTAGACCCGAAAGAATTAAGTAGCATTCATATTCCTGTGCTGGTTATGGCAGGAGAAAAAGACGTGATCAAAAAAAATCACACAGAGTTGATAGCCAAAAGCATTCCTAATAGCAAGTTAAAAATTTTCAAAAATGCAGGTCATTATGTGCCCCAAGAGGATTATAAGCAGTTCAATCAAATTGTAATTGATTTTTTCAAGAACTAGCTCACGTTTATAATGGAACTCAATTATTTCAAACAGTGCCTTGTCAGAACACCTTTATTGCCTTTTAACCCAGGTAAGGAATACACGCTTCAAAAAAAGGAGTTCAGAGAGGCTCTATACATAGCTTCAAGGGATCTGTATTTTGAAATGCTGAGGTACGAAAAGGGGGAAATTAAGAAAGAAAAGGAAATAGAAAGCCTAGAGAAAACCCTTTTGAAGTATTGGCTTAGAATGCAAAGCAGGACAACTCCGTTTGGAAAGTTCTCTGGAATTTCAATGGTCAATATTGGTGATAAAAACAATATCGTCTACTCTGATAATAACCCTTCCACCAGGCTAGATATGGCAGCCCTTTGCCTTATCATAGATCATTTTGAAAGAAATGAAATTTTAAAAGATCATATATTATACTATCCGAATGATAGTATGTATCTTATTGGTGACAAGATCCGGTATATAGAATACACATCAAAATTAAACACGTATGAATACCAAATATCAACAGTAGACAGATCAACTTATTTAGAAAATGTGATCAAAGAAAGTAGGAAAGGTGCTAGTAGAACAGAGTTGCATAAGGCACTTGCTCGCCTTGACGAAACTTTGGAGAATGAGGATATCACTGCTTTTTTGACCGAATTAGTTGATTCTAAAATACTTGTTAGCGAATTAACTCCGTGTCTGACCGAACCAGATAACTTATCTAGAATTCTGGATATATTAAAAGCCAAGAGCGTACATTCACCTTTGGTAGAAAACTTGAATGAAATAAATACAATAATTCAAGCTATAAACTATCCTAATGCGAATCGTGATTTGATTGCATTGTATGAAGACATAATACGGAAAATTAAATTATTTAACTTGTCATTTGATTATAATAAAATATTTCAAGTTGATACTAAAACTATTTTTTCAAATGCTGAATTAGACAAATCTATAGTAGATGAAGTTGTTGAAGCAGTGAATTTTTGTGTTAAAATAAATCCTTTCCCAAGCAAATCACCTGAATTAGAAACTTTCAAAAATAAGTTCATTGAAAGATATGAAAGCCAGATGGTTAACCTGCTAAAGGTTATGGACTCTGATGCGGGTATAGGTTATCCTGCATACGAAAGCAATTACAGCAATAGCTTAATTGAATCATTGGCTCTTCCTGTCAAAGGCAATAAAATTGTAACTAAACGCTGGAGCACTAATTTTGAAAAGATTATCCTGGAAAAAATTATTGATTCACAAAAGAATAATAAGAAAGAAGTTGACCTAAGTGAGAGTGATTTCAATGTGGTTGGATCTAATAGGACATATAATACCTTCGGGTGCTTATTTGAAGTTTTGAATAATGATGGATTAATTTTACTCAATTCGTTCGGTGATAACTCTGGTGCTAAATTAATGAGCAGATTCTCCTATTTAGACAGAAACATTGTTACTCTTATCAAACAAATTACAGACAAAGACAATAGCGTTAATGACAATATCATCGATGCTGAACTGCTCTATCTGCCAAATCCAAGACATGGAAATATTATAGGTCGCCCTCAAGGTGTTAGAGAGTATGATATAACGTGTTTATCCGCATCAGATAACGATGAAAATCTGTGCCTTCCAATATCTGATTTGCTCGTGGGTGTTGTAAATAATAGAATTGTCTTAAAGTCAAGTAGACTTAATAAAGAATTAAATGTGTATCACACAAACGCATTTAATTATTCATTTACTGATTTACCGGTATTCAAGTTCTTAGGAGACTTACAGTATCAGCGTAATTATGTATCCGGGTTTTCTTTTTCAAACATTGGTCTGGATCACATGCCAAGAATAAAATACAAAAATGTAATCTTGTCATTGGCCACTTGGACTATAAATACAAAGTTAATAAGAAAAAAAATTCTAAATAAGAGCGTTGAAGAGTCAGCTAATATGATTGTTGATGAGTTCAGTTTGCCAGAAAAAATTTTACACTGTCAAAGCGATAACGAACTTTATATAGATCTCAACGACATAAGTTGCTGTCGACTTTTCATTGAAATAATAATGAAGAATGAAACTGTAATTATCAAAGAATTTTTATTTGATAGCAAGTGCTCTTTGATTACAGACTCTGACAACAACAATTATCGCAACCAATTTAATATTTCACTATTTAAAAATTAGCATATCATGTTTGAAGTTCAAAGAAATTTTCCTCCTGGCTCAAAGTGCGGGTATTTTAAAGTATATATAAATTCTTCTCACGCAGATGAGTTTTTAATAAATAGTTTATTGCCTTTTAGTGAAAGGCTTATTAAAGACAAGAAAATAGTAAAGTTCTTTTTCATCAGGTACCAAGACACAAGCTTTCATATAAGAATTAGATTTTTTCTTTCTGATGAAAGTAATTTAGGTGAAGTTATAGACAGGTTTTATAAAGAAATAAAAAAATTTATAGAACAAGGAACAGTGTGGAAATATGACATCTCCACCTACTCACGAGAAATAGAAAGATATGAGTTAGCACTTGTTGAAGAAGTGGAAACGCTATTCAGTGTAGATAGCTTAACAGTCTTGAAAGTAATAGATGAGATTCGCAATCAAGACGACGAAGAATATAGATGGAAACTGGCAATCAAATACATAGATTATTATTTAGAGCTATTTCATCCATCTTCGTTGGAAAAGAAATACAATGCCATTCTTAGGATGAGTAATAATTTTCTAAATGAGTTTGAGTACAATAAAGATAATTTGTTTCAATTGAATGATATTTTTAGAGCCAGACGTAAAGATCTTTATGAGATTTTAAATGAGTCAGGGGATGAAGTATTATTGAGTATGTATAAAGTATTATACGAGCAGGATTCTGAGTTTCGATCTGCAGTATACAATATAAAAGATTTATGTAATACGCATAAATTAATAGCCGAAGATTATCTTGGTAGTTACATACATATGATGATTAATAGGCTTTTTCCTGAAAAAAATAGAGTATTTGAACTCGTATTATACTATCTTCTTGCTAAACACTATCAGAGCGAAATCGCAAGGAGAAAAAAAGTTTTAATACCTCAGCAAGATGAAGTCAAAAATTAAAATTGGCCTACTTGAATTTGGAATCCGTAGCAATAAAAGCAATAATCCTATTCAATCTATTTATGAGGTTATTGATTATGCAGTTGCAGCTGATAATCTTGGGTTCAGTCGATTCTGGCTAACAGAAAATTATATTAAAAACAGAAAAGATATGGCATGGTCTACGCCAGAAATGTTACTTCCCATAATATTAGGTATGACCGACAATATTAATGTTGGCATTGCGGGCCTTATCATAAATACACACAATCCATTTAGAATCGCTCATAATTACAAATTATTGAGCAATATATATACAGGCAGGGTTGATATTGGAATTGTTAAAGGGTCTTTAGAAGATTCGATTCTTAATAGGTTTGATATTGATTTGAAATCGAATAGATCAAGTTTTAAAGGCAAGATAAATCAACTACTGGATTATTTGAGATGCGAAGATGATTTACTTAGTGAAGGTATAGTTGTACCACCATTTTTGGGAGGTATACCAGATGTATGGTATTTAGGGTCCTCATATCAAAACTTTAATTATATTATTGAGAATAAGTTAAACTTTGGCAGAACAATTTTTCATGAAAATGCAAATAAGGATCATAAATTGAAAGAGTTTAAATTCTTTCAATCACAATATTTTTCTGCCAACGGAGTGAAGCCCAAGACCGTTTTAACGTTTTCTGGATATTGTCATTCCTCACGTAGGAAAATAAGCTTAAACGAGAGCGAGTCCAAAATCCCGATTGATGCGATAAATATTATTGGACCCCCTGATTTATTTTACGAAAAATTACTAGAGTATCAGGAATTTTACGGATACGATGAATTTATTTTTAATAATGTATCAGTCAATCAAAAGCAGTCATTAGCAACTTTGGAAAATATAGCAAAATATATGTAGTTTGAGTGTCTTAAATAATAACTCTACGGCTATATGCAGGCCGTGTACTGCTACCTGTACCTCCAACGCCACGAATACGTGTCACATTGAGGTAGCAGTTTAATTCTCTTACCCTTTACCCTTTACCTTTCACTTTTTACCAACTCACATTATGAAAAACAAAAAACTCTCCCTCAACAAAAAGGCGGTTACCAAGCTCAGCAACGAGCAGATGAAGGCCGTGGCCGGTGGGTTCACCAGCATCTTTCACTGCTCAGCTGGTGGGTTCACCTGCGCCGATACTTGCACCTCCAACGCCACGAATACGTGTCACATTGAGGTAGCAGTTTAATTCTCTTACCCTTTACCCTTTACCTTTCACTTTTTACCAACTCACATTATGAAAAACAAAAAACTCTCCCTCAACAAAAAGGCGGTTACCAAGCTCAGCAACGAGCAGATGAAGGCCGTGGCCGGTGGGTTCACCAGCATCTTTCACTGCTCAGCTGGTGGGTTCACCTGCGCCGATACTTGCACCTCCAACGCCACGAATACGTGTCACATTGAGGTAGCAGTTTAATTCTCTTACCCTTTACCCTTTACCTTTCACTTTTTACCAACTCACATTATGAAAAACAAAAAACTCTCCCTCAACAAAAAGGCGGTTACCAAGCTCAGCAACGAGCAGATGAAGGCCGTGGCCGGTGGGTTCACCAGCATCTTTCACTGCTCAGCTGGTGGGTTCACCTGCGCCGATACTTGCACCTCCAACGCCACGAATGGGTGCCACATTGAAGTTTCGGTAGCAGTTTAATTCTCTTTACCCTTTACCAACCCGCGCCATGAGGAGCAAAAACTCTCCCTCAACAAAAAGGCGGTTACCAAGCTCAGCAACGAGCAGATGAAGGCCGTGGCCGGTGGGTTCACCAGCGTCTTTCATTGTTTCACTAACTATGGCATGCAATGCACCTACGACTGCAAACTGCCTCCAGCTAAACTGATTCAATGACCGACTGCCGCGAAACGCTAGAGATGCTTCAATAAGCTGGCTTTTGGGCTCTTTACGCTATTTCGTATTCTAAATGTATAAAGACAATTCAAGCAATATATTATTGCTTGAATTGTCTTTATACATTTTATACTTAAATTTTGCTGATTATAATTGCTCTTTCTCCAAAATTATCAAAAATAAAATGAATAACCTTTTTGTAAAACAGTTTGAATTTAATCAGACTGTTATAGAGTCACGTTCTCCAGAACATGATAGTCTGCTAGATGGCAATTTAAGCCTTTGCTATTACTATGCTTTTTTATACAAGATGACGAATGTAGAAAAATATAGAGATGCCGCCTTTAGACTAATTGAAGAAGTCTTCAATGCCATTAACAAAAATGAAGCTCGATTATACGGGTCATCTTATGCAAGCGGAATAGCTGGTTTCGCTTATACAACTACTATAGTGAATGAAATATTAGATCTGGGCATTGATCTTCACGATGAACTTTTCGATCTTGATGGATATTTGATGGAGAGTTTAATGTTAGATCTCAAAAGCGATAAATTAGATTGCTTGCATAGTGGATTTGGTATTGTGCATTATTTTATAACAAGAACGAATAAAAATTCAAATGATGTTATTAAAGCCATTTGTAATAAAGCTAAGATAACTTCTGAAGGACTGTGGTTTGAGAATATAGTTGAAAGCGAAAGCAAAGATAGAAACGTAGCTAACTTAAGTACTGCACATGGCTTAACCGGAATGCTCTTAATACTTCTTAATAGTTTAGAATATACCGAACACAAACTTTTAGTCGAGGAAACCATAAAGGAGGGGGTTAGATTTATATTAAACAATAGCATTGCTAATAAACCTTCTAATGAGAGGGGTAATTTTTATTCCAAAATAAATTTCAATAATAATACGTTTGAAATGTATCCAAGGCTAGCGTGGTGCTATGGAGATTTGGGTGTAATTGTTCTATTATATAAGTGTCATGCATATTTTAACAATGCTGATTACAAGACTATTGCAGATAGAGCAGGCTTAAGCACGATTAATAATCGCAGCAAAGAATTGTCATGGGTAGATGATCCATTCTTCTGTCACGGGTCATCTGGAGTTTCAATGATGTACAAAGTTCTCTATAAATACAGTAATATTCCTCAATACAAGGAATCTCAACAATTCTGGATAAATAAAACTTTGGACTTCTTTAAAAACATAAATACCAGCCATGATATCTACCAAAAAAAGCATAGCACGATTGATGGTTTATTAGGGGTAAACCTAAGTATTGCATCTAACCTGAACGATAGCAATGATGATTGGTTAAGTATGTTTTTCTTATAGAATTTATATCGCCTAGGCGCAGCCGTGAATCCACAATATGGACTATATAATGGGCCAAGCTACAGTGATTGAGCGCCCCACTAACAATCGCACCCATGCAGTCTTCATACTGACACCGCCCCAGTTGAGGTCATCGAGTGGCCCCAATGCAAGCAAACACTAGTCACGCGCCACCCACTCTGGGTTCATCTATAGTGTCGGCTTGGGTTTAAGCACAACCCTGTTTCGTCGAGGAAATTAAAGCGGTGCTCATCGGCACGTGCCGCCACCGTAGCGCGTACATTCGCTCACTGCAGCACTCTATAGTACGTCGACATTTTTTCGCCGAGAATTCTGCTCATCAAATACTCAAATGAAGCAGGCTCGACTTATTGGTTTACTAAATTTGGTTTGCCAGGCCACGTCTAATTTGGCCAGTGTGGCATCCGGCTGTAGGCAGGGGTGGACCACGAGGAGGGCTTTTTCGTCAGCTGAGAAGGCCTGTACCGCCTCCCACTCATCATATTGGAAAACAGCAAACTAAAGCCCCGCAGTCAGAGCCGCAATTCTTATAGAAAGTACGATCACGCCGGAGCGCTTAGCGACCATTAATTGACGCAAACCGAATTTATGACAAGCAGCGGCCACGCAGGTGCATGAACGAAGCTATTCCGATTTTGTAGCTTAGAGTGACGGAGCGAAAATACAAGACTGTATCATCTTTAAAAGCACTACAGGAATAGGGGGGGTATAAAAAATGTGTAGGAAGCTCGTTTTAGATTCGAAGTAGGTTAGCGCTTGGCACGAGAACTAGTACTCACGGGCGACTCTCGTGCGTTTTAGACACACAGGCTCAACACCAACTTGCATACGGTGCACAGAGTGCGCGGTGCTTAGGTGAGGCAGCAGCAGCTATGCTCAAGCCAGATGGGACCCTTGTGCTGGTGGTTTTCAATGCCCTGGTAGCCGCAACCATAATGTACCATCTCTCCACCGTATCGACTAGGTATTTAATTCCGCAGTGTTGTGGTATATTTTTTGACACCAATTTTCGTAACAATTTGTGGGATAAGTACTCCACGGCAGCGCCCGCTCTGGCGCCGGCAATCCGAGCCGCTATCCAGCGTAGTTAGAAAAGCCTACAAAGCCTAGCGCGGCGCCACGGCATCAACCCCAAAACCGTGACCAAGTGGCGCAAGCGCACGACCACGCAGGATGCGGCGATGGGCCCCACGCCGGCCTCGACGGTGCTTAGCCCGGAAGAAGAGGCCATTACTGTAGCCCTCCGCCAGCACACGCAGCTGCAGCTGGATGATTGCCTCTACGCGCTGCAGGCCACCACTCCGCGGCTCACTCGCTCGGCCCTGCACCGCTTGTTCCAGCGTCACGGTATTAGTAGCCTGCCGTTGGCTGCAGATAGCAAAAGCGCCCCGAAGAAGAAATTAAAGGCCTATGCCGAAACACAACCGCAGTTGACTAAGATGCTGGCGGCCGAGTTTCTGCGCCGGGTGTTGGCCGCGCTGCCCTATAAAATGCACAAGATGCTGACCGACAACGGCACACAGTTTGGTAACATGCCCCACCAGCCTTACGTCGGCCGCCACATTTTCGGGCGCGCCTGCGACGAGCACGGCATCGAGCACCGCTTCACCAAGCCGGCCCATCCGTAGACCAACGACCAGGTCGAACACATGAACCGCACCCTCACAGAAGCGACGGTACTACGCTACCACTACGACACGACCGAGCAACTCAGCGAGTACTTGCAGACATTCTTGCCAGCCTACAACCACGTCAAGTGTATGAAGACCTTGCGTGGCCTGACCCCGCACGAATTCGTTTGCGCCCAGCACCAAAAAACCACGCTACCTTCATTCGCGACCCAACTCAGCTCACCCTGGGACTATACACCTATTAAGAGCGTTGATAGCTTATGTCCGTACTGCCAGGGCATAGTATAAACACAGGGCACTTTGCGCAGGCCTGACTGGGCAGTGTCTGAAAAGTGTCTCTGTAGGATACGCCGGATACAGGCCAGTTGAGCCATACTGAGAAAGTGTTGGTCGTGTTAGTCGTAGCGGATGGCCACGCGGCGGTGTTTTTTGAGCGAGCCAAAGAACCGCTCGATGAAGTTGCGCCGAGCTTCGATGCGCGGCGGGCGGCCACGTCGGCGCCAGCACTGACCTGGCGCTGGTCAGCGCCGCGGAATTACGGGGCGGATGCGGCGCCGACGCACCCAGCGGCGGATGTGCTGCGCGTCGTAGCCGCGGTCGGCGATGAGCTGGCGGCCGCCGACGCACCCACATCTACCGACACACGGACTCGAACTGCGGCGCGTCGTGGCGCTTCCCGGCCGAGAGCAGCAAGGCCAGCGGCGTGCCCGCCCCGTCGCAGACTGCCTGTAGCTTCGTGGTCAGTCCACCGCGACTGCGCCCGAGGCATTGGGCTTTTTTTCGCCCCGCCCGCCGCGCTTTTCGTGGCGCACATAGTGGTTGAGTCCACCAGCCAGGTGTCCAGGTCGAGTTGGCCGTCTTGGTCCAAGCGTAGGTGCAAGGCGGCCAGCACCCTCTCGAAGGTGCCATTGGCCGACCAGCACCGGAACCGCTCGTAAGCCGTTTGCCACGGGCCGTAGCGCGCCGGCAAATCCCGCCATGCTGCACCCATGCACAACATCCACAGCAGCGCGTTCCACAGCGCCCAATCGTCGCGTCGCGGCCGACCCATGCGCTGCGGCGGCAACTCGGACGCCACCACGGCCCACTACGCATCTGTTAATTCGTATCGTGCTGCCATGACCTAATTTAAAGCATCAGCACTTTTCAGACACTGCCTAGTCGTCTGCCTTGTTAAATTAGCAGTGAGCAACCGCGCGAACTGCTGAGCTAGAGCGCGCTGTTTGCCCCAGCCATGGTGCTGCTCGCACGTTAGACCGCGAGGAAGCGACAAGATGAATTATGCCTGCATCTGGCCAAGCAACTTCCACTGGTTCGATTTGAAGTCAGTACCTAATCAACTATTCGACTTCACGTTCAAGTAAAGGTATGGCCAGCACAAGTTGCTTTCCTAGCACGTCTAGGCTCACTAGGCTGCGTGTTGCCACCAACTCGAGCACCTGCAGATGGACCCATCCTCGCTACGTTTTGCGGCCACCGGCGTGTGGGTAACCAAGCACCGACGCTGCTTGGTTACCCACACGCTTACCAGTTGCACCGGCGCATAATGCCGCCCTACCGTAGTGGTTTGCAAAGCTGCTTGCCTTACATGACAAAGTGGCAGCCGATTAGCTGCGTAACGGTGGTCGCTTAGTATCGCGTCGGACAAGCACGGATCGGGGGCAGAGCTCATGATTACGCGTCTCGCGAAAGGGAGTACAGGTTGGCAGTGGATCTTTTCGTGGTTCTCCGCTATATCAACGGAAGTATGGCCTCACGCCTTCACAAAGCTCACTAAATATGCGTTTTACACAGTGAGCATATATAGCAAATATGATTATTGATTTCCCGTATCAAATATCTACTTTCGTTCTGACGAAATAGCAGGCGTCTGGAAATGATAAAAGGAGGATAAGATCCCGAATAATTCTACATCCTATCCATTCCAAAATATTGAGCTTCGGGGGACATAGGTAGACTTTCTTGATATCTTCGCTGTAAAGCTTTCCAGAAGTTTCTTTTAATAGTACAACTATCTGTATTACACCACTATAGCGATACGGAAAGCTGGCGCTGCCTAACATGGCTGTATACTGTCGGGTGGGTTGATTCTAGCGGGTGGATAGCACCAAAGTTCTAATACTAGACTGATATAGGGCATACAGGCCGCCATCTTAGTTTTGCTTTAACTCTTTACGCGCAAGCATGCCCACTAACAGTGCAATGAGTTAGTACTTTAAACCATGTAGACTGTCCCTACCCAACGATGCCCAAGGACTTCTTTTCGCTTTCAACCAAGTGCAATTCTTACGAACTGCAGATATCCAGTGATTGGCCTAGTGCGATGGAAACTTGGAATATAGCTTAATCCTGTTGTTAATTTGGATATCTTTTCAACCCAACCAATATGTGATAAAGGCTCACAAGTGGCAAGGTTTACTGTATGATTTGACTACATCTAATATGAAACTCGTGTGAGGTGCCAACTACCTCAACTAGAGGTTTTATTATGGCATATCTGATACAGGCTATATGCTTTGCCAGCCACAATACCTTA